>NZ_CP104694.1:3709076-4014585 GCF_025398735.1 Tahibacter amnicola
ATGCGTGAGGCTATCGCATGGAAGCGTAACAACCCGGGTGACGACCTGCTCACTGCCCTCATCCAGGCAGAGCAGCATGGCGACCTGCTGACCGACGACGAACTGGTGTCCCAGATCCTGCTGCTCTACGTCGCCGGCCACCACACGACCGTCAACCTGATCGGCAACGGTGTCACCGCATTACTGCGCCACCCCGACCAACATGCGCTGCTGCGGTCGAACCCGGATCTCATCGGCAACGCGGTCGAGGAATTCCTTCGCTACGACAGCCCCATTCACCAGACCCGCCGGATCACCCTGGCCCCGTACCAGGTCGGCGGCCACGAGATCCCGGCCGGCGAGATGATGATCGCGTGCCTCGGCGCGGCCAACCGCGACGAGCGGGTGTTCGGCCCGGATGCGGACATGCTGAAGATCGACCGCGAACACGCTCGCCAGCACGTGTCGTTCAGCCTCGGCCCGCACCACTGCCTCGGCTCCGCGCTCGGCCGAATGGAGGGGCGGGTGGCAATAGGCCGGCTGGTTAGCAGATTCCCCAAACTGGCGTTGTCCGGTCCGGTCCGCTGGAACGGCCGGATGAATCTGCGCGGCGCCACGGAGATCCCGATCAGCGTGTGAGCCGGTGCATCCCACGTCGCCGACCTTTCGGCAGAACCCGCCGATTCGGCGTCGCTGGGGCACGTCATGAATGCAAGGGATCGCCACGGGCGGTCGACCGCCACCACCTCGGAACACTACGCATGCAAACCAAGACGATTCTGCTTACCGGTGCCTCGACCGGCATCGGCCGCGCCAGCGCACTCCTTCTGGTAGACGAGGGCTACACCGTGTTCGCAGGTATCCGGCGAACGGAGGATGCCGAGGCGCTGAAGAACGCCTGCCCGGTCGACCGGGCATCACGACTTCATCCCGTGTTGCTCGATGTCACGCGCGAGGAGGACATCCGTGCCGCACTCGCCACCATCGACGAACGCAGCCGCGATGGTCTGTATGCTGTGGTCAATAACGCCGGCTTCAATCTCAACGGCGCGTTCGAGTACACGAACGAAGCGGACGCCCGATCACTGATGGAGACCAACTTCTTCGGACTGGCGGGACTGAGCCGTGCAGCCCTGCCTCTGCTCCGTCGCTACGCGGCGTCCCACCCGGGAGAGACGGCCAAGCTCGTCAATATCGGATCGATCGGCAGCTACATCGGCGTGCCATGGGAGGCCTACTATCATGCTTCGAAGTTTGCGGTGCTCGGCCTGAGCGAAGCGATGCGGCATGAGCTATGGCACGAGCGCGTTCGTGTCGTGACCGTCTGCCCGGGCGGCATCAAGACGGACTTTATTCCGAAGACGGAGCGCAGTCTCGCTGCCGCAAATGCCCAGCTGCCGGGAGACGCGCCGGACAGCTATCGATCGGGGCTCGCCAAGTTCGGCGAAGCCGTCGGCAAAGCCACGCGATTCGGCGCCGCTCCGGACGCCGTCGCACAACGCCTGCGGAAGGTTCTAGCGTCAAAGCACCCGCGATCGCAGTACGTGGTCGGCATGGATGCCGGCCTGTTCCTGGGAATGCGCCGGCTGTTGCCCGAGTCCTGGTTCCACGCGGTGATGCGACGCCAGTTCACGGCGTAGCCATCGCTGTCGCACCCGCACCTTGCGCAGGCCACGGAACCCGCGCAACCACACGCTACGAAATGCGTGGCGTAGCGTGTGGTCGCCGCAGGTGCCCGCACGGTCGGGCCTCACCGGCTCCGGAACCGCCCCATCGTGCGGTCGCTTTCGCGACCACACCCTACGAGGGGTGACCTCGGTTTTCGTGCAATTTGTAGCGACCAAAGCCTAAGTTGCTGTTCCGAAACAGGCGTTGCAGTTCGAGGCTAGGCCGCTGCCCGGTGCCTGTAGTCGCGTTCAAGCCTAAACTTGGGGGCCAGTGGCTGGATTTGTTCTCGCCATCCCATTCTGGAGGGCTCCATGGGGTGGGAACTGACGATCGATGGCGACGCGGTCGCACTGAACTGGCTCGTGCGCAAGACTTCGCAGGTGAGCCCACGCATCGTCGAGGTCGATACCGCCCGCCGGTTGGAATGGCAGGGTTTAGAGACGCTCGGGTTCGAACAGCACAATGAAATGGAAGTCTCGGCGCGCCAGCACCTTGGATCGCTCTCGGGGCTGGCGTCGGTGCTGCTATGTCGACACGCAAATCTTCGCGTGATCGACGTCTCTTTCCGGAGACCGGATGGCAGTCGTTACCTCATCCTTTCCCTAAGCGAAACAATTCGCGTCGGTGCGACCGTTGAGGCCAACCTGACTACGACCGGGCCGGACGATCAGCCCAAGCGCATGCCGCAGTTCGATCCAATACCTCAGATAATCATGTTCGCGAGGGTCGACGACACTGTCCAGAAAGTACTACGCCTTTCGAGCGGTGAACTGAACGATTGGACCGCACTGTATCGGCTCTACGAGGTGCTGCTTGACGCCGCAGGGGGAACAGCAGGACTGGTCGCGCTTGGGGTATCTCGCGAGCAACTGAAGGCCTTTGCCGGCACGGCGAACTCGCCTGCGCTGAGTGGCGATGCATCTCGCCATGGCGTTCAGAATGGCTCACCACCATCGAAGGCTGTCTCATTGCCTGACGCAGAATTGATGCTTCGCCAGCTCAGCCGCGCTTGGCTCATCGCGCGCGCATCTCCGTAAAAACCGCGCAAACTCACAAGAAGCTCCGCAGACTAGTCAACCGATTGCGCTCTGGTTCTCCAAGAAGGACTTGGCGCGTGGTAGCTGAGTGCGACGAACAGGCAGCATTCCATCGTCCGTCCATACGCGGCCTTCGCGATTGGTCTGGCGACGAATTTCTTCACTAACCGCGCACGCACCAACATCGACCGACGATCGTTTCGATTCAAGGCGAATGACCGGAGCACAGCGAGCGGCTAAAGCGAGCTGCCATCGTCGGCTGTCGATGGTTCGCTGTTTGCCTTGAGAAGTTCGAGGGCTTGGTCATTCTCTTCCAGCCAGCGCTCAAGCAGTGGTAGCAATGTTGCGGTCGAATTGTATTCTTGCTCGAAAGCGGCAAACGCATAGTGCGCGATCGGATCTTGCTTCCAGCCGTGATGGCGAAAGATGTCGACGGCGAACCGTGTCTCGAAGTTCTCGCGGTCAACCGTTGAGTATGCGCCGGTCACGCCAGCGAAATTCGGGTGAATCACTTCGCTGAGGTCTTGGTGCATCTGCTGCAGATTCGGGTATTTTTCGGCAGCCTTGGCTAGTGCGGTAAGGATGTTGACGGCGCCGATCGAAGTGGATTTATCTTTGGAGCCCATAAGAAATTTTTTAGTGGCTTCCTCAAAATCTAGGAATGCGAGCTCGCCCGTCACGACTTTCGCGATCTTGTCGTTGACATAAATCGCCAGTGCCAGCGTTTCCAGTGCGCCCCGAAGCAACATCAATGCGCCTAACGTATGTTCGGCCTCAACGCACGAGACGAACTGCCGGCCGATATCATGCATGCGCCAAAAAAGTGCCTCCCTTACCACGATGCAACGGGTGGGCGCTTTCCATTTGTGGGCAACCGGTGATCGCGCAAGCAGTCCTGCAATACTGATGCTGGGACACAGCGACCGCTTCCATCGATCCAGCCGCGCCTCGATGGATTTAATGTTCATTTCAGCGCTATGCCTGTCTTCGTATTCGGAATTCGACATTGGGCTCTCCGATGGGGTGTGACGGCTATCGGCGCCGGAGCACGGACTGGTTAACGCAGGCAGAGTCTGACTGGGTTGATGGTCACGAATCGTCGAGTGTAGTCACGACGACGCCCTTAGTGGCCGTGGAACCGATGGTTGACGTCAGGGTGACAAGCAACGGCCGCGTAAATCACTTCGACCGCTGCGGAGACTAACTGCGCGTCATGGCCGGCATAGCGCTCGGGCCTCTCCTTCCCCCATGGAAAAGGTTGTTGCGCACGCGCCGAACGGCAGACAGGAGTTGCACCCCTTCAGGGCCTTGCAACGGCATGTGCTCGAAAACTGCGACACCGCCACGGACTACTTCCTTCATGGGGGGATCGATTAGCAGAATCTTTTTGGTTTCAGGCAGCAATCCGAAGGCCGTGGCGAGTTGGATCGCGATGTCGCTGGCGAAACGGTCCCAGTTGGCGGAAGCGTTGTTGCCTTCGTTGCCTATGCACAATCGCCGAATTCCTTTGAGCGCGAATTCCGCTCGCGCGAAGGCATTAAGCAGATCGAATGCCAGCTGCGGGGCAACGTTCATCAGTAGGCCTCGTTAAGTTGACCGTAGCCGCGCGGTAGCAGCTGTGATCTGACGCGTAGTTTCCTTCAAGTCTGCGAGGAGTCCCCCGTACACAAACTCGTCACGCAACGACTCGAGTTCCCGCTTGTTAGAGAGAGAACGCAGGTCCGCTATGCGATCGCGCAGCGAGCACTCTGCGAGTGCTTTCGCGCAGCCACACGGGCATGGCATTTCGCAAGCTTCCTCATCAGGTAAAAGTGCGAGATTCAGTGCAGCTAATACGCAAGACTCGGCAATGCCGAGATCGTCGGCAAGATCCTGGAGCTTGCCTTCGGAACCGTGGCGCAACTCCCCAAAGACGAAGGGGCCGCCGCGGTCCAGTTTGACGCTGACCGCGTACAAGTACGGACGCAAGGTGTGGACCAAGAAGCCCCGCAGCTCGGGGTGGGCTCTAAGAACGCGTCGGAGCGCTAGGGGCGAACCGAGACAGAGCGATCCGTCGTGGCCGTTGACATGGAAGTCCGGCTCACACGGAATAACGCCGCCGTTCTCAAACACCACGGGGGGCACGTTCGGGAACGATGGCGGAATGTGCACCGACAACTGAAATTCACGCACGACGCGGCCTGCTGCAGGGTGCTCCGCGTCTAAAAGATAAACTCCCTCCACAAGAAGCTTCTCTTGGTCGCAGGAAGCGAACCGGAGATCCGGCTGCTCCGCTAGAAACTCAGCGAGTCCGGGCACCACGCTCAAGGTCCAGTCCAAGGCCGAGTCGTCGGCTCAATGGTTGCGGGCGTCGGCGCCGATGCCGGGGTGCCGGCGCCGATCGCTTTTTCTAGCCGATCCTGCCCCACGGACACTTTGAAATGCGCTAGCGCCCGTTCCAACAGGGGCACCGCGTTCGCGTTCCTCAAGCTTGCAAAATCCGCCTTGGCTTGCGCGAGCCAAGCGTGAAAGTTTCGCTCTAGCGCCAAATGCGCGTACGAAGGGTCCGCCCACTTGTCCGCAAAGTCCTCCACGGGATTCACCGGATTGGGTACACGAGGTGTGGCAGGACGAACAAATCCACCCATGCGGTCCAGGACGCCTGCCAACGTGGTCTCAAGGTCGTTCTCACCTTGGTAGGCCTGGCCTGCCAGCGTGGTGATGATGACCGAGATGGGCTTCGCGTCAGGGTTCTTCTGATACATCACGTCGCGATGGCGTTTGAGGATGCGAATCGCCGCCTGCAAAGGAGAATTCCAGCGCCGTGAGGGCAAGCGGTCCACCGTTGTCCCTGCCATGGCGGCGGTTCGCTCGAGCAGGGCTTGTGCCTGCCGCATGCGCGATTCGAACCACAACGCAAACCCTTCGGAGTTGCTGAGCTTCCACGTGGCGTTCAACTCCCGGTAGTCGAGAGAGCGGTTGTCGGTGATGGAGCCAGCGTGCTGAGCGACGTTGGCGGCAACTGTCGGGTCAATGCCGTTGTTGCGCATCCGCTCCTGCAACACTTGCCGATGGAGTGCGTTGCCTGGGATCGACGGGACGACATCCATGTGAAACGCCAGTTCATCCTGATAAGCCAAGCGCCAGCACCGATGCTTTTCCTCAAGCGGTGCCTCAATTTGTCGATCGTTTCGGTAGGTTTGGAGATCTCGTCCGACCACCCGTTTGAGGTCTTGCTGCGAGTGTGTGGCCTCAGTAACACCCTCCCGCAAGCGGCAGCCCACATCCAGGTCGTACTCATCGTTGCCGAGCGGCCGAATGACAGTGCCCAGCCGGAAGGAACCTTGAGGAAAGATGTGAGGCGAATGCTTCGAGCACGCGGCACGGGCGCTTGCGAAAAAGTCTCCAAGATTCTGATAGCGCTGATCGGCACGCTCGTACGCCGAATCGGGGATGTCGAGCTCTTGAAGGAGCAGCGCCAGGTTGCGTTGAGAGATGGACGATGTCATGGAGAGGCCCTCACGATTGACGTTGACGAGCGTGGTCGATCAAAGATTCAAAAAACTTGTCGATGACGTCTTTCCGCCGCGAGCGAAAGGCATCCAGCAACCCTGGAATCGACAGGTTCTGATCGCTCGGAAATCGCTGCAGGCGATTGCGATCGTCGATTAGTGCGATCTCTGGATTGTCCGATCCGCGCATCCGACCCAGGTCCAGGTAGACGCGGCGCGCATCAGTCATGATCGGCGGGCCTGTCAGCTCGATCACCGGTGGGCGGCACAGCCGCGTCATGGCGTCGGAAAGATCGATGGCGTGCGCAATCTCGATACGTCGCCAATACCAATTCAGGTAACGTCGAAGCCGACGTTCTTGCCACACCGTGATGGGCTCTGCGGGTTCGAAGCTCCAGAATGCGTCGATCGCTTCGGTGATGCTCGTACGAAGGTAGCCGATCAGGTCCGCATCGTTGAGGACATGGTCCTGCCTCTGACGCACCACATAGTCCACCTGATGCAGGGTTCCGTAGGCATCCGCGATGTAGTCGAGTCGCTCGAGACAATTGGCGAATGCGCCAATGTTCCTCACCGTGTGCTGCGTCAGGTACTGGTACTCGTGCAGATACTCGTGCCAAAAAATGCACGCGCCAGCTTCCTAACTCGATCGGCATCACCGCCTGCGTCCGCCATGTCGAGCAACATTCTGTTGGGGAAAAACCAGACCCGCGCTGTCCGATCAAACGAGAACTCATCGACATCGTCTTGGCTGATCGTGTCGACGTCCTTGACTAGCTCCCAGATCGAAGCCAAGTCCGAAGGACATGGGTTGTCGCCGACCAGCGGTGCGGCCAGATAGCCAGGCCAAGAGCCGTGCGTCTTCAGCACCTGCGCGTGTTCGTATACCTGTTTAAGCGCCTCCCGCCACCGTTCTCGGATCGTGTCAGCGCGGGCAACTTCGTCAGCCGTCAATGGACGCTGCACTTCTTCACCCGCACGAGGTGTGAGAAGGATTGCCGGTGTTTGCGCGGGGGTCGCGTCAGACCGGTAACGATAGGTCTGTACCCGACGGCCATTGCGCAATCGCAGTTCCTGCCCGACTGCGAGGCATACGGAAACTGGACCCGCGAGAAAGAGGTGAATCGTTTGGATGCCCGGTCGTGTTCGGTCGAGCTCGGCCAACACCTCGCGCACAGCGACTCGCACGCGTTCCACGTCGGCTTGGCTTTGCAGGAGCCCCGGAATCGGTGTAACGCCGCGCGGCCGCACCGTGACATCGGCGATACGTTGGCTCGGTGCAATGACTTGGTCGACATGCTCGGCGTGGACGGTAAACGACACTTCGATGCGCAAGGTCACATCGCGGGCCGCTTCGATGACGTCTCGTGGCTCGCCGACCTTGTCGAAGGCGACCGTCGCGTCCTGTTCGAGCCATTCGAACCGCTTGGTGTCGACCGCCAAGTCGCGACACTCGATGCGATGCTCATCACCTAGAAAGGCCGAGAGCGCGACCAACGTGGGCACTTCGTCGAGCCCGATGTAGCGCACCATCGCCGGCCCGTTCTGGTCGAGGTCCGCGAGGACTTGCTTCGCGAATGTTCGTACACGCGCTTCGACGGGTGACCAGAAGCCTGTCGTGACGCTCGGATCCAACTCTCTGGTATCGAGGCGAAGAATAGTGCGAGGAAGCCGAGCCTCTTCGTCGGTCAAGGAAGCTACCGCTTCTTCTTCGCTGGTCGTGCGAAAGATGCTGATACCCAGCAAGAGGAGAAGTCGCTTATGGTGGCTCATCTCGCGATGCCTGCCTTATCTCAGAGGGCGGACGTGGTGCGACAGCGGACGTGAATTCGTTCTAGGTTCCGCGCTTCAACAGCTGATCCAGCGAGTCCACGCCCTCGCGTTTCAACACCGTTCCCAACTCCGCGTCGGAGCGGTAGCCTTTGGCGAAGTCTTCGCCGTAGGTTTCACGCAATGTTCCGACGAGCGTGTCGCTGCGCTTCTTGCGAATCTGGCCATCTTCGTCGCGCATGCGGTTATCGAGGCCCTTCGGATAGTGCTTCGTCATCGTCGTGCCCTCATGGCAAAGTTTCGTTACCACAAATCCGCAGATTAGCGGATTGCCGGTGAACGCTACTCTTCTATCGGTCCCAATGCAACCCTACCGGGAGCCGGTCTCAGAACGTGAGATTCAGATTGATATGCGACAAAAGGCCCAGGCGGTGCGCACGCACCTGGGCGGCATCACGGGACACATGGAATCGCTCACATAACGTGATGATGAGCGCACGACCGTAGTCGGAATCAGGCACAAGGGGTTCGAGCGACGGCGGCGGAGCGCGTGCGGCCACCTCCTGCGCCACCTTCTTCACGCGCGATCCTGGCATCAAGAAAGCGCCGCAGGCGTGGCCTGCCTGCCATTCCATCCAATCCACTTGCGGGGCGTTGAGCAAGGTGTCGCGCTTGCACACCTGCACATCGTCGGGGCGAGGCTTCGTCGGAAACAGCGAAGGCGCCGATCGCTGATCGAAGAGCCACGCATGGAAGAGCACGTGCCCCAGCTCATGCGTCAGCGTCGTGCGCAGCCGGTTCTCACGGAATTCGTCGGTGGCCAGGATCTCGTGGATCCGGACGATGGGCTTCTTGCCCGGGCGAAACTCCGTTACACCCTCGACACCTTCCCCGTACCGGGTCGCAAGGTCGGCGTAGGAATCGAAATCGTCGACGTGACGCTCAATCAGCTTGGTCAAGTCGTCGGTGAGGACGGGATATTCGACCTTGCCATACAGGGAACGCAGGAAGGTCGACATCACCTTCTCACACTCCATGTCGAGTTCGCCCGGCTCGTAGAACGGGCGCTGGGCGAATCGGCCGGTAGGATCGGGGATGAGTTTCACGCCTAGCGCGCTTTGGCCGCCTGCTTCCGGAATGCGGTCACCAGCGTGGTGAAATCCTCTTCCGATTTGATTTGACGTCGCAGGCTATCCGGCCAGCGGTCGGCGAGGAACGCGAGGTAATCCGCGTTGAGATCGAGGACACGCGAAAACTGGGTCACGAGCTGGGCCGAGGACGGGCTGCGGCGGTCGTGCTCGATGTCGTTGAGATATTGGGGGGAAATCGACTTCACATTGCCGGTGTCATCGGCGAGCTTCACCCGCTCGGCAAGTTCCTTCTGGCTGAGTCCCTTGGCGCGCCGGGCGGCAGCGATCGCGGTTCCGAAGGTATCGGTGGCCATGGTGTCCTCGGTCTTGGTGAGAAAGCATATCCGCTGATACGCGGATTCTGGAAGTGCAATTAGTCGTACAGTAGATCGCGATGTTTTCGACGGTCCGCGAGGTGGCGCACAATCCCGGCCGCAGCTACATCAGGGATCAATCCCTGTTGTCACTGGTGCCGACGTCGCGACAAGCTGACTCAGCGGGCCGAGTTGGGCGAGCACTTTTTCCAGCGCATCGAGACGGCTGGTGGCCTGGGTGGCGGTTGTTTCGGCAGCCCGGCGTGCCGCCTGTTCGGTTTCCAGCGCCTTTCGCATGGCCGCCGCGTCGATGCGCAAGCCGTCGCCAGCAACCTGCTCCTGCGCGCAGCGCAGCTGCAGGGCGTCCCGCTCCCGAGCAACGGGCCTGAGCGCCTGGACTTCCTCGTCGAGCCGGCGCACCTGCGCTCGGAGGTCGCGTGCTTCGCGGTCGTGCTGCCCGCCGTGTTCGGTCAGGCGGACATTGTCGCGGTTAAGCTGCAGCAGTTCCTGGTTCTTGCCGGTGAGGCTGTCGCGCGCTTCGCGCAGCTCCACCTGCAGCTGCTGCACCTGGTGCTCATGGCGTCGCTGCTCCTGGTCGCGTTGTTCTTTTACGGCGGTCCGGTAGTGCTCCAGCGCCTCGCGGGCGTGCGTGTGCTTCTGCTCCAGGGACTGCACGTGCGTGTCGCGCTCGGCCAGGCGTGCGGTTACGCCGGCAACACGCTCTTCGAGCTGCCGCACCGTGGCGATCGCGTCGGCTAGGCCGGTCTGGGTAGCCTCGTGCTCGGCCTGGACGGTCTGCAGCGTCTCCTCGGCACGGCGCAGTTGGGCGGTCAGCGTGGTGGTTTCCTGGCGGGCTTGTTCCAGCGCGGCCGCGCTATCGCGCAGCTGGGCTTCGCAGCGCGCCTGGACTTCGGCGATTCGAGCATCAGCCTCGGCATTGAGCTGGCCGGCCAGGCGGCTCACGAGATCCGCCAAAGTATCGCTAATCGGATATTTCCCGCCGACGCCCTTCGCGTCCTCCGCCTCGAGCTCTTTGAGGTACCGGTGGATCGTGGTTTTGGAACCGGTGTTGCCGAGTGCCACGCGTAGCGCATCCACGGAGGGGTGCTTGCCCTGGGCCAGCAGCGCATTGCGCGCCTTCTCGACTTCGGTCTTGTAGACGCCGCCGCGTGCCATCGCATCATCCTCAGTGTATTTCGTACTGCATTACATACCACGTAATTACGTAATACTCAAGGCGACAAGTTCAGCAGAATTGGGCAGACACTTAACACAGGATAATGAGAGGTTATCCCGCGTTAGGCGGCCCGCACCGCCACGAGCACCGGGAAACCGTATGAAATACCGGGTTCCCTCCGACGTTCCGACCAGCAGTATCATTTGGAACAAGGGGGACACCATGGCTGACGAAACGACCTACGAGCGCGGCTCGGAATGGCGGCAGTGGGATCTGCACGTTCACACTCCCGCCTCCTTTCACTGGCGCGGGAAGAAGTTTCAGGGCGATCCGCTATCGGACGCCAACAAGCCGCTCGTCGACGAAATGATCGCAGCCTTGAACGCAGCCACGCCGGCGGTGTTCGCGCTGATGGACTACTGGACCTTCGACGGCTGGTTCGCGTTGCGGAACCGCCTCAAAGACGCCGACGCTCCTCCGCTCACCAAGACGGTGTTTCCCGGCATTGAGCTGCGCCTGGCGGCTCCGACGAAAGTGCGCCTCAACGCGCACGTCCTGTTCTCCGATCACGTCGATGATCAGACCCTACGTGACTTTCAATCCCGCCTTAAACTCAGCCTGGTCAATCGCCCCCTATCCGACGCGGCCCTTGTTGACCTTGCACGCAACCACATCGGCGAGCCGAAGCTTCTTCTTCACGGACACAAGAAGGCCGAGGTCGATGCCGACGATGCCAAGGCCTATCTTGCGGGCGCCGAAATCGCCGAACTGACCTGCGAAAGCTACCAGGACGCTATCGCTCGAGTGCCGAACGACCAGGCCATTGGGTACATGCCGTATGACACCAGCGACGGATTGAAAGAGGTGAAGTGGCAAGAACACTACGCCTACTTTCTCGGGCTGGTCCGGAGTTCACCCATTTTCGAATCGCGGAACCTCGACATTCGTGGCGCGTTCGTCAACGAACCGACACCGGGCAACGCGAAATATATCGACGATTTTCAGCAGGGATTGCAGCGGGTTCCGCGTCTTGTGGTCGCCGGCAGCGACGCCCATTGCTTCGTTGGGACGCCAGGGGACAACGACCGCCGAGGGTATGGCGATTTTCCATCCGGAAAGGCCACATGGATCAAGGCGGACCCTACGTTTCGTGGTCTGCAGCAGGCAATCATGGAGCCTGCCAAACGCTCCCATATTGGCCAGGAACTACCGCCAAAACTGGCCGAAGTAGCCGCGAACAAACACTACTTCATCGAGTCCATCGAGGTTGAAAAAGAACCCACGTCGAATCCGAGCGGCGATTGGTTGACGGGAACGAAGCTGCCACTGAATACGGACTTGGTCGCCATTATCGGAAACAAGGGCAGCGGCAAGAGCGCGTTGACGGATGTGCTCGCTCTGCTGGGCAATTCTCGCCAATCGAGCCATTTCACCTTTCTTACCCGCAACCGGTTCCGTGGAAAATCCGGCGATCCGGCAAAGCACTTCGTCGCGAAGATTAACTGGCTGGATGGAAGCAACGAGTCTCGTAACCTGAATAGCGATCCGTCGTCAGAAAAGGTCGAGCTGGTTAGGTACATCCCGCAAGGGCATTTTGAAGAGCTCTGCAACGCCCATGTCAGTGGGCGCTCTGACGCCTTTGAGAACGAGCTGCGATCTGTCATTTTTTCCCACGCGGATGAGGCCATCCGACTCGGCGCACTCGACTTCGACCAGCTCATCGAACAGCAGGAAAAGACCGTCCGCCAGCAGCTCAACGAGTTTCGCAAGGACCTGCGCCGAATCAATCAGGAAATCGCAACCTATGAGGAGCAGCTTCAGCCCGACGTAAAGCGGTCGCTGGAGGAGCAGCTAGCCCTAAAGCAACGACAGATCGATGAGCACCAAAAGCTTCGCCCGCCTGATCTGCCCAAACCGGACGATCAGCTGACACCCGAGCAACAGCAGGTGTCCAGCGCACTGGATGCCATCGCGCAGGAACTGCAGCAGCTAGATCAGCAACGACTCAGCGACTCTACGGCGTCATCGGCCATTGCTTCGAAACTGAAAGCGATTCAGAACGTGCGCGAACAGCTGCGCCTGATCGAGCGCACCTATGGGCAATTTGTTGAGGACACGGCCAGAGATCTCGCAACCTTGGGCTTGAAGGTTGCCCAGATCGCCTCTTTCACTACCACCAACCAACCCCTCAACGAGTGCGCGGCTGCGGTCGCCAGTGAGCAGGAAGGACTCAAGGCGTCGACGGCGACGGTGACGCAACGTAGGAGTGAGCTGGTCGCGAAACAGGGTGAATTGAAAGCCAAACTCAACGAGCCCCAGCTTCTCTATCAGAACCATCTCAAATCGATCGAAAACTGGACGGCGAAGCAGACGGAATTGACGGGTACGGCCGACGCACCGGACACGTTCAAGGGTCTTGAGGCACGTATCGCCCAGATTGACGAATTGCCAGGCCTGCTTGAGCAACATCGAGCACGCCGCGCCGAGATCGCCGGCGAGATCTTCGATACGTTAGATGCCCAGCGCCGTGCTCGTGAAGAGCTTTTCAAACCCGTGCAGGATCTCATCCAGAACAACAGTCTGATCAGGGACGACTACAAATTGCAGTTTCGAGCGACCTTGGCTGGATCGATCGATGCATTCGCAACGAGCTTGTTCACGCTCATCAAGCAGACTGTTGGCGAGTTCCGTGGCGAGGACGACAGCTTCAACGCCGTACGAAGGCTTGCCGAGCCGCTGGACTTCAATAAGCGCGAGGAGGCATTGGCGTTTGCAGATCAGCTGAGCGGAAAAATAGCCTCGGCCGCGACCAGCAGTGGGGGCAAGGCGGTCATTGGCATTGCCCCGTTGCTCAGAAAAGACAAGACGGCGAGCGAGGTCTACGACCTGGTGTACGGAATGTCCTTCCTTGAGCCGCGTTACTCGCTGCTATTTCAAGACACGCAGATCGAACAACTATCGCCTGGGCAGCGTGGGGCATTGCTCCTCATTTTCTACCTTCTCGTCGACAAGGGTAGGAATCCCATCATTCTCGATCAGCCAGAGGAGAACCTCGACAACGAAACCGTCGTCAGCCTCCTGGTTCCTGTGCTTACGCAGGCCAAGAAGCGCCGGCAAATCATCATGGCGACGCACAATCCGAACCTTGCGGTGGTGTGCGACGCCGAGCAGATCATCTGGTCCAACTTCGATCGCAAAACGCGATCTCGTATTTCTTACGCCGCGGGATCGATCGAGAACCCGGCGACCAATCGTCACGTCGTCGACGTACTCGAGGGAACCAAGCCTGCTTTCGACAATCGGCGCATCAAGTATTTGTGATGCGCGGACGTTCAAAAGCCCAAGAATGATCGCTGAGTAGCCGGGAGCAACTGGTCCTTGTCACCGATCGTCGAGGCTTTCAGGCGACGAGCACCGTCCGGCGAAACCACGGAAATCTCTTTGTGTTGCACGAGGCGCTCCAATGCTTCTTTGTAACGCACGCTATCGGCCGGTGAGAGATTGCACGTGGTCGCGAACAGCTCGCCGCGGACTACCGCGACCAGCTGCTGCCATGGAGCGAGTGCGAGCCGTTGCTGCCGGACTATTGCCGCCAGCTGGGTTTGCCGGCGACCGCGACCGAGTTCGTCAACGCCCTGCATCTGCGGTTGTCGAAGACGGCCGAGCTGACCGACGCGGGCTACCTCGAAAACGGCCAGGTCGTCATCGACGAAGACGGCATTCCGGTACTCAAGCGCACCAAAGCCAAGGACGCCACCAGCAGCGCCCGCGCCTTGGAAACGGTGATCCTCGATCGCATGCGCGAGCGCAGCGTCATCGAGGTGCTGTGCGACACCGCGCATTGGACGGGATGGAGTCGGCATTTCGGGCCGCTGTCGGGTTCCGATGCAAAGATCGACCAGCCGACCGCACGGTACGTGGCCACCACGTTCACCTACGGCTGCAACCTCGGGCCAGCCCAGGCTGCACGCCATTTCCGCGGCGCGATTTCTTCGCACATGCTCTCGTTCGTCAACCGCCGGCACGTCGACGCGAACAAACTCGCCGCGGCGTGCCGCGACATCATCAACAGCTATGCCGGCCTGCAGCTGCCGAAGTTCTGGGGCGATGGCAAGTCGGCGGCCGCCGACGGCACCAAGTACGACCTGTACGACCAGAACCTGCTCGCGTCATACCACATCCGCTATGGCGGCTACGGCGGCATCGCGTACCACCACGTCTCCGATACCTACATCGCGCTGTTCAGCCACAAACAAGCCGATGCTCGGCAGGCCCGCGTTCTTGGTGACGGAATTGACCAGCAAGTTGGTGGAAGTGCCGATCAAGGTGCACACGCCACCGAATTGGCTCGCATAAGACAATGGGATCAGCAGCTTCGAGGTGGGAATGTGGCGTTGGTGCGCTACCGTGAGTACAACCGGAAGAAAGACCGCCACCGCCGCCGTATTGTTGATGAAGGCGGATACCGTGGCGACCAGCGCAATCATGGTCAGCAGGAGGGCAGGGCCATTGACGCCCACCAGGGCCAGCAGCCGCGCCAAACCATCCAATGCGCCCGTCTCGCGCAGTGCGGCGCTTACCACGAACATTGCCGCGACCGTGATCGTGGCTGGATTCGCAAATCCGCTCAGGCTTTCCTTGGGCGTGACCAAGCCCACTGTGACGAGTGCCCCGAGGACCAGCAGCGCCACGATTTCCGCCGGCCATCGTTCGCTGATGAACAGCGCGATAGCAACGACGGTGATTCCACAGACCCACCAAACTTCCATCGTTTCTATCCCGATTCCTGCGCGCCCAATGTAACCGTTAACTACCGGACGTACTTGCCACCTTCCCGCTGCAGCGTGTAGAGGATGGATCGAAGCGGGGCGTCAGCGAAGTGCTGTTTCCAAAGTCTGGGCGTGAGCTCATGAACGCGTGAAGCGGGATGTTGGCCGACGCGCTGTAGGACGTCGACGAGGTAGGTGTAAGGATCGATGCCGTGTAGCTGGCAGGTAACGATCAGGCTCTGCACGATGCCGACGTGCTTGGCGCCCAGCTCTGTCCAACAGAAGAGCCAATTGCGGCGTCCCATGGGGATGGGCCGCAAGCTGCGTTCGAGATGATTGGTGTCGATCGGTACATCGGGATCGGTCAGGTAGACCGACAGCGCGACACGCCGTTCCCAGGCATAACTGAGTGCCTTGGTGAAGGGATTGCTGGGTAATAGGTCTGGTCGTCGTCGTTGTTGTTCGACCCAGTCAAAGAACCACTCGATCCGGGGTTTGCTGTGCGTGGCGCGGAAGTTCTGTTTGTCTTCGGCGGCAAGATTTCGATCGCGTATGTCTTGCTCGATTTCGTAGAGCGCGCCGATCAGCTCCAGCGCTTGTGCGGTGCCCTCGGGGTCGCTGCTCTGCGCGTCAAAGAACTCACGACGGCAGTGCGCCCAGCATTGGGCATGCGTGACGCCGGTTTGCTGCGCGTAGCGCGCATAGGCGGCGTAGCCGTCGGACACCAGCACGGCGTTGTCGCGCTGATGCAGACCCAGCGTTTGGGCGACCACGGTGTGCGCTCGTGTAGTGGCGAATGGGAAGCACACCTCGTCCTTGTCGCCGTATACCGGCCAGAAGTAGCCGGTTTTCATCTTGCCCTTGCCGGCCTGTCCGGCCTTGATCGGCGTCTCGTCCATCGCGATCACGCGACTGTCGCGGATCGAGGTCAGCTGCGCCTCATAGATCGGATACAGCAACGCACAGATCTGCTGACTGAGCTGGTTGAGCCAAGGGCGGCTCACGGTAATGCCGGCATCGCCCAGTTGCTGGTGTTGGCGATAGAACGGCAGGTGGTAGCGGAATTTGTTGACCAAGAGGCCCGCGCAAAAGCTCACATCGGCGCGGCTGCCCTCGAGCACGCCGGAAGGCGCGGGCGCGCACAACAGTTCACCCGTATCGCGTTGCTTGTACACCGGCCGCACGTATTTGATCACCACAAAGCTGGCCGGCTGCTGCGCCACCCGGAAGCTCTCTTTGTCGCCGATGTGCTCATACGCATCCGGCGCGAGCGCATCCATCCGCGGTGTGGTGACGACCACCGTATACATCGGTACACGTGATTCGTCGAAGAACGGTACGCTCTCGCTCTGCGCCGCATCGGTACGCGGTTTGCTCCGAACATGGGCAGGCACAACCTGTGACGACGCCGGCAATGACGCAATCTTTGCCGGATCGATCAGCATCGCATCAAGCGCCATCTGCGCCGGGTTGTCGATCAAACGGCGCTCACTTTTCTGGCCAAATATCTGGCGCTTGAGCCAGTCCAATTCGTTCGCCAGCGTGTCGATCCGATTCGTCAGTGTGCCAGCCAGATCGACCACCTGCTGCGGGCTCATTTGAGCCGCTTCAGACAGTGTCAATGTCGCTGCTGGCGAAGGACGTTTCATGGTCATAGCGTACGCGATTGTGTACACGATGTATCGGCATTCCCGCGCTGCAAAACGTAGCGTTTGCGCCTAGACGTATTCGCTACATCGATCCCTTCAAGCAACAGCTTCAACGCCGTCCAGTCCATCTCGCGCGATCGCACCTTGCGCCAATCACGGATGAAACAACCGCGCTCCAACCGCTTGCTCCACACGCACCAACCGCTGCGGTCGAAGTACAGCACTTTCGTCTGCGTACCACGCCGGTTCACGAAGACGAACAGCTGTCCGCTCAGCGGATCACAGCGCAGATCGGAACGCACCAAAGCGCTCAATCCGTCGAACGACTTGCGCATGTCCGCCGGATGGCCATACAGCTGCACGCGGATCTGGCCTTCCGGAAAGAACATCAGCCGCGCACCACGTGAATCACCAGGCCACCGCCCAGATCCAGCCGGATCTCCGTGCGAAGACTCGCTCCCGAAATCGGCGACGATGCGGCACTGGCACCTACCACACCCAAATCCACGAAAGGCGACTTACGCGATGAAGCCGCCGGCGCCAAACGCGAATCGACCAGCAAGCCACGCCACCGATACACACTGGCCGCACTGATCCCTTCGCGCTCGCAGAACGCCGCGACCGAAAGATCGCTGCGCTCCAATCGCGACAACACCTCTCGCCACTGCGATTCGCTGCGTCGAATCCGAATACCTGCCGCCTTGCTCGCCATACCTCATCTCCACTCGTCTCGACACCCGTCGTGTCGGCGCCCATTTTCGGGGCTTCGCGCGAGAGGGGAAGGACGCCGGGGAGTTAACGCTTACCGCCCAATGATCCAGGCGTGGCACGAACCTCACTGATCGGGCGCCGACCCCGTTCGCGTAAAGCGGCGATCATATCGGCTCTGTGCTGGCATCGTGAGACGAGTCCGTCTGCAGCCGGACATTACTCGCGTACTTGTTTCAAAACTATTCTTAACTAATTGATCTGTAATAACTTTGACCCTGGCGTGCCAGGCCCGAGGTTGCTCTACTGGCGAGTGCTGGTGGGCACAGCCCCTGGTGGCGCTGTTGCGGCATTCTCGCTGCCGTCCGAGCCGCACCATCGCGACAGGCACCAGTTCCCTTGCTTCCGCAGACCTACTGTGAGGGTGCCTTGAGGCGTACACCACGCCCCGAGCCCTGGCTGGGCATGTTTTCGCCGATCAATTCGATGCCTGCGGTATCCAAAGCGGCGATGATCTTGGCAAGCGTGTCTACCACGCCGCGGACGTTGCCGGGGCTGGCCTCCATCCGCTGAATGGTCGGCAATGACACGCCCGCTTTTTCGGCCAACGTCTTTTGGTCCATACCTGCCAAGGCGCGCGCAGCGCGAAGTTGCGCGGCGGTAATCATGGCGACGTCCCTGCTGCGCCCGTTGGACGGCCGGATACCTGCAGTGATTTAGGAAGGGCGCTGTACATCGAGGTGGGCGAGGTAGTGCCTGGGCGGAAGCGAGCGCGGGATGATCCTGAAGTTGGGCAGAAATTGCCACCCTGACGGCGCCGGCTTCCGAAAATGATTACGCTGGAATGATGTATTAAACATCGACTAGAATGTATGGCGCATCATTTCTTATGGTCATGACATCGTGGTGCTGGCGCAGGTGAGCGCTGGTAGCGAAGCGCGACCCCGAAGGCGACCACGAGGCACCGGAATGACTTTACCGATCAAGCGCGACGCTCTTTCCCGACGGCCGCGAGGGCCAGTTGCCCAGCCACCGGTGCGATCAGAATCCGTTGAACCGTTGGCGCTGGATCGCATGGCGTTCGCGGGCACAGCGCATGCCCGTGCCGCGAACGGGGAAAAGATCCATGTCCAGGCGTTGTGCTGGCCCGTGATCGCAACCGCCTGGCATACCCTCAGCCAGGCGTGGAGCGCCGTTCGCGCAGAGCGGGGGACTCCGCCGCATTCCAGTTCCGGCACCTCATGGCTGAAAGAGCGTGCGCCGCAGTTGGCGGAGCCTTTCTGGAGCACGACGGCCGAGGAGAGCTCGGTTGCCGCCTTGGTGGCGCGCACCCCCGTTGAGATCGCGATTGTCGTGCTGCGCGAACGAGTGTCGGAAGGTGGCGAGCCGGGAGTCGGTCCTACGATCGCCTGGCAGGCGCTGGCCAACAGCCTGCTGGCCTACGATCAGGTTGCCCGCACGCCCGGTCGCCAGCCTTGCACGGTTCTGGTGACTGCAAATCCCGGAACCAGAAGTGAGCAGCAGGCAATGGGGGAATACGTTCGCGCGCGAACGCGTCTGCCTGACGCCACCTGGATTCGCGATCTTCAACTACGTTTCTGGGAAGAGCCCGCGGATCCCTTGCCTTTGCAACTGGCAAATGTCGCCGCCGAAGCCGTTGCCCGCTACCTGCTCGATGAAAAGGCCGTGAATCCGGTGTTTGCCGCCGTGGAGTCGAAATTGGCACACGCGCCATTTCCCCTGCGGCACCACGTCAAGGCCGGTCGCCGTTGATGGTCAGCGCGGTGTTGGCGGGAGCCCCCGGATGGTGAGCAAGCTCCCGGATCCCTTCGCCGGCGAGGCCCGGTGGGTAATCAAGGTGGCGACGCATCGCCTGCCCAATCGACCAGACATCATGGACTGGTACGAGCGTGAGCCCATTCCGGAACTGCATGGACGTACGCCCGCTGAGCTTGTTCGCCTCGGAAACGCGTGGGCACTGGTGACCT
Source organism: Tahibacter amnicola (assembly GCF_025398735.1). NCBI lineage: Bacteria > Pseudomonadati > Pseudomonadota > Gammaproteobacteria > Lysobacterales > Rhodanobacteraceae > Tahibacter > Tahibacter amnicola. The sequence goes on from NZ_CP104694.1 coordinate 3,728,757, forward strand.
ACTTGGATTCGTTGGATTCGCTCGCCAGAGGTGCAGGTCGGTAGTGGGGGCCTTCCGGAATCGCGGAAGCCGCATGCCCGCCAGGAACACCGGACGCAGGACCATTCGTCGCAAGCGGACTCTATTCTGTCATCGTATTTGACATAATATATATATGCAGGCAAATAGCCATCCGTTCACCATGGCATTCCTGTCGTTGCTCGTTCACTAGCGGCTTACATGCCTGCGTGACCAGCGCCCGGTAGCAGTCGACCTGGTTCGCTCATCCACCATCACAAGTCGAACAGCTCCCAACGCTGACGGAACACAAGCCCCCCTGTCGCGGAGCCGGGGATCGACTCGTTGCAGGAGTCGAAGTACGTAGGGGGCCGGCCGTCACCCGCCTCTTCCTCAATCCGTTGTCTCTGCGTGGTGGGAGGCCTTGTCCGGACGTGACAGTGCATTCAACTCGTCTTCCAGTTTCTCCTGGCCAGCATTCTATGCGCCGACGGTTCGTTATACGCTTCGCTCCCTCCTTGGTCGCCCTTTTTGTGCGTTTCCGACGTTTGGTACTTTGCGCTCGTCCAGTGGCCGGATCGCGTGCTACGGCGAGACTGTGAGCCAGGTATGCACATGCTCGTTTTGCCGGATCGCCCAACCGCCGAAATTCGCCTACGGTATTTAGTTCGACTCGAACTTCTCACCCTGGCGGTTCCCGATCATCGATCTTCGCGGTACTGTGTCGCCAGCTAGCAAGCTAATTGTGTTGTGCGCCAACTTAGGTATTTTCAATCGTGTGATTGAAGTTGCGGCGAAATCATTTCGGAAACACGCACAGCAAACGTGTTCCGCTGGACAGAAGAAATCCGAACTGCGCACACCTTCCTGATTTTTCTCTAGCAGGCCGTTGAGAAAACCCAATTTCCGCCCAGATCAAGCTGGCCAAGTGTTCGTTCGTGGTGCAGTAGCTGATCGATAGTGTGGGACTTGCGAGCTACGTCGGCGAAGGATTCCACCATCCTTGGATGCCACCGATGCGGATCAAGTTGTAGGCGGCGAATGTCCAAGTAACCCATGCGCGCACAGCCGGAAGTCCCACGCGAGTCAGCTTTCGAAGTTCACCGATGGTCTTGACCCAACCAAATCCTTGCTCGATCTTCTTTCGAACCCGCTGGCTGATCGCGTATCCCTTGCTTGATGCGGTGCGTCCGTCAACTGCACTTCGACGGTGGCTATTGTTCTGGGCAACGTGAGGCTTGATACCACGCTCCTTCAACGCGGCTACGAAAGCATGAGTGTCATAGGCTTTGTCTGCACCCAATGTGCATCCGGCGCCCAGGAGCATTTCGTCGACCAGCAACAGGCCGCTTTCTCGCTCGGATGTCCCAGTCGCATGGCGTACATCAACTCCCACCAGCAGACCGTTCCGGTTCTCCATCAATGTGCTGGCTTGGTAGCACAGCTTGGCTTCCTTGCCAGCACCTTTGCGCATCAAGCGTGCGTCGGGATCCGTCGTAGATTCGTGTGTTTCGTTACTGCGCTTTTGACCGTGAAAGTTTCCGCTGTCATCGCTACCGTCGCCGTCCTTCGGGCGAAAGCTCTTGTGAGAGGCCCAAGCCTCCAACAGTGTTCCGTCCACCGAAAAGTGCTCGTTACTCACCAGCTGTTTGAGCTGCGCCACCAACACGGTGTGATCGAAAAATCGTTGGGCGATCTCTTCATCGAACAACCGATCTCGATTGAACGAGAAGGTGGAATGGTCCCATACTCGATCGTCGATATTCAGGCCAACAAACCAGCGAAACAGAAGGTTGTAGTCCAGCTGTTCCATCAGCAGTCGCTCGCTGCGTACGCTGTACACGACCTGCAACAGCGATGCACGAAGCAACCGTTCCGGCGGAATGGACGGCCGCCCGATCCTGGCATAACGCGACTCGAATAGTTCGTCCATATTTGCCAAGATTCCGTCAACCAATTCCCGCAACTGACGAATGGGATGATCCGGCGGAACGCGTGCCTCGACCGATACGTAGGAGAACAATCCGAGTTGCTGAACGTCCGGTGTTCGCATGCTGAGTGGCTTCAGTCAATGGCGGAATGCTGCATTTTGCACTGAATGGGGCTTTCTCAACAGCCTGCTAGTGTCCTGTCAACCAGCGTTGTTGCCATGACGGCGTAGTAGAAAACGCAATGATATGCCACGTAGTGCCGTTGGCCACCTTGAACGCTGAATCGCCCCGTCTACTTTGAACACGTGTTCACCGCGCCAAGGCGGCGTGGCATGCTCGATGCCAGCCCTCTCGCCCGGCGTGCAGACCGAAATGCCGTTCCAGTTGGCGCCTGAGGCGGCAACCCACGCCACCCCGCGCGACGATGCTTAGGCTCGCCCGCGTTGTGAACCGTCTGGCGAGATCGGCATCCAGGGACTCTCATCGCCAGGGTTTGTCCGAAGAGGACGGAGTGACTCACACCAACGAACCTCCGAGATTCCCGGGGCTGTTCAGAGCGCGACTTCAGCGATGCGGTGTTCCCCGATTGCCCTGGCGCAAGGCGTGTGACAAAAACAGCTTCGCGTGCGCCAGCGCCTGGCTGTTGTCCTCTTGAGTGTCGGGATAGTTGGCTTGCCAGGCTCGTCGTCTACTCGTTGACGCCGCCTTAATTCGCCCGTCGCAATTCGGTGGCAAAAGGATGTTCCATCACGCCGTCTCAAGCACCCATTTCGCCACCCATCTATCCAAAATGACAGGTGAGTTGTTGATGAATAGTTTGAGCCAGTGCTCGCGCTCGTCGCTCGGCAAGACTCTAGATGCATTCAATATCGCACGGCGGGCCCAGCCCCCAAGGTTGTAAACACCTGCTTTGTGATTCCTCACCCAAGCAATGTTTTTTGTTGTTATGGCCGCAAGTGCTTGGTTCTCGATATTAGATCCGCCAAAGACAAGGCCATGAAGCTTGGGCGCCCCCATATATGTAGCTTGCTGAGCGACATGCCATTCCATCCAGAAGCGAACCAGCTGACTGTCAAGTGTTCCAAAGTCAACAATAGACTCAAGATGCGGAAGAAGACTTTTCGCAAGTTCTACGTCGGTCACCTCCTGAAGATAAAGTGCGACGTCGTTAACCACTGGAATGAAGAATTCGAAATTTTGTAGCAGGTGTTCAGCGATAGCAGATATCTTGTGCCGTCTGGCCGTGCGAATTACGCTGCGCGCCAGTCCCAAGTCTAGGTGTTCGTAAGCGAGAACCTTTTCGATCGCAGCTTGCAGTTGTGCCTTCTGAATTTCCGCGTCGTCGTCAATTTCGATCTGAATTTGTTCGATCTCGTCGGTGTACGGGTTAAAAACCTCTAAGGTCTCGAGAAGCTTGATCTTCTCTTCGGTGTACGTGCTATGCAAGTACTCCTTGACATAGGTTTTCGCCTTCATAACTAGCGTCTTATCAGAAGAGAGAGTCAGTCTATGGTTCTGATACAGATATAGGGTGAGCCGTTCCAGAACCTGCTGCAACTCACGCGGTGAGTTGGAGAAGACGCGAAAATCATCTACATACCGGGTATGAGGGACGCCCTGGTCACGCAAGAAGGTGTCCACGTCGATCAGCACCGCTTCTGCCATAACAATGCTAGCGGCCGGACCTACAGGAACCCCTTGAGAAGCCTTTTCGTTCAGCATTGACAGGAACGTCTCGATGTCGTCTGCGGTCGGCTTGAGAGCTGGGTCTGCTGCCTCAATTCCGTTATTCAGTCGATGGAGATAAATCTGATTGTAGAAGTCGGTGATGTCTGTGACTAAGATGTGCGAGAACTTCGTGGCGAGCTCCTCGGTCTTGCTAGTAAAGTTAGTCCAGCCCGAGCCACCTGCGAAGTAGCTGCCGTCCGCGATCTGAAAGCGGTACGAGCACGCAACGTGTAGTTCCGGCGGCATCCGTGCTGCTTCGACACCTTCAGCCACATGACACGCTAGGGCTGAATAGACCAGCGAGTCCAGCGGTTCCAGCTGGTGCACGACCCGAAAGCCTGCTTTCGGCTTAGCAATTGTCATAGCGCGAGGAGAGGTGACCCAGAGCTTCGGTACGTTCTTTGACATCAACTCTTTCTTCACATCGCTCCATTGGTGCCACAGGGCCAAAAATTCGGGCGGCTTCGGAAAAAAATCGGAGTCGTAGAACTTCTCGATGTGCTCTCGAGCGAACTCCAGCGATTGTTCAGTGAGAATAGTCATAGATTGGCCTCCGACGCTTGAACCAAGCAGCCGCTATCGCGATCGCTTCTTAATTGTACGCACCCACCTGCCCCACCATCAGGCGCAGACACGGACCCGACCCGCAGCATCGATCTGCATGGAACAAGTTTGTCATTGGAATTAATGGCCCAACGGCGAGTCATCATGGGAAGCCCAGGGGCATTCGTACGCAGGCCGGAGAGTTACACGGCGCCTCCCCCTCGCAGCACGCACAAAGCCATGCAGCATCCTCAATCGTCATGATAAGTGCTCTCCCCGGATTGCCGCTATGTACTACGCACATTCGGAATGACGTATGCCTTCGGCGCGGACTCTTTTCTGGCGTCGCCGGTACTCCGCCGCAGGTTCGTGACTGAAGATGATCCGATGCAACTGCAACAAGTGACTGCCCCCGCAGTTGCCGACATGCGCTCATGAGGTGCTTCCGCTCGTGCCATGAGCGGACGTTCGGACCGACTCTAACTTCGCTTTCAATAGCCGAAATGTGTCGACGCCGGTCTCAAACGCCCGCGAGTTGGGGGTGAGTAAGTTAGCAATCGTTGGTGTGACTATCGCGAACAGTGCGATCACAAGGTCGTCGCCGAGTCGTCGAGTTTGGCTTAGATCCTCAAGCAGCCCCGGCTCCTCACCATGTGCCAGCTTGTTTCGTCCCTCTCGGTATCGGTACACGTCAAGCTACTTGTCGCCTGCTTTGATCAATTGACCACCTTATCCGGATTGAGCGTCACGGCCCCCGTGGGCGACCAGTCGCGAACACCGCGAGACCATCGACGCGGATTCTGTGCTCGCGCCGATTCGTACAGGTGGTGACGGGCACGCAAGATGGCATGGTCCTCGCCACGATGACGTTGGGCTGGCGTAACGAACTGAATGCCGCTATGCCGATGCTCGCCGTTGTACCAATGGACGAAGTCAGCTGCCCACCGACGAGCGGCCTGGATGTCGCCAAATCCTTCCGGCGGATATCCGGAGCGGTACTTGGCGGTTCGGAACAGTGACTCGGCGTACGCGTTGTCGTTGCTCACGCGCGGACGTGAGTACGAAGGCGCGATGCCAAGCCATTGCAGCATGGCCAGCACTGTCGTTGCCTTCAGGCTGGCACCATTGTCGCCATGCAGGACGGGTTTGTTCAGTGCCGTGTGCACGCCTTCGGCCAGCGCGACGCGTTTAGCCAGGTGGGCGGCGTGCTCACCGGATTCGACCTGCTGAACCTCATGACCGACGATATGCCGGCTGTAGATGTCCAGGATGAGGTAGAGATAGAACCATTGGCCTTTCACGCGTGACGGCAACCAGGTCACGTCCCAGCACCAGACTTGGCCGGGCGCGGTGGCAATATGGGTTGTCGGTTCTCTGCGCCGTTCTGGCGCTTTCGCGCGACCGCGGTGTGTGGTCTGCTGGTTATGGCGCAAAACGCGATGGAAACTCGATTCGCTGGCGACATAGCGGCCCTCATCAGCCAGTCGCGGGACGATCTGCGCCGGCGGCAAGGCGGCAAATCGTGGTTCGTTGGCGATCTCCAGAATCGCTGCACGCTCTTGCGACGTCAGTGCGTGTGCCGGCACAGGCCGCACGGCCATCGGGCGACGGTCACCGGTCTCCAACCCACCGTCGCGGCGCCATCGCTGCAGCGTGCGAATGTCGATCCCGGCCAGCGAACACGCCACGCTCAGGCGGGCACCGCTACAGTGCGCCTCATCAATGGCTTCTACCATCCAACGGCGATCTTCCATCGCGATCATTCGTCCGCGTCCTTGGGGAAGATCGCCTCGAGTTTTTTGACAGAACCAGCAGTGCTGCCGTCTCCGCCAACGCTTTCTCCTTGCGACGAAGCTCGCGCTCCAGCTCCTTCACCTGACGCCGCTCCGACGGCACCTGCTGTGCAGCGTCCGGCCGCTCCAGGGCTCCTGTCGCGGCAGCACGCCACTGCGCCAACTCGCTCGGAAACAGCCCTTGCGACCGGCACCACGCGTTCTTCTCTTCCTCGCTCATTGCCGCCGTCGTCAGCAATGCCTCAAAGCGCGCTCCGGCTGTCCAACCGCCGTTCTTCTGGCCACTGGCCAGCGCCTCTGCGCGCCACCGCTCCAATGTATCCGCCGAGATGCCGATCTCGCGCGACACCACATTCACGTCCGCACTTTCCGGCGGCAGCAATCGCGCTACCGCCCGGTCCCTAAACGCCTTTCCGTATCGAGCCACGTTCTTGTCCTTCGCCCCAGGGGTACGATTCTATCGGGGCGACAAGTAGTCTGACGTAAGGGGGCACGCGGCCGGGCTTGAAGCGCATGGGTTGCTGCGGCGGCTGCCACTCAGTTTCGATCTGGCGATCTTTCCGCTGTTCTACCTGTACGCGCTGAGTCTCACGGCAGCCTCGGCCGCATCGATCCGTCGTGCGTTCGCCTGGTTGCTGCCGTGGGCGATCTTCATCGGCTATTCCGTGCTCGTCTACGCGGCGGCTATCGGGGAATCGGGCGTCCCGCAGATGGATGCAGTCGCCGGGCGGTGGCACTACTGGCAGTTCAAGCGGATCGAGGATTACCTGACGATCGGCATCAACACCGTGCTGGCGGGGCTCATCTGGTCGCGGGTCAGTCGTTACTACGCCCGCATCGAGCACTGGTTGCCTGAGCGGTTCGCGGATCTGCTGCGCCTGCTGAAGACCGTCATGGCCCTGGCACTGGTCACGGCCGTCGTCAACCTGGTCAGCTTTTCAGCAGAGCACCTTCTTGGGCTCGGCGACCGTGGGGTGTTCAGCCATGCGGCCCAAGCGTTCTACGTCGTGCTGGTCTACACGGTCGGAATCGTCGGCTTCCGGCTGAAGGATCTGCCGCAGTTTCCGGAGGCGACGACCGAGCCCGCCCCGCCTGCCCTGCCTGCCCGGCCGGACCCGGGCACCGATGATGCCTTCCAGAAGCTGCAGGCCCTGATGCAGACCACGCAGTTGTTCGCCGATCCCGATCTGAATCTGAACACCGTCGCGCAACGCCTGGGTTTGACCGCGACCGAAACCTCCCGTGTGATCAAGGAAGGCTCGGGCAAGCACTTCCGTGCCTACGTCAATGAGTTCCGCGTCGAGGCCGTCAAGCGGAAGCTGCTCGATCCCGACTACCGCAGCGTGTCGGTACTGGCGATCTCGCTCGAATGCGGTTTCAACGCCGAATCGAGCTTCTATCGTGTGTTCAAGGCCGCGACGGGCCTTTCGCCGACATCATCGAGCCGTAGCCAGGCGCCAGTGCGCTGGCCACGTTGCCTAAGGCGAACAGCGCCATGAGCGCCATCAGCAGCGCGCGGCGCTTCCACGGTGCCGACAGCACCGCCAGAACCGGCGCGCCGATGACCACGCCGATCGCGTAGGCGCTGATCACATGGCCCGCCTCGGGAATCGCCGTGCCCAGGTCGCGGGCGACCTCGGGCAGCAGGCCCATGATGACGAACTCGCCGGTGCCAATGGCGAATCCGCCCACGCCCAGCGCCCAGATGGCCGGCCAGAAGCGGCGCTCGCGCTCAAGTTCCGTGTCCGCCGCCAACGCGGGCCCGGCGGCAGCCGCCGGGGTAAGGCGGCCGCTCATGGCCGCGCGACGGTGAAGCGAGCGCGGACGTGCTTGGGCTGCTCGATCTCGTCGACGATTGCCACCGCGAGGTCGGCCACTGTGATGCCGGCGGGTTGCTCGCCGGCCATCAGTAGCTGGTCGCCGCCGACGCGGTAGCTGCCGGTCCGCTCGCCGGGCACCAGGAAAGCCGGCGGGCTGATGAAGGTCCAGTTCAGCTTGGTGTTGCGCTGCATCGCGGCCAGCGTGTCGCGTGCGGCGCGAGCGCCGGGCACGATGTTGGCCGGCACGTGCTGGGCGAATTCAGGTGTGTCGACCAATTGGACGCCCGGTGCGACGTACAGGCTGCCGGCACCGCCAACTACCAGCAAGCGTTCCACGCCGGCGGCTTCGACGCCGCGCTCGATCGCGGCGGCGCCTTTGATGAACAGCGCATACAGCTCCGGCTCGTTCCAGCCGGGGTTGAAGGCCGAAACCACCGCATGGTGGCCGCGCACGGCGGTGGTCACCGCCTCGGGGTCGTAGACATCGACGGACCGAGCCACCAAGCCCGGACGGGGCGCCAGCTTGGCGGCGTCGCGCGACAGGGTGGTGACCTGGTGGTCGCGGTTGAGCAGCTCAGCGAGTACGGCGGTGCCGACAAATCCGGTGGCACCGATCAGGGCGATTTTCATAAGGCAGGTATCACGAGTAAGTAGACGTGGCACCATGGTGTCGGCTTCACAATGGCGTGATAAGCCGGTCAAAATCACTATCACCTTGAAGCAAGGCTTATAGATGGACGACTTGAAGCCGCTGGCAGTTTTCGCCGAAACCGTGGACGCCGGCTCGATGAGCGCGGCCGCGCGGCGGCTGGGCATGAGCCCTTCGGCGGTGAGCCAGGTCATCCGCGCGCTGGAGCAGCAAAGCAGCGTCACGCTGCTGCACCGCTCGACGCGCAAGCTCGCGCTCACCGAAGCGGGCGAACGCTACTACCCGCATTGCAAGCGCCTGCTGGAAGCGGCGCGCGCCGCGGCGCAGGCGCTGCAGCAAGCGCGCGACGCGCCGACGGGCGAGCTGCGGGTGTCGGCGCCCGTGGGTTTTGTCAACCACGTGGCGCCGGCGCTGGCGCCGCTGCTGTCAGAGGCGCCGCAACTGCGGCTGCGCCTCCTGGTCGACGACGCGATGATCGACCTGATCGAAGCGCGCGTAGACGTGGCCATTCGCGTCGGCCGCATGCCTGATTCGAGCTGGGTCGCGCGGCGCCTGTGCGACCTGAAGATGATCCTGTGCGCCTCGCCTGGCTACCTCAGCCGCTACGGCACGCCCGCCGCGCCGCCAGAGTTGATGGCGCATCAATGGATGTCTCTCGGCCGCGAGGCGTCGGCCGGTTCGACGCAAGACACCTTCCCCGCACCCAGCGGCACCGCCAGTGCCAAGGGCGCGATCGGCGTGTTGTCGCAAGCCGTGCAGATGCCGCTGGATCTGCTGCAGGCCGCCGAGGGGCGGCGCGAGCGCATCGTGGTGGAGTCGCGCATCGTGAGCAACAACCAGGTGGCGCTGCAGCAGATGTGCGAACACAGCTTAGGCATTGCGCGTCTGGCGCACGCCGATGTGCTGCCCTCGCTGCAACGCGGGGCGCTGGTGCAGGTGTTGCCCGCCTGGAGCTTTCCTACGCTGCCGGTGTGGGCTGTCACCCCGAGGCGCGATGGCGAAGAGGCCAAGGTGCGCGACGCGCTGGCCCATTTGAAGCGCTACTTCGCGGCGCTGCCCGGCGCAAGTGCCGGCGACTTGCCGCAGCCAATGTAGACGCACACCGTGCTGGCGGTGCAGCCTCGCCACCGGTTGCTGCTGAGCCGGGAGCCATGCAGTGCGTGAAGGTCAGGCTAGGTGTGCCAAATTCAAAATTACTACACATCGAATCGTAACGGCCAGCTAACGTCCACTGGCGCATAGTTGATCTGCTCCCTCCGAACGACGACGGTTCCTGTCGAGTTCACCGACGACGATGTCGTCCCGCCTCGATTCTCACGTCTACAGCGCCGTCTTCTGGCGTGCCACGACGTCCAACGACCTGAACACAGATGTGCCGGGCTCCGGTACGCCTCGTCGCAACTGGCCACGCCGGTTGCTGTGTTTCACCCACGGAAGAAACAGGCCAAGGATGGCACTCAGGAGCAACCCCATGAAAAAGCCCAATACGCCCGGCAAGTGGACTTCCACCGACAAATCGCGCACGGCGTTGACCAGCGTCCCAGCATCGGACGTGGTTGACAAGACCGGCGCCAAGGTCAGGAATCTGCCGCCCAGCAACATTGAACCTGGTTCTTCGCACTCCGCGCCGGTGGACAACGACAATCGCCACAGCAAGCGTTGAAATCGCCGCCGCTCAGGCTCAGACCTGAGCGGTCGCGATGCCAAAGCGGCCCATCGCCTGACGCCAGTACGTTGATCCCTGGAGGATCGTCATGAAGAACACTTTCATCATCGAAAAATGGACACGCTTGCTGCACTGGTTCCGTTCGCAGCAGAACAAGCCGACGAGCGATAGTGCAATCTGGCGCGAGAACAACGCCCCTGCACCGCCGAAAGCCGCAAGCGCGACAGGAATTCGCCCGCGACGCGGTGTGCGCGTCAGCTAGGCGACGAGCCGCTGGCCAGGCGGAGAGCCGCTCTCTGGCATTTCGGCAGGATGCGCGTATGGCGACCACGGTATCCATCCGCCGTGTTTCGATCATCCCGAGCGCGGCACTTTGCATGTCGGCATGCCGATCGCCGCGCTCAGGGCGTGATCGCTTGCCCCCTGCCCTGCAGCGAATCCTCAGTGTGCGTTCGTGATCACCGCGACGAGCAAGGCAGCGGCGTCTACGCTACGCACGCCATAGGTGCCTGCGACGAGATCGATTGCCATGCGGCGTGCCTCTGGCGAAGCCATGATGCCTTGCAGCACAACGATGCCGTCACGCGTGCGGACGACGATCTCGCAGTTGTCGGCGCCATGCGATAGCGCCAACGTGTTCTCAACCGTCGTTGTTATCCAGAAGTCGCTACGCAGTTGGCGCGATCGGTGGGCACCTTCGCGTCGCGAGGCCTCGCCGCGAGCCAGATCGGTGACAGGCGGCCAGTCGACGACATCGAGTTGGTTGCGCAGATGGTCTACGCCTTTGATGTCGCGCGCCATCTGTTCGGCGAGCCGCTTTTGCGTCTCGCTGCGCACCACCCCGCGCAATTCCGCCATGCCGGCCCTAACGACGACGACAATGTCATCTGCCTGGATGCGTGAGCTTGCCCTCAGGCGCGATTCAATCGCTGCGGCGACGTGTTGATCGCCAATCAGTGCTTCGCAATGCGTGGTCGCCTGCGCGTGGAGCGCCTCCGTTGCTAAACCACCACAAAATGCGAGCGCGATGGCGATGAGCTGAGAGGTCGTCGGAATTGAGCGGGACAGGTTCATGTCATTCCATGGCTGTTCTGGCGTTGCGCTGTGTCACCTGTTGGTCGCCAAAAACATCAAGTGCCGGCCGCCGAGCTTCGTTCACGGCGTTGTCGCATGTTGCGTGGTATCGCCTCGACGTTGTTCCAGCAGCGCGTAGTCCACGGCTTCCACCAGCCGATCGTAGCGGAAGCCGCGATAGCAGTAGCGACCATCCTTGAGCTCGATGCCGAGCGCAGCCATGTGCCGTTTGTCGGTCTCCGATTCCACGCCCGGGTCGCGACAAGGGCGATAGGGGCCTCGCGGATCTGGCTGCTGCGGCCGAGATCGCATGAGGCGTGCGTATGCGAGGGCGTCGTGCAGACAGTCATAGTGGTAACCGTTGTATTCGTAGCTACAGCCATCGTAGTGGACGTTGTACTCGCGCATCTCGCGCTGGCGGTCCATTCTGTCGCTTTCAGCATGCTGCCCGGGTCGCGGTGTGCTCATGATGCTCTCCTGTCGGCGATGACGCGGTGCGCTCGCCATGTCCGAGCTTACGGCTGTTCCCGGAGCGCCGTCTGTACGCTAGACCACCCGATCTCTCCGGTCCCTGGCGGGTACGTGATCCCATGTGGAGGGACGGCCGACATTTGCTCCAAAACGCTCACTTAGCGCATAAGTGGTTGAACTGGAAGGCTGGATCACCTACCAGCCTTCCAGTCAACTCATGCCGCTTGTTCGGTCCGCCCCGGTCGGGGGCTATGCCTAAGAGTGCTCGACAAGAGGATCTGCGAAGCCTTTTCCAGCGGTTCGACTGAGCGATTCACATCGACGTCATGAACGCCGAACCGGTTGATGTGACCAGTACGGTATGGTCCGAGAGCTGCAACCATCTCTGGCGTTATTTCCCAGCCTTCATCTCGCAACTCGACCAGGACGCGCTGCATTTCCTGCACGTTGTGGTACATCAGCATGTTGGCGACGATATGGTTGTAGCGGATCAGCTTTTGCTGCTCATGACGGATCGATTCATCAATCAGACCTTCGTTGGCGAAGAACGCCCACTTGATGAACTGATTGAATGCCTCGCTCTTGTTCGTTGCAGCGCTGATCGTCTTACGCAGTTGTGGATCTTCGATGTACTCGAGCAAGAAGATCGTCCGATACACCGCCCCTACTTCGTGCATAGCGTCATGTACCTTGTTCCGTCGGCTCTTGTTGTTGAACCGCCGCAATATCGTGGATGGGCTGATCCTTCCCAACTTGATTGATACTGCAAAACGGAGAATGTCTCGGTAATGCCTTTCGATCAAGGACCAATTGATCGCTCGAAGGAACAGCGGCTCGATGTGCTTGTAGCGCTTTCCTGACGACGGCTTGTAGAGGTTAAGTTCCTTGAATCGCCGGATCCGTGGCATAAGCTTTGCGCCCAAAAACGGTGCCAGCCCGAAAGCGACATAGTTCTGCGCGTGCGTATCTCCGTGCAGCTGGTTCGGCTGGATATCGGAACTGTTGCCCATGAGGCAGTCCAGGATGTAGTGCCCCTCGTAGGAGCCGCACGTGATGAAGCGTGAGTACAGCGCAATATAGGTGTCCGATACGATGTAATAGCCGATGCCACCGTATCCGCCGTAGCGAATGTGGTACTCGGACATCAGGTTGTTTTCGTGCATCGTCCACTTCTTACCGTCGGCGGACGCTGACACGCCGGGGCCCCAATAGCTCGGCAATTCGAGTTTGTTGTAGGCGTTGATGACATCCGTGATCACGCGCTGCAGTGTTTCCTCGTTCACGTATTTGAGATTTAGCCAGGCAGCTTGCTTACGTGACATCCCTTTGACGCATCGAGCGAGATCCGTGGGCCCAAGATTGCAGCCATAGCAAAAGAGCGTAAGGACCACGCGACGCAGCAAGTCATCGATTCGCCCCTCCGTCCCCACCAACCGCTTGAAGTGCCGTTCAATGCCGAGCCACTTGCTCACCTCGATGAGCACATCTACGATGGTCGTTGGGATCATGCGCTCGGTCACCTCACGATCGAGATCACGGATGGCATCAACCAAGGGAAGTCGCTTGAGGCGGCTCAGCACAACCACGCCGTCGACAATCTTCGCGTCTGTCTTGTCGGGGAAAGTGGCATCGACACGATCGCTGACGGCTGTCAGCTCGGCTTTTAGGCGCTTCACGAACTCGGCCGCCGTATCCGGCATATTGGACACTTCAGAGTACTCTGGCAGTTCCGCCTCCAACGTGGCGTCATCAACGACTTGCTCTCGGAAGTCGTCGAACAGCTCGCCTCCGGGAATGAACAAGTCGCCCGTCGAAATCTCATCCTTCAACTGCGTGAGAACCGCTAGTTCAAAGTATTTTCGGTGCACCAAGATGCCGCCCGGCGTGGTGGCGTCCTTGACGAGCACGTGCTTTCGCCAGTTGGTTTTCATCCATTCAAGATCGGCAGGCAACTGGAGACCCAGTGCGTCGGGCGTCAGGAGCGCACCTTTCGAGCTCCGACAGATCGCGAGGGCATCGATCATGCGTTCCATGACCTTGTCATCGCTTGAACTCTTCAGGCCCATGATGTTCAGGCAGTTCAGCAGTATTGGTCGCACGGCCCCGTACGGGCGAAGCAGAAACGGAATGTAATTCTTACCCGCGTACGCCAGGTGCTCTGTGCACTGGGCAATCAGCTCCTCGGGTTCGGCTACGAGACAATTGGCAATAGCATCAATTCGGTTGTTGGTAGAACCCTCAAGGTTGAATGCTTCAAGCACGTCCTTGAGCTGGCCAATGAGGCGCTCGGCACGTTCGGTGTGCTCCAGCTGGTGCATGGTCAACTGGGTGGTCGCATTGTTCTCGAGATTTCGGATCATCTTGCCGAAGATCTCTCCGGCGTCGTCCAGTGTCCGGGCAAACTGAGAGCGGACATAGATTGCCGCGAAGGTGTAGCGCTTGGAGGGCTTTTGCTTTCGGAGTTCGCTGGCATCCAGACTGCCGGCAACATCGCGAAAATAGCGGTGTTTAGGAATAGGCAGGGTCAGACGAGGCATCTTCGACGCCAGGTCGCGCATCCGTACTACGTGCTGCAGATACTGGCGAACTTCCTTGTTGGTGGGTTTCCGCGATTCCCGCTTGAGCGAATTCCAGCCCGTGGTGCTATGAGGTCCGGCTTCCAGCAGTTTGTCGATGATCTTGCGAATCTCCGGTGTCAATAGTCCATCGACGGTTGCGTAATAGCGCTCGTGAACCGCTTCGCGAGCGGTTGCAGCGATACGATCTAGCGCTTCAAAGGACGGCAAGTCGTAACTGTGATGGACCAGTTCTTCCAGGAGAACATCGATGATCTCGGGCAGGCGGCTTTTGATTTCGGCGGTCTTTTCGGCGAGCGTGCCCAGCCAGACCGCCGTCGCGTTGTCGTAGGGTTTGGCCCCGCGATACTCTCGGATCCGCGACAAGTGCCGTCGGCTATTGGCGGAACGGTCATAGTCATCAAGCGCGGCAAGGGTTGGGACGCGATCGACCTTCACGGACTGCGCGATCTTCTGAAGGATCACATTGGGAACAGTGGACAGCGTGACGAACCGACCCAGGCGCTGATGTAACTTCAGGTGGAACAGCGCCGCCAGACGCGCATCCGCTGTATGGGCCAGGCTACGGACGTAGGACCATTCATCGGCGGAGGCGAAAAAGCTTTTTCGAATTTCGGCTTCAGAGGGTTGAGCATTTAAACGCGGATATGAAGTCTCTTCGAGCTTGGTCATCGCGTCCCTATTGGTTGAATAGCGCTATTCCCAGTGACGTTTTCCGTCGCGTTCGTTGATAACGGCTTCCAAGTAACATTCGTTGTTGTCCGCAATGCGGTACATGTCGTCCAACAACGTCGCCATGACGTCATCCAGATCGCTGTCGTCGGCGACTTGAATCCGAAAGCGCAGCCCATCGGCGTCTTCGCGGTGCCCGCGGTGCCGAGCCATACACACTTCTTCAATAAGGCGACGCGCTTTGGCGCGTCGGCGCGCGCTCTCGGTATAGGAGGTCAGCGCGAAACGCACGTCAAACTGTGCGACCGGTTGCGCTGGCGTTGCCGACCGTGGTGGGGCGAGCTCTGGCACCGCTTGCGGAAGCCGCCCCACTCCGAGTTCGATTGCTGCCTTCGCGAAACGCACGTCGGCATCGACATAGCGCATTGCCGTGTCGACCTTGCGCCACCCGACGTACTGCATGAGGCTTTTGATGTCCCAGCCGTTCGCATTGGCCCAACTGGCAAAGCCGCGCCGCAAGGAATGCCCGCTGTAAGTGTTTGCCTGGGTAACGCCAGCGCGCGTTAGTGCGCGCCGAAGCACAGGAATGACGCTATCGATGTTCAACGGCGCAGAACCTAGGGTTCCCCACCTATCGATTTTTGGGAACAATGGCCCTTGAGGCAGATCCATGAGCGCAAGCCACGTCTCCGTCGCTGACACCGGACACCATCGTGAAAGCGCGGGTATTCTCGCGGTAGTGCCCGCATTGCTGCGGTCCGTCTTGCTGCGCGGCAGATAGACACTGAGTCCTTCTCCAGACTGTAGGGTGAGGTGCTCGATTCGTAGCCTTGTCAGTTCGTCGCCGCGAAATCCCTTCCAGAACCCCAGCAAGATGAGCGCACGATCGCGACGGCAGCGACGCAGGGTCGCCACGTCCTGGCGTTGTTCGGCCAATGCGGCGGCGGTATCCAGCCAGTCAGCAACCGCACCCAGTTCGCTCAGTTGCAGAGGCGCCGCTTGCTTCTCCGCGACCGGATGCAAGGCCTGAATACCACGTAGGGTCTGGCGTACCAGCGCCGATCGTGTGGGGTCGAGGTATCCGTGTTCAGCGTGCCACCGCGCCAAGGCGGCCAATCGTTGCCGGAGCGTATTGACCGACAGATCCTCTGCGTACGCAGCGAGGTACCGTGCAATACCGTCAGCGTGGGTCGGTAAGTGACCGCCCCAGTCTTCCTCGAAATGGCGTACAGCTGACGCATAGCTTTGCCGCGTATTCTCGCGGGTAGCGGCGTCAAGATATTTCTGCACGTCAGCCATATACGGAAGTTCCTACCAATAGGCGCACCATCTACGGCCCGCCGCGGTGCGACAGTGCATCGTGAAGGCGCGGGATCTAGCGTTCGAGCACTTCGTCCAGGCGATCAAGGCACGCGTTGAAAAACTCTTCCATCGATTGATCCGGTACATCGGGGAGATCGATGCTCCATCGCCGCATCGCCGCGGTCACGGCCACCGCGGCTAAGCCGTAAAAATAGTCTCGATTGGCCTGAGCCGCAAAGTGGAACCGGCTGAGTACATGGGACAGGCGCACATCGACGTCACCGTGGCGAGTGCTGCGCATCGCCGAAGGATGCTTGAGACTCAAGAGATGGGCCAGGAATGGCATCACCAATGCCCATCCTTTCAGTACGCGCTCGTCCTCGGTCGCATGCTGTGGGACCAATGCGTGAAAGGCGAAGTCGTCGGCTTCCTGTTCCAGCTGCTGCTGCACTGCCGGATCGTTGGTTGGATTTGAGTGCCCCATGGCCAGATGGGCAAATTCATGCCACATCAGGGAAGCCATGGCGTCAGATGCGATCCCATTGGTCAGCAACGCATGCCGATTTTCCAGATCGACAGCACTTTCCGCAGCAGGCGTAACCAGCCATTCAGGCCAAACGGAGAACCTGATCCGGAGCGAGCACGCCCACTGAATCGCAAGTTCCGCATGGTGGAAAAGCGGGTTCGTGAGGTCGATGTCGCCGGTGAAGTTGCCATCGACCTTTGCTTGATGAACCCCCACTTCGTACAGCACCGTCAGCCCGTAGGTCGCCGCCCAGAGCATGGCGAAGTGGGTTTCTTGGACCCTCATGATGCGGGTGTTCACATTTATCGACGGGTATGTCACACGGTTTCCGTCAGTGACATAGTCCACCTCCGGCCGAAAGAGCTGGCGTTCGATCGCGTGCTGCAACAGCCGTTGGGCTCCTGGATTCGCATTCACGAATGCGTGAAGGACGTTGTTCTCAAGCAACCGCACCGGCAGGTAGGTGGGATCGATCAAGGCAAAGGGCTCCCGTCAAATCGAAGCTCCAGGCGAGGCGTCAACCGCGTGTGAATGGATACCGCGATGGCAGCCACTAAGTATCGCCGCCAACCTCGGTCATGACGAATAGGTGGTCGCCGTCGCGCTTGCCGTGGTCTAGATAGCTGAATAGCCCTCATTGTCCGGTGCTGCGCGAAACGCAGGCCTAGGCCGGGCGAGTCAAACAAGGGCAGACTATGTCCGCCGATGACTACGGTTGCCAATGGGCGCTGCACCACCGCGCCGACCCCAAGGTTGTGAAAAGACACAGGGGTTGAAACTTCGTCTCCCGTGACGCAGTCTTAGGGGATCCATGAACCGAATCCTGTTGCGCTTGCTGCTGGTCATATCCCTCGTCATGAACGGGGTGATGGCGCCGTGGGCAATGGCAGGGGGACCGCGTAGCAGCCACCACCATGCCGAGATGGTCGCACAGGTCTCGGCCGACGACGGATCAGATTGTCATCACGGCGCCGGGCATGACAATGCCGCCCCGCAGTTGGACCATACCGGGCACGGTAATGGAAAGGCGTCGACGGACCGTTCGTGTTGCGACGGTTCAACGTGCACTTGCGGCTGCCTTTTTTCGCCGCTGTTGGCCCGGTTCGCGATGGAATTGCCGTTCATCGCATGGGCTTGCGAACCGACGGCTGAGCCTTCGACGCATGCGCTCGTGAGCCGTGCCTTTCCGCCGTTTCGCCCACCATCCGTTTGATCTCCTCCTAGCGCTACGTCCAACGTAGCCATCCGCGCGTCGACGCCCACCGCGTCGACGGTTTGTCGTTTGCGAGGAGTCTTTCATGTTCTTTTCCCGTCCCGCCACGATGGCGGCGGCGTTGGTGCTGGCCGGCTGTGCCAGCTTGCCGCGGGAGCGTGGCTATGCCGAAACCAGCGCGCTGGTCGCTCAGCGTATCGGCGTCGCGCCCGACAGCGCATCCTGGGCGACGCCTGATCAGCCAGAAATACCCACCGAACCCTTGAGTGCGGAACGCGCAATCGCGTTGGCCTACGTCTACAACCCGCGGGTACGCGAGACCTATGCCCGATTAGGACTGGGCCGGGCGGAGCTGGAGGATGCGCGGCGGATTGCCAATCCCACTTTTGAGTTCGCCCGGCAGCGCGCCGGAGATGGCGAGCATCCGAAGATCACACGCAGCCTGTCCATCGGGTTCACCGATCTTCTACTGCTACCTGCGCGCAAGCGCTTTGCGCAGACTGAACTGGTACGCCTGCAAGATGAGGTTGCCGCCGAATTGTTGGCTCTGTCGGTCGAGGTGGAGTCGGCCTGGTACAGCGCGGTCAGCGCACGCCAAGTGGCGGACATGCGCGAAATGGTGGCCACCGCCGCAGAGTCGTCCGCCGAACTGGCTCAGCGGTTTTTCGATGCGGGCAATATCAATCGCCTGCAGCTTGAACTGGAACGCGCCGCTGCGGTGCAAGCACGCATTGCGGCCACCCGTGCCATTGCCGAGTCCCTGAAAACGCGCAGTGAACTGGCAGCGTTGGTGGGATTGGCGGCCGAGGCAAGCTGGACGCTCGATCGCCAACTGCCGGCGCCACCAGCAACGGTCGTGGCCGCGGCCGACCTGACACCGCGTGCGCTCGAACAACGTCTAGATCTTCGCGCCGCGCAACACGCTGTCGCGCAACGCGAGGATGTGTTGGGCGTAGCGCGGCGTTGGCGCTGGTTGGGCACGGTGGAGGTCGGCTACGAACAGGAGCGTCAAGGCCACGAGGGTGTGTCACAGGGGCCTACGCTGTCACTTGCACTGCCGATCTTCAATCAGGGTCAGGGGGCGACGGCGAAAGCCCGCGCGGAATTGATCCAGGCTCGCGCCGAACTCGACGCAATGTTGTTACGGGTGCAGAACGAGGCTTTGCTCGGTGTGCAGAAACTCAACGTCGCGCGCGAAGTGGCAGAGCAGTACCGCACCGCGTTAGTTCCTTCACGCGAAGCGATCGTTGCGCGCACGCAGGAGCACGTGAACTTCATGCTGGTCGGCGTTTTTGAACTACTGCTGGCCAAGCGCGAGGAATACGACGCCTATCAGGAGTATTTGGAGGCCGTGCGCGACTACTGGGTCGCGCGCGCAGAGCTGCGCGGAATCGTCGGCGGTGCCTTACCCGAGGACGGTATGGACCTCACACCGACGATCGGAGTGGAGGCGATCGCGCCGCAGGCATCAGCACCTGCCATGGACCATTCCGGCCATGGCGACACAATCGACCCGCAGGCGGGACATGGCACATCAGCTGAAGATCCTCACGCCGGGCACGCGCCGAAGGCGCCCCAACAATCCCCTGCAAAGGCGGCCACAAAAGACACCCAGGGCGAGCACTCGCACCTCGAGCACGGAGATGAACGATGAAAATGACTCGCCGCCACTGGGTACAGCTGATGGGCGCCGGCGCGATCGCCCCGCTGGGCGTTGGTGCTGCGCGTGCACTTGCGCAGGATCATTCGAAACACGCGATGCCGGCCGAGCCGCCGGCGCGGCCCTCAAAAGAGGGGCACGACGGTCGCTACACGCCGGTGCGAACGCTGAATGGCTGGACGTTGCCGTATCGAATGGTCGACGGTGTGAAGGAGTATCACCTCGTTGCCGAGGAGGTCGTCCACGAATTCGCGCCTGGCTGCGTGGCGAAGTGCTGGGGTTATAACGGAACGACCCCCGGGCCGACGATCGAGGCCGTCGAAGGTGATCGCCTGCGCATCTACGTGACGAATCGCCTGCCGGAACATACCAACATTCACTGGCATGGCATCTTGCTGCCGAGTGGCATGGACGGCGTCGGCGGTGTCACCCAGCGCAATATCCAGCCGGGCGAAACCTACGCCTACGAGTTCACGCTCAAGCAAAGTGGGACGCACAAATATCATCCGCACGCGGACGAAATGGTCCAGATGGCAATGGGCATGATGGGCATGCTCATCATTCATCCAAAGGACGGTGAGCCCGAACGCATTGACCGCGACTACGCGGTCTTGCTGCACAACTGGGCCCTCCATCCAGGCACATATCGTCCTGACCCCTCCGTCATGCAGGATTTTGATCTGTGGACCTTTAATAGCAAGGTCTTTCCGGCGATCGAGCCGATGGTGGCAGCGACCGGGGATCGCGTGCGCGTGCGGGTGGCGAATCTATCGATGTGGAACCACCCTATTCACATGCACGGGGTGCAGTTCCTTGTCACCGGCTCCGATGGCGGACGATGGCCAAAATCGCTGTGGCGACCGGAAGTCACCGAGATCGTTGGCGTGGGCCAAACACGTGACATGGAATTCGTCGCAGTGCCCGGCGATTGGGCGTTTCACTGCCATATGTCACACCACACGATGAACGCGATGGGCCACGAAATCCCGAACACCATGGGCGTGGATCAGAAAGGCGTGGAAGAAGAGATCCGCAAGATCCTTCCGGGATATATGGCCATGGGCAAGGATGGGATGGCGGAGCACCAGGACCACACAGACTCGGGCCATATGCGAGGTCCGGAGAACACGCTGCCCATGATGATGGGCAAAGGTCCGTTCGGAAACATCGAGATGGGCGGGATGTTCACGCTGATCAAAGTACGCGATGGCCTGCCCGCGGACGACTATCGCGATCCCGGCTGGTTCAACCACCCTCCTGGCACACAGCCCAAGCGCGTGAGCAGCGACCCGAATTTTGGTAACCCGGTGCGACGCGGATTGCCGGCGGATGCGAGCCCGAAATTCGAAACCAAGCCCGTTGACCACTCGAAGATGAAGCACTCGTGAGGCGCCCATGAAGCTCATCAAGACCCTGTTGATCATTGGATTGTTCGCCATAGTGGGCGCTATCGCGGTTGTCTGGCTCGGCCTTTACAACGTGGCTGCCGACGATCCGCACTGGGATTCCACCTACCGCGTGCTGGAGGTAGCGCGCGAGCGTTCCATCGCTCGTCGCGCGGATGGCATCACCGTTCCTGATCTGAAGGATTCGGAACTGATCCAGAGTGGCGCAGGCAACTACAACGCGATGTGCGTGACATGCCACTTGAGCCCTGATGCTGCCGAAACGGAACTCAGCATTGGCCTGTACCCGCGGCCGCCGCGTTGGGATGCGCTCGGAGACGTCGACCCACGCGAGGCGTTCTGGGTGCTAAAGCACGGCATCAAGGCTTCCGGCATGCCGGCGTGGGGCAAAAGCATGGACGACCGCTATCTGTGGGGCATGGTTGCCTTCATGCAGCAATTCAAAAGCATGACCGCCGCACAGTACAGCGCGCAGGTGGCCGCAAGCCCGGGCCACAGCCATGGCGGCGGTGAAACCGACGTAGGAACTGGCGACCCGCATGCCACACATGACAACGGCCCTCGTTCCTCCTTTGAACCGCCGGAAGATCCGATGGCAACGTCCTCGGACAATGACGACACCGATTCACATCACCACTGACTTGGAGAAATGTATGCGTCTGCAGTTACCCTTTCTGGTTCTGGCTTTGGTCGCCTCCCAATTCGCTTTCGCCCACGGCAATGAGAAGCACACCCCGTCCGCCATGAAGCCGGGGCGTGATAGCAGTGCCGCGCAGCTGACCGTCGATCCAGCTGCTGCTGAGGCGATAGCGGTAGTTGAGCGCTTCTCTGCGGCGCTGGGATCGGGCGACCTGCCGGCGGCCACCGCCGAACTTGACCCCGCCGTGTTGATCCTGGAAAGCGGTGGCGCTGAGCATTCGCGCGACGAGTATCTAGGCGGCCACGCCAAGAGCGATGCCGAGTTCCTGAAGAATGCGCAGGTGACGCTTAAACGCCGCACGGCCCAAGCCGCTGGCGACCTCGCCTGGGTCGGTAGCGAGAGCGAAATTCACGCGATGAAAGGGGCAGACATGCTCATGATCTCGTCGAGCGAAACCATGGTCCTGCGCAAGACCGCCAAGGGCTGGAAGATCGTGCACATTCACTGGTCGTCGCGCAAAGCAGCTCCGACAGCCGCCCATTCGTCGTGATCGCTTCGCTACAACGTTGCCGGAACCTGCGCGTGCAACCGGCAACGTGCGGGTATCGGCACGCAGCATTGCTGCACGGACGGATTCTCCGGCAAACGTTTGGGCCATCGATCCGTCCTCAACAAAGGAGAGGATCATGCATCACACTCCGGCTTCTGCGGAAATGACCGCGTGTATCCAGGCCTGCCTGGACTGTTATCGCCACTGCCAGCACATCGCACTGACGCACTGCTTGGAGGTGGGCGGCGCACACGTCGAGCCCAAGCACTTCCGACTGATGATGGATTGTGCGGAGATTTGCCGGGCATCGGCGGCCATGATGGTGAACGATTCACCGTATCACGCGAGCACCTGCCAGCTGTGCGCACAAATCTGCCGTGACTGCGCGGAGAGTTGCCGTGCTGTCGGTGACATGGACGAATGCATCCGCGCGTGCGAGCGTTGCGCGGAATCCTGTGAAACCATGGCAGCGCAGGCGGGTCAGCGCAGCGCTTCGGTTAGGACCGAACGACCGGCAGGTCGTCGGCAGTAGGTCAGCGAGGCGCGGCCGCCCCACGGTCGCGCCTTTTTGCTTCGTCTGGTGCCCGCGTCCGCGTGGCTCAGGTCGTCAGCATGGGACACTCTGGTCGCTGATCGCCGTGGCAGTGCCTGGCAGGGTATCGAGCGTTCGTTGCATGGCTTCGAGCTCACGAATCTTGTCGCCGATGGACCAGCACAGTGCGGTTCATGGCGAGAGCCGCCGTGGAGTCGGCGCATGCAGCACGGATCTTCCGGTAACGGGTGCTGCGCCCGCACTGGACACTTCAGGGGTCGGACGCCGGCGCACCAGCCATGCGGCGACAAGAGTCGCCGCCACGAGCATCAGCGCAATCACCAGTGCGGGCGCCTGTGCACGAAACGCATAACCTGCCGCGACCGCACCCGCGGCTTGGCCAAAGCCACCGAGCGCGGCGCGCAAGCCAAGCTGTAGACCATGGGAGCGCCCGGCGCTGCGCACGATCCAGAGGCTGATCGTCGGCATCAGTACACCGCCTCCGGCCGCGACCAGTGCAACGACGACGCTCAAACTCCACGCCTGGTTCGCCATCATCAGCATCGCCAGGCCCACGGCGGAGACCACGAACGCCGGCCAGAGCAAACGCCAAAGGCCAAACGCGTCGCGCTGCGGCCGGAAAGCCAGGGACTGCACGAGGATCATCACGACGCCGCAGCCAAAGAACATCAACCCGATCGAGGCGGAGTTGAGACCGAGCACCTCGCGCCCACGCACGGCGATGCCCACTTCCATGGCGCCCATCGCAAGCCCGGCCGCGACCGCCGCGAAAGCGAGCCGCGCGAGCACCCCGGAGGAGCGCGGGACCGCGCCTTCCAGGGTGATAGCGCGTCGCGATGCTTCGCCCTCGCTGCCGCGCCGTGCCGCCGCGACCGAGGTCAGCAGCAACAGGCTCGCCACGATCAGCGGCAGCCTGAGATCGGACCCGCGCGCAAGAACGCCCCCCACCAAGGGGCCAACCAATCCGCCCAAGAGCGCCGCACGTGTAGCGCGGGCTACCGCCAGTCCATGCCGATCGGGCTCGGTGATCTGCGCGGCAAGCGTCAACACTGCCGGCACGACCGCGGCAGCAAACGCCCCCTGAAATGCGCGAATTCCATAAAGCCCCATCAATGTGTTCGGGACGAGCAGGAGCAGCACGATCACACCCTGTCCCGCGACGCCTAGCGTGAGGATCGTGCGCGCCGACCATCGGTCGAGCAGCCAACCCCACAGCGGCGACAGGAGTACCGTGGCGATCGTGTACGCCGCCATCAGCGTACCCGTCGTGCTCGCAACATCCTCGACGTTGGAGTGCTTCACCAAGTCGGGGACTACCGGAAGCACCAGGCTGTATGCAAGAGCGGACGCAAACACCGTGAGCATCGCGCCGCCCAACTGATCGGCAGCTCGCGCCCTTTGGTCGGTCCTGCCTCGCATCAGGTGTGGCCTGAGCGAGAGATGGCGCGAACCAAGCGCACCGTCAACGCGAGTGCAAACCCGTAGGCTACAAGCGCGGTGACCGGGACATCGCCCCAGACACGCGGTCCGGCGCTATGCAGCATCAGCAGGGAACCGGCGATGTACAGCCCCAAGGTGACCAGCGCCAGCGCCAGACGATTGCCGGTGCGTGCCACGGTGGCTTCGAGCTCTTCCAACCCACGGTGGTGGATCGATACGCCGGGTCGACCGCTTTCGCGCTGGGCATCATGCAGCCACCGCGCGACCAAGGCGGGTACATCGCGTGCGGCACGCAAAGCCCGCTTCGGCGACAAGGTTGGCAGCGCGGCCGCGGCGCTGTCTTCGAGCGTGTCGCGGCGCACGGTGATCTCGCCGACCAGGTCAAACGCTGGGTCGAGCTGCCGGGTCGTGTTCTCGATCAGGAACAGGGCGCGCATCAGCACCAGAAGATCGCGCGGCAGCGAGAAATGTTCACCGCCACCCAGGCGTGCGACTCGGTAAAGCACATCGGCAATCGACCAGTCCTTCAGCGGCAGGCCGGCCAGTTCACTAAAGATGCGGTCGATCGCGACGACGAATTCGCGCCGGTCACCCAATCCGTCGAGCATACGCAGCTCAATGGCGGAGTCCAGCGCCGACTCGGCATCACGCTGCGAAAGCGCTACCAGAAATGCAGCGAGCGCGCGGCGACTATGGCCGTCGAGAAATCCAACCAAACCGAAATCGTGCAGGCACAGCCGGCCATCGGACATCACGAACAAATTGCCCGGGTGCGGATCGCCGTGGAAGAAGCCGACGACGAACAGCTGATGCAAGTACACATCGAGCAGCGCGCTCGCCAACTGATGGCCTTCGGGTGTACCGAATGCATGGGCGATGGGTTGTCCGCGGCTGAATTCCTGGACCAGTACCTCTTCGTGCACGTACGGTTCAATCACCCGCGGCATCATGATTCCAGGCACATTCCGGCACGCTTCGCCCAGCCGGCGCGCATTGCGCGCTTCGATCCGCAGATCGATCTCCTGGCGCAGCTGTTGACAGAGTTCGTCCACCAACGCCAACGGACGCACGCGCGCGATAGCCGGCAGTAGTGCGGCGACGCGCACCAATCGGCGCAACCAGCGCAGATCGTGCTCGACCAGCGCGCGGATGCCGGGACGACGCACCTTGACAATCACCTCTTCGCCAGTCGGCAGCCTGGCGCCGTGAACCTGCGCCACCGATGCCGCGGCGAGCGGCGTGTCGTTGAACTGTGCGAAGAGCGAATCGATCGGTTGCCCGTAGGCTGCAACGATCATTGAGCGCGCCTGCGCTACCGGGAACGGTGGTACGTGCTCCTGCAAGGACTCCAGCGCATCGCGGTACGGCAGGGGCACCACGTCGCGACGCATGCCGAGGCCTTGTCCCAGCTTGACGAACGTCGTGCCGAGCCCCGCCAGCGTTTCGCGCAATGCTCTCGCGCCGACCTCGGGTGTAGTAACGCGGGTGCGCCAAAGCACTACCCCCAGTCGGGCCAGCCGATATCCGATTTGAATCGCGCGCGCGGCCATGGCGGTACTAGACCATCCGACGGCGAAATATCGCCGCCGCCATGGCGAAGAGCGAGCTACCGACGGCCAGCAGCGCCATGGCTTGCGGCCACAGCTCATGCCAGCCGGTGCCCTTGAGAAAGATGCCTTGCATGATCTCCATGTAGTAGCGCAGTGGACTCAGGAGAGAAAGCCGCTGCAGGAGCGGCGGCATCGATTCGATCGGCGTCACCGTTCCAGACAAGAACATGATTGGAAACAGCCCGAAGAATGCCAGCAACAGCGCCTGCTGTGTGCTGCGGGTGACCGAGGCTACCAGCACGCCGAACGCCACGGCACTCAACTGGAAGACCGCTGCCATCACGAGCAGCGTCGCGAGCGATCCGCGGAACGGCACCTGGAACAGCGCGACGATGATCAGCGCGGGAAACAGCGCCAACACATTGAGCGCCACGGTCGGCACCGTCTTGGCAAAGAACAGTTCCCCTGTGCGAATCGGCGTCACCATCAGCTGCTCGATGGTTCCGCGTTCCTTCTCACGCACGATCGATGCGGCCGGCACCATGGCGCCGACCATCATGCCGGCGAGTGCGATCATCGACAGCACCATGAAGGTCTTGGTGCTCTGGTCAGGGTTGTACCAGACGCGTGGAATCGCCATCGCGTGTGCGCTTCCCGTGGGAACTAGCAGCGGCGGCTGTTCCGCATCGAAGCGCGCCGCCAACGCGTGCGCGTAGTGCAGCGCGGACTCGGCGGTATTGGAGTACGTGCCATCCAGCAGCAATTGGAGCGCTGGGCGCATACCCGCGCGGTGGTCGCGCTCGAATCCAGGCGGGATGACCAGCACCATCCCGACCGTGTTCCGATCGAGCCATTCGCCGACTGCCGTGGGCGTATCACTTTGCCGCGTGAGATCGAATGCCTCACTCAGGTCGAACAACTCGATCAGGCGGCGGCTGGCGACCGAGCGGTCCTGGTCGACCACGCCGAACGGCAGGTGTCGCACTTCGAACGTGAGCGCGCGCGTGCACGTCACGGCCTCGACGGTGTAGAGGAAAAGCACGATGAAGAGCACGACCGGGTCGCGCAGCAGTTGCACGACCTCCTTGCGCAGCAGTCCCAGGACGCGCCGGATCATGTCGCCACCTTCTGCTTCAAGCGCCAGGCGGCGAATGCGAAAAGCACGGCTGTATAGGCTAGCAACAGTGTCAGGTTGGGCCACAGGGCGTCCCAGCCCATGCCCTTGAGCACGATGCCACGCGAGATCTCGGTGAAATAGGAAGCAGGAATGATCGCGCTGTAGAGCTGCATGCTGAATGGCATGGTGAACACCGGGAAGAGGAATCCCGAAAACAACATCGAGGGCATCAGGCTCACCAGCAGCGCGACCAACATTGCGGTGAGCTGCGTGCGGGTCACCGCGGAAACCGACAAGCCTATCGCCACAGTGGTGAGGACGTAGACGCAGGCCGCGAGCAACAGCAGCAGCGGGCTGCCGACGAAGGGCACGTCGAACCACAGCGTGCCGACCACGACCAGCAGGAGCATCTCCAGCAGCGCGAGGCCCGCATAGGGAATCAGTTTCGCAGCAACGAACTCGGCCGAAGTGACCGGTGAGGCATAGATCTGCTGGATCGAGCCCGTTTCCTTTTCACGCACGATGGCCAGTGCAGTCAGCAGTGGCGGAAACGCCATCAGGATTACCGCGAACAAGCCGGGTACTACGAAATTCGCGCTGCGAAGCTCGGGGTTGTACCAGACCCGCGATTCGATCCGCACGCCCGAGGTTCGCGGCGTCGGAAAGGCGTCGATGATGACTTCTGCATAGCCCGCCGCCAACGCTGACGTGGCCGCGTACGTGCCGTCGGCGAGCACCTGCACTGGGGCCGTTTCGCCGGCAACCAGGCGTCGCTCGAATTGCGCGGGTATCACGAGCACCACGCGCACGTCGCTGCGCTGAAGTGCCGGTTCGATCTCGCTCAAGGCGATAAAGTGTCGACGCAGCGCGAAGTACGGCGTGGCCGTGAATCGATCGACCAAGGCGCGGCTCGCGGCGGATCCGTCACCGTCGTACACGCCCAGTCGGATGCCTTTGACATCCAGGGTCACCGCGTAGCCGTACAGGAATAGCAGTACGAGCGGCATTAGAAACGCGAGCGCCAGCGTGATGTGGTCGCGAGTGAGTTCGCGCACTTCCTTGCCGATCAGAGCTGCGACACGATCAAGCTTCACGCGACCTGCTCCCGCGTAGGGACTTGCGCGATCGCTCGCACGAAGACGGTTTCGACGTCGGCGTCGGCAGCGCTGGCCGTCGCGCGCCGCAGCTCATCCAACGTGCCCGATCCGATCAGGCGACCGTGGTCCATCAGGCCAATTCGATCGCAGTAGTTGGCCTCGTCCAGATAGTGCGTCGTGACCAGGATCGCGGTGCCCGCGGCGGCCAGACGCCGGATCAGCCACCAGAATCGGTAGCGGGCCAACGGATCGATGCCCGAGGTTGGTTCATCCAGGAACAACACCGAAGGCCGGTGCAGCACGCTGCACGCGAGCGCAAGGCGTTGGCGTTGGGCGCCCGACAGGCCCGCGACCAGGCTGTCATGCTGCGGGTCCAGCTCCATGATGGTGCAGGCCCAGGCACACGCTTGCAGCGCGGCTGTCGTCGCCAGACCGTAGGCGCTGGAAAAGAAGGCGAGATTCTCGCCGACGCTCAGATCCGGGTAGAGCGAGAAGCGCTGCGACATGTAGCCGATGCGCTGACGCAACAACGCCGAACCCGGGCCGGCGACGACGCCGGCGACCTCGGCACTGCCGCCGCTGATTGGTATCAAGCCGCACAGCGCTCGAATCAGGGTGGTCTTGCCGGCGCCGTTGGGACCCAGCAAAGCGAGCAGCTCCCCCGGAGCGACCGTGAGGCTTACCGCATCAACGGCACGCAAGGCGCCGAACTGAACGCACAGTCGTTCGCTGCGGATACCGGCACGGACCGGAACCGGCGGCATGGCTTCCTCATTCGGCTGGTCGTCGGACTCTCTTCGAAGGTCCAACGCAAAGACATCTTCGAGTCGTGCCACGGCCGGATGCGCGCTCACCCCACCGACTGCCTCGATAGGGCTGTCGACGGCGCCGGTCATGAAGCGAACCCGGTTGGCCAGGACTTGCACCGCCCGCAGCTCCGGGCGATGGCGCAGCGTCGCCGCAGTGGCAACCGGATCGCCACCCGTGATCTCGAACACCCGACCGTCTGCGCGGGCACGCACGCGTTGGGGCGTATCGGTGGCGAGCGCTGTACCGTCGCGCAGCAACAGCAAACGGTCGCAGCGCTCGGCCTCATCCATGTACGAGGTCGCGACCACCAGGCTGGCGCCGCGGGCGCGAAATGCCTGCAACATGTCCCACAGCTGTCGGCGCGACAGCGGATCGACGCCCAATCCGGGTTCATCGAGGATCAACAAGTCGGGCTCGTGGATCAGGATCGTGCACAGCGACAATTTCTTGCGCATACCGCCGGAGAGTTTTCCTGCTGGGCGATCGAAGAATCTCTCCAGCCCGGCCATCGACAACAGAGCCGCACGGCGATCGCGGTATGTGCTCGCATCAAGTCCGCGCAGCCGTGCGGCGAGCCGGAGGTTCTCCTCTGCCGTGAGTGTGTCGTAGAGCGTGAAGCCCTGGGTCATATAGCCGATGCGCTGCGCGATCGCCTTCGACTGGCGGCGCGATTCCAGCCCAAACACGCGACATTCGCCGGCGCTGGGATCGAGGATCGCAGCGAGCATCTGCATCAACGTGGTCTTACCCGAACCATCGGCTCCGACCACGCCGAGCATCTGGCCGCTCGCCAGGTCAAGGTCGATATCGCGCACGGCCCAATGCTGCCCAAAGCGTCGCCCCAGTCCGCGGGCTGCGATCACGCGCGACGCTTGGGCTACAGCGCTCATTCGCGTGGCACCGGCAGTTGGATGGGCCAGGGCGCCTTGTCATCGATCCGGATCCACGCGTCGGCCGGCATGCCGGGCTTGAGCACACCGTCGGGGTTGTTCAAGGCCAGCTCGACGCCGTAGACCATCTGCGTTCTTTCCTGCGGCAGATGGATATCGCGCGGCGTGAACTGTGCGTAATCGTCGACGCGCGCTACGCGCGCATCGAAGTAGCGCTCGGGATAGCTGTCGACCCGAACCTTGACCGGCTGCTCCAAGCGGATTGCGCCGAGGCGGTCCGACGGCACATAAACCTTGAGCTTGAGCTGGGTCAGATCGACGAGGATCGCCAACGACTGTCCGGGCTGGACCACCTCGCCAGTCTGGGCCGCACGCACCAGCACCGTGGCGTCCTGCGGCGCGGATACTTCGGTGCGAGCCAGCTGTGTCAGTGCGGTGCTCGAGCGTGCCTCAGCCGAAGCGATCTGCGCATCGATGGCCTGGCGCTGCGATCGCAGCTGGCCCAGCTGGCCTTCGGCCTGGCGCGCGGCATCGCTGGCCTGATCAAGGTTGAGCTGACTCGCGACCTTGGTCTCGACCAGCTTGCGCACGCGATCGACCTGCTGCCGCGCGGTCTCGGCATGATGGCTCCAGGTCGCGATCTGCGCATCGATCGCGGCGCGCGAGTTGCGCAGCGCGTCGAGTTCGCCTTGGCTGGCGCGCACGATGTCGCGGCCAAGCTCGGGATCGATCACGACCAGCCGTTGTCCGCGCTGGACGCGGCTGCCTTCGGTGAGCGAGTGCTCCAGAACGCGCCCACCGACCTCGGCGGCAAGTCTGACCTGGGTTCCTTCGATGTGTCCGCTGCCGTACTGGAAACCCTGCGGCAGCCTCGGGGGACGCAACACGACGAACACGACGAAGGAGAGCGCGGCCACGGCGAAGACCGCGATCAGCGGCCAGATCCAGGAGCGTTTCATGGCGAGTCCATGCGTTCGGAGGGCGGCCACTCTTCGACGGGACAGCCCCCAAGTGCGTGATCGATTTGGGGCTTACTCATGCAACGCTCCGTTCCGCAGCTTGGCGCAACATGGCCGTCACTGCAGGCAGCAAGACCGCGGTGATGTCGAACGCGTTGCTGGCGTGTGCAATGGTGTTGCTTGTGGCCAGTCGGCTGGCACCGGCTGCGAGCACTAGCGTGTCGGCGTTGTCCGCGAAGATGCCGTGAACGGCCACGCACACCGCCGGCGGCAGTCCCAATCGCTTGAGGTGCCCAAGCGTTTCGATGAGAGTGTGGCCGGACGCAATAATGTCGTCGATGAGCACCGGCGTTCGCCCCTGGAGCAGATCACGGTCCGGCAACGACACCTCCACATCGCGGTCGCCTCGACGGTTCTTTTGCAGCACCGTCATCGGTGCACCGATGCGCGAAGCCACTGTCGCCACCCACTGGACACTCTCGCTGTCAGGGCCGATCAAAATCGGCCGTGACACGTTCGTGGCGATCCAGTCGGCCGCGGCGGGCATCGCCGAGACGTGCTGCGCCGGAATCCCAAACAGCGGCTGCAGCGTCGGATTGCGGTGCAAGTGCGGATCGACGGTGACCAGCCAATCCACGACCCAGGACAGGAAAGCGGCGAAATGCGGTGCGCTGATCGCCTCCCCAGCGTGGAAGCGCTTGTCTTGGCGCATGTAGGCCAGGTACGGCGCGACGAGCCCGATCCGGCGTGCGCCAAACTCGCGCGCGGTGCGCGCGGCAAACAGTAGCGGCAGTGCCAGGCGATCCGGCTCGATCATCGAGCAGACGAAGATCACGTCGCGGTCCTGGCAGGTGGCATCCAGCGTGACCAGCGATTCGCCATCGGGAAAGTGGCGCCAAGCCAAGGTGCGGTGCTCGCCCGACAAGCGCTCGCTCAGTGCGGTAGCGATCGACTCGGAACCGGGGAAGCCGACGATCAACGCGGTCATGACGCTGCCCCTAGTTTGACGATGTCGGAGTGCTGGGCCAGGTATTCGTTGGCGTACGCTAGTTCGCCGCTCGTCTGAGCATGCAGCGTCAGCAACGGTTCGCCGGCGCCGACGCGCTGGTCCAAGCGCACGTGGATTTCGAGACCGGCGGCGGGCGCACGCGGCGCGCCGGCAAGCTTGGCCAGCCTGGACAATCGGCGATTGTCGATGGCTGCAACGACACCATCGCTGGGCGCGGCAAAGACAGTGCGGTGCGGGGCCGCGCTGGGCTGGCGAAATCCGCCTTGTGCTTCACAGATCGCGATGAACTTGCGCTCCGCGGCACCACTTTCGAGCAGCGCCCGTGCGCGCTGCGACCCACTGCGACCATCGGCGCCAGGTACGAAATCCAGCACTCGGCCAGCCAACTCCAGCGCCCGTTCGCGCAGGTCTTGCGGCGCGTCTGCGGCGTTGCGCAGCACCTTGAGCACGTCCAGGGCCTCAAGCGCTGGGCCGACGCCGCGGCCGACCGGCTGACGCCCGTCCGACAGGTGGATATCGACGACCAGTCCCAGCGCCTGTGCCACCGCGCTCAGCAGGCGACCGAGCGATGCGGCGGTCTCTGCACTGCGCACCTTGGCGGTCGGTCCCACAGGCAGATCGAGCACGACGTGGGTCGCCCCGGCCGCGACCTTCTTGGACAACACGCTCGCGGTCAGTTGCGCGTCGCTGTCGAAATCCAGCGGTCGCTCGACGCGGATCAGGACATCGTCGGCGGGACTCAGGCCCACGGCGCCACCCCACACGATGCATCCGCCTTCACGTTCCACTACACGGCGCATCGCAGCCAGGCCCAGCTCCACCGGCGCCAAGGTCTCCATTGTGTCGGCGGTTCCGGCCGGCGAGGTGATGGCACGTGAGGACGTCTTCGGAATCAAATAGCCCGCGGCGGCGACAATGGCGACCACGATCGGGGTCGTGCGGTTACCCGGTAGTCCGCCGACGCAGTGTTTGTCGAGCACCGGTGTTCGCGGCCATTGCAGGCGCTCGCCGACGTTGATCATGGCGCGGGTCAGCGCGATGTTTTCTTCCAGTCCCAACCGATCACCGGCACAAGCGGTGACGAACGCGGCCAGCTCGATATCGGCCAGCCGGCCGGCGATCGCATCGCGCAGCAGGCGCTCGTACTGGCCAACATCAAGCGTCTGGCCGTAGACCTTGGCGCGCAGATCGCTGGCCGACTCCGCCGGCGCGGGATGACTGAAGCGCAGCCAGGTACCCTCGGGTGCGTTGAGTCGCCGCCAGCCGGCTTCGGACAAGCCTGCGCTGTCCATGCTGATCCAATCGTCGGTGACCACATTCAGCGTCGCGACGATGCGACGTCCGTTGCCCTCGACCACGATGCGCGACTGCGCCTCGAAACCTTCCGAGCGGCACACGACGCAATTTCGGTGCATGTAAACGACCGACTCCTGGTAGGTATCCACGCCCATGCGCCTGAGTCTCAGGCGCATGCCCTCGTCGCTCCTGGCGTCGGCGCTCATCACGGTTTGGGCGCCGTCTTGTGCGCACCACCGCAACACCCGCCGCTCGCCGAGTGCGCAACGCGGCCTGACCCCGCCACGGACGCGTCCGAGGACGGCTTGCCGGCGTTCTCGCTGCAACAGCTGTCGGTCGGCTTCGCCTTTGCGAGGGCCTCGGTGTCGGGTGTTGAGTGGCAGCAGCTCGATGCCGCGTTCGGATCGGGCACCGGCGTGACGGTGACATCGACTGTCGAAGGGTTATGACCGGACAGTTTCATCTTCTACTCCTTAGCTTCTGGGGGCCTTGTCGTTAATGCGAACGGCCAAGCGTGGTTGAGCCTAGGCCGCACCGGAATCGGGCGCGTGCAAAATGCGTATCGGCGTCGGTCTGCCCCCAAGCGCGCGGCCCTTGACCCATGCGTACAGTGCCGGGATGACGGCCAGCGTGAGCACTGTGGAGGACACCATGCCGCCGATCATGGGCGCCGCGATGCGCCGCATGACTTCCGATCCAGTTCCGCTGCCCCACATGATCGGCAACAAGCCCGCCATGATCGCGACGACGGTCATCATCTTGGGCCGCACGCGCTCCACGGCGCCTTCGATGATGGCCCGGCGCAGATCGTCGGCTCCCACAATGCGACCCTCGCGTTGGCAGATCTCGACCTGCGTGCTCCATGCGTGATCGAGATAGATCAGCATGATCACACCGGTCTCCGCGGCCACGCCGGCCAGCGCGATGAATCCCACGGCAGCCGCAACACTCAGGTTGTAACCGAGCATCCACATCAGCCACACGCCGCCGACCAGCGCGAAAGGTACCGACAGCATCACGATCAGGGTCTCGGCTACCCGGCGAAAATTGAGGTACAGCAGCAGAAAGATGATGCCCAGGGTGAGCGGTACGACCAGCTTCATCTTCGCTGCAGCGCGCGCCATGTACTCGAATTGCCCGCTCCAGGTGATGTAGTAACCCGGCGGAAACTGGACCGCATCGCGCACGGCACGCTGCGCGTCCTGCACGTAGCTGCCGATGTCGCGACCGCGGATGTCGACGTAGATGTAGGCCGACAGCAAGGCGTTCTCGGTGCGAATGGAGGGGGCGCCCTTGCTGACCGAGACACGAGCGACCTCGCCCAGCGGAATCTGCGCGCCGTCCTTGGTCGCCACCAGCACCTCGCTGGCGATGCGTTCGGGGGTGTCGCGCAACTCGCGTGGGTAGCGCACGATGACACCGAAGCGCTCGCGGCCCTCAACGGTCGTCGTCACCATTTCGCCGCCAAGCGCCGCAGCGACGACGTCCTGCACGTCCCCGACCATGAGGCCATAGCGCGCCAGCCGGCCGAGGTCGGGTTCGATGTCGAGGTAGTACGCGCCGGTCAAGCGTTCCGCGAAGGCGCTGGTGGTGCCCGGTACCGTGCGCACCACCTCCTCGATGCGCTTGGCCAGGGTCTCCATTTCGGCCAGATTGCTGCCGAACACCTTGATCCCGATCGGCGTGCGGATGCCAGTGGAGAGCATGTCGATGCGCGCCTTGATCGGCATGGTCCACGCGTTGGCGACACCGGGAAACTGCAGCGCCGTATCCATTTCGGCAATCAGCTTGTCCACTGTCATGCCCGCTCGCCATTGCGCCTCGGGCTTGAGGTTGATCGCGGTCTCGAACATTTCCAATGGCGCCGGGTCGGTGGCGGTCAGCGCGCGACCGGCCTTTCCAAACACCGACTCCACTTCCGGAAAACTCTTGATGATCCGGTCCTGTTGTTGCAGGAGCTCGGTGGCCTTGGTGATCGACATGCCTGGCAGCGACGAGGGCATGTAGAGCAAGGTACCCTCGTTCAAGGTGGGCATGAACTCGCTGCCCAGGCGCGTCATCGGCCAAGCGCTGAGGGCGAGCGCGACGCCAGCCAGCGCCACGGTAAGGGCCTTGTGCCGGAGCACGCCATGGATCACCGGGCGGTAGGCGAAGATCAGGAACCGGTTCAGCGGATTCCTGGCTTCTGGCGTGATGTGGCCACGGATGAACAGCAGCATCAACACAGGCACCAGCGTGACCGACAGGAGCGCGGCGCCCGCCATTGAGAAGGTCTTGGTGTAGGCCAGCGGGTGGAACAACCGGCCTTCCTGCGCTTCCAGCGTAAACACGGGCAGGAACGAGACGGTGATGATCAGCAGGCTGAAGAACAGCGCTGGACCCACTTCGCGGCAGGCGTCGATCATCAGTTGCAGGCGCGGCACACTGCCGTCGCTGCGCTCAATGTGCTTGTGCGCGTTCTCGATCATCACGATCGCGGCGTCGATCATGGCGCCGATCGCGATCGCGATGCCGCCCAAGCTCATGATGTTGGAGTTAAGCCCTAGCCAACGCATCGTGGTAAATGCGATCAGCACACCGACCGGTAGCATCAGGATCGCCACCAGCGCACTGCGCACGTGGAACAGGAATAGCATGCACACCAACGCCACGATCACGCTTTCCTCGATCAGTGTGGTGCGCAGGCTGGCGATCGCGCGGTGGATCAGGTCGGAGCGGTCGTAGACAGTCCGGATCGCCACGCCCTCAGGAAGCCCCGATTGGATCTCGGCGATTTTGGCCTTCAGGTTGTGGATCACATCCAGTGTGTTGGCACCGTAGCGGGCCATCGCGATGCCGGCGACGACTTCGCCCTCGCCATTGAGCTCGGTTGCGCCGCGGCGTTCGTCTGGCACTAGCTCCACCCGCGCCACGTCGCGCACCAGCACCGGCGTGCCGTGCTCGCTCTTGAGCATCAGCTGCTCGATGTCGCTCGCACCGTGCAGATAACCGCGCCCGCGCACCATGTACTCGGTTTCGGTCATCTCGATGGTGCGACCGCCAACGTCGGTATTGCTGCGGCGGATGACGTCGCTCACCGCGGACAACGGGATCGCGTACTGCCGCAGCTTGGTCGGATCGACGGTGACGGCGTACTGGCGCACGAAGCCACCGATGCTGGCGACTTCGGCCACGCCCTGGGCCTTGGTCAACTGGTAGCGCACGTACCAGTCCTGGATCGCGCGGAGCTCATCGAGCGAGCGATTCTTGCCTTCAAGCGCGTACTCGTACACCCAGCCTACGCCGGTGGCGTCGGGACCGAGTTGCGGCGTAGTGCCCGCGGGAAGGCGTCCGGCTGCGAAGTTGAGGTACTCCAGAACCCGCGAACGCGCCCAATAGAGATCGGTGCCATCCTCAAAGATCACGTAGACGAACGAGGCTCCGAAGAAGGAAAACCCGCGCACGACCTTCGAGCGCGGCACTGCGAGCATCGCCGACGTCAGCGGGTAGGTGACCTGGTCCTCGACTACTTGGGGTGCCTGGCCGGGATACTCGGTGAACACGATAACCTGCACATCGGACAGATCTGGCAAGGCGTCGAGCGGCGTACGCAGCACCGCGTACGCCCCGGTGCCGACCACGACCAGGGTGCCCAGCAGCACCAGGAACACGTTGTGGGCCGACCATTGGATCAGGCGCGCGAGCATCTCAGTCCCTGTGTCCCGAATGCGGTGTCGGCGCAGCGGCACCCGCCGCGTCAACAGGCTCCTGCACAGGGCCAGACTGACTGTGCTTGGCGTGAGGTGTCAGGCCGCCCAGGGCAGCGCGCAAATTGCTCTCCGCGTCGATCAGGAAATTGGCCGACACGACGACCGATTCGCCATCAGCCAGACCGCGCGTGATCTCCACATGGGTTTCGTCGGATCGACCTGCCTCGATCTCGCGCGGTTCGAAACGTCCCCCTCCCAGCGCAATCAGTACGATGCGGCGCCGCCCGCTGTCGAGCATGGCCGATGCCGGCACCGCGAGCACCGGCGCGCTGTCCTTTGCCGTGAACACGACATCCCCGTACAAGTTGGGTCGCAGCGCGCCGTCGCGGTTGTCGAGCACGACCCGCGCGCGGACCGTTCGCGCGGCGGCGTCGATGGTCGGATAAATGAACTCCACCAGACCGCTGAAGCTGCGACCGGGAAGCGCGGGCGAGGAGAAGACCACGGTCTGACCTGGCTCGACCCAACTGGCCTCAATCGTGGGCACGTCGGCGATCAACCAGACCTGCGACAGGTCGGCCAAGTCCAAGATCTTCTCTCCCGCCATAAAACGCATGCCTTCGATCGCGGGTTTGTCGAGCACGACGCCGTCGATGGGTGCACTCAGGGTCATTAGCCGCCGCACTTCGCCGGCGCGGAGCCGATCCAGTTGCGCCCCGCTGATGCCCCAGTTCTTCAAGCGGGTGAGTGCCGCATCGGCCAGCGCCTGCATGCCTCGCTGCGCTTGCGGATCACTATCGATGAGCGTCTGCAGCGCGCGCTGTGCGATCACATATTCGTTCTGCGTGGACATCAGTTCCGGGCTGTAAACGTCGGCCAGCGGAGCGCCGCGCCGGACCAGGGCACCGGTTCGATTGGCGTACAGGCGCTCGATCCAGCCAT
This sequence comes from Tahibacter amnicola, assembly GCF_025398735.1. Lineage (NCBI taxonomy): Bacteria > Pseudomonadati > Pseudomonadota > Gammaproteobacteria > Lysobacterales > Rhodanobacteraceae > Tahibacter > Tahibacter amnicola. Next base: position 3,766,326 of record NZ_CP104694.1, read on the forward strand.
CGAAGCGCGGCGCGACAACGTGGTGGCGGGTATCGTCCACGGCGATGGTGCCGCTAGCACGAACCTGATGGCTGATCATGCGCAGCTCGGCTTTCTGCGTGCGCACACCCAGACGCTGGATCTTTTCCGGAGCGATGACGATGGAGCCCGGCGCCGCCGACGTCTCGTCGGCGTAGACCGGAACGTAGTCCATGCCCATGGAGTCTTTCTTGGGTACCTGCGAGGTATCGGGCAAGCCCATCGGGTTGCGGTAGTAGAGAATCCTGCGCGCTGCCGGTGCGCTCTGGTGCCCTGTTGCTACAGTGGGCACCATGTCGGTGGGGCGCTGTGCGCCGATCCACCAGCCGAGCGCACCGCTCAGCGCAATGATTGCGATCACGCCGATGATTTCGGCTCTCTTCATGGTGTCGCTCCGATCAAGCTGCGCAGCGTCGCGGCGTTGAGCAGCATGTCGCGGGCCACGTCCAGCCGCGTGAGATCGGCGGCGCGCCGCTGACGCAGCGCGTCGAGCAAGGTAGTGAAATCCACCGCACCCACTTGGTAGCTGGCCAGCGCGGACTCGAAGTTCGCGTCGGTTTGTGGTAACAGGGTGTGCTCGATCAGCGCACGCTGCTCGCGCGCCCCCTCCCAACTGGCCCGAACTTCCCCTGCCTGTCCGGCGAGCTCGACCGCGGCGGCTTCGCGCCGCGCCTCAGCGGCGTCGCGCATCAAGGTCGCTTCGCGCTCAAGATTGCGGCGCGTGGTCTGCTGGAACGGAATCTCGACCTCGACCATCAGCTCCCAGCCTTCCAGCCGCTTTCCGACCTGGATCGGCGCCAAGCCCACGGTGATATCGGGAAAGCGGTTGCGATATGCCAGCTCGCGACGCTGCTCGGCCGCACGCACCGTCGCGACCTCGGCCGCGAGCGCTGGGTGCGTATCAAAGGTCGCCGCTATCGCCGCGTCGAGATTGGCAGGCAGCTCGAGGCTGGGCTCGCGTATCGGGTCGGCGAGCGGTTCGCTCGGCCTGCGCGCCAGGCTGGCATTCAGTTGTGCCTTGGCCTCGCGCTGCATCGCAATACGTTCGATGCGCTCGCGCTGCATCGAGCTGCGTTCGACCTGTGCCTTGATCGCGTCCTGCTGTGGCGCGAGTCCCGCCGCGTAGCGCTGCGCCGCGAGCTGTTCCAGGTCGTCGAGCAGCTTAACGATATGGTCGAGTGTTGCTGCGCTCTGACCGGCGTACCAGTACCTCACGTAGGCACGCTCGGCGTCGGCGATCAGTTCGCGCAGGCGTGCGTCGCGCTTGTACGCACCAGCGTCTGCGTCAGCGCTCGCCGCGTCGCGCGCCAGCCCCCGCTTGCCCCAGAGAGGGACGCGCTGGCGCAGTTGGTAAAACGTCGAGCCAACCTGCGCCGGCAGCAATCGTGGTTTGTCGGCGTCGATGTCGCGCAGTTCAGCCTGGACCATCGGATCGGGCAACGCGCCGGCAGGTTGAACTCGCGCCGCAGCCGCCTGTGCGTCCAGCGTCATGGCGCGCAGGTCGGGGTTATGCTCGATCAGCCACGCATGCAACGATGCCACCGTCGCACCGGGTAGCTGCGAGGCATCGGTGTCGTCGGCCGCGGCGCCTGTGCTCGTCGCGAGCAATAACGCGAAGGCGATGGCCAACAGCGACCGACAGATCTCGTGAGTGAGTGGCTTTCGGGAGCGACTCATCTCAGAACACCGCCAGTTCGCCACGGATCAGCCGGGCCGACAATTCGCCGACCTGCCTCAGTTCCGCTTCCACAAGGTCGCGCACGCGCCGCTCGCAGCCGACGTCGGCCGGCTCGCGAATGCGCAGATCAATCGCGACCAGGGCCGGCTGCGACACCGGTCGGCCAATGGTCGACAACAATTGCACAGAGGCCTCGACGATGGTGGGTTCGGCGTGGACGATCGCCCGCGCCACTTGCAGAGCCAGCACGTTGTAGATCTTGCCCACGTGCGCAACCGCGTTCTTCCCAGCAGCGGCCTCCAACGACATGGTTCGCTGCGGCGTGATCAATCCGCAGACCCGATTGCCGCGTCCGACCTGACCGTCATCGCCGTGTTCGGCGCTGAGCCCGGTGACGGTGAGGTACACGCCCGATTCGTCAACGGCGCCGGAATCGTCGAGCGCATTGAGGACGATGGCCGCATCCGTATCCAATGCCTGGCGCAGGTATTCGACGATCGCGGACTTGATCGTGAAGTAGTGTGCAACGCTGGAGATTTCTCGATCGACCAGCGCCAGTGCCACGGTCAAATCAATCTCGGCACCACTGCGTGCACCCATCACCTTGTAGTCATCGCCAGCGACTGGAAACCGCTGGCGAAATGCCGTGGAACGCAGAATCTGCGCCGCCTGAAGCACGAGTTCTTCCAGTCGGGAAAAAGGAGCAAAACCGGCGCCGAACGATGTGTCGTTGGCACGCGGCTCGGCATTCGACCCGCCGACCACTTGCGTCAGATTCGGGCTGCCGGGGCGGACCACGGATTCGATGGTGAAATGATCTCGGCCGTCGTGCAGGACCAGGTCCAGGTATTCACGTGCGGCCGCGCAGACGAACTCGGCGAGGTCGATTCCTGGCAGGATCGCTGCGCGGCCGCAAACGATCAACCGCATCGGCACTCGCAGGGTTCCGCCGCCGAAGCGCGGCGCACTTTCGCCGCCGACCAACAGGGCCTTGTCCACGTTGTAGTGCGCAACGGTGCCATAGGCGTGCAGGTAGGCACGACACAACGCGCGCGATACGGCCTCGGCCACACCGTCGCACAGGCTATCGGGGTGTCCGACGCCCTTGTGCTCGCACATCTCGACCGGGCGTTCCCAGCCTTCCGTCGTAGCGGTGCGCACGATCGCATAGCGGGTGTCAGGCCACATGGATCGGAGCCCCAGTTCCTTCAGGCAACCCCCGGGTAGCGGACTCGGTGAGCGTGGCGGAAGTCAGATCCACCACGTCGCGATACTCGGGCACGATCGCCGACCAACCGAGCTCGCGCTCGATGCGTCCACACAGCGCGTCTGCCGCATCCGGTTCACCATGAGTGACGAACACGCCACGTGGAGGCCGCGGTGCCGTCCCCAGCCACGACAGAATCTCATTGGCGTCGGCGTGCGCCGAGGCGCTGCCCAATGCGATGACCTCGGCCCGCACTGGCACGTCCTGACCATGGATGCGGATCGTGCTCGCGCCTGCCGCCAGTGCTGCGCCGCGTGTCCCACCGGCCTGATAGCCCGCTAGCAGGATGGCGTTGCGCGGATCGGGCGCGAACGCCTTCAGGTGATGGACCACGCGACCGCCGGTGGCCATGCCACTGGCCGAGATGATGATCATGGGTCCGTGCCTCTCGTTGAGGGCCTTGGACTCCTCGACGCTGTTGACGAACGTCGCCGCGCGGCACATCTGCTCGCATTGTGTCTCAGTCAATCGGTGCTCGGCGCGGAAACGATGGTAGAGGCTGGTCGCGTCCACAGCCATGGGACTATTGAGAAACACCGGGATGTGCGGAACATCACCACGCGCTTTGAGCCTCGCGATCTGGTACAGCAACAGCTGTGCGCGACCAACAGCAAACGCCGGAATCACCAGGACGCCTCCGCGCTTAGCCACGCGCCTGACAACCGCAGCCAGCTCCACATCCAGGTCGACTGTTGGATGGGTGCGATTGCCATAGGTGGATTCGGTCACGATCCAGTCGCTGGCCTCGACCGGATGTGGCGCCTTCATGATCGGATCTTCGGGCCGGCCGATGTCGCCGCTAAAGGTGATGTTCACGCCCTCGTGCTCGAGCCGCACGCTGGCTGCACCCAGAATGTGGCCTTGCGTCCGCAGCACGGCGCTGACGCGGCGCAAGGGTGCGAACGGCGTTCCGATTTCTACCGGATGGAGCTGCTGCAGGCAGCGCTGCGCGTCGGCCTCGGTGTAGAGCGGCAGCGCAGGCTGGTGCTTGGAATAGCCACGGCGATTGGCGTACTCGGCGTCCTCTTCCAGCAGATGTCCCGAGTCGGGCAGCAAGATCGCGCACAGCTCGCGCGTGGCCGGTGTGCACCACACACGGCCACGGAAGCCGTCACGGACCAGCCGCGGCAGGTAACCGCTGTGGTCCAGATGCGCGTGGGTCAGGATGACTGCATCGATGCTTCTCGGATCAACCGGGAACGGTGCCCAATTGCGCAAGCGCAGCGGCTTGTAGCCCTGGAACAGCCCGCAATCGACGAGAATGCGGCGACCGTCGGCTTCGATCAGATATTTCGAGCCGGTGACGGTGGCCGTCGCGCCGAGGAAACTCAGGCGAAACCCCGGTGAGATCGAATCATTCATGGCGTGCTCCGGCTTTCTGGTCCGCAGGTGAAGCGCAATCGGGTAGGTCGCGCGTGCGTGGATTGCGTGACCTCGACGATGAATTCGTGCCGCTGTCCAGGATCGAGGTTGAAGAAGTGGCTGATCGTGTTGCCGATGCGCATTGCATCGGGCTGCTTGCGCTCGGCATTGCCAGCCCCCGCGCGACACGCTGAACCCCCGTGCAGGCAAGCAGCCGGATCGCGGCCAAGGCGGACAATCCGGAGAGCCTCTTCATGCGGCCTCCACGGATGGCTTGAGCTGGGCGGAGTGCGCAGGTCTCGGGTCGAGTCGCAAGCGCTTGAGCAGCAGCGCGTTGATCGCCACCAAAGCCGAGCTGCCCGACATCGACAGCGCTGCGATCTCCGGCGAGATCGTGAGCGGAAAGAAGACACCCGCCGCGATGGGAAATGCGATCGTGTTGTAGCCCACGGCCCAGAACAGGTTCTGGTGCATCTTGCGCAGCGTGCCGCGGGCGATGTCGATCGCACGCACGACGTCATAGGGATCGCTGCGCATCAGCACCACGTCGGCGCTGTCGATCGCCACGTCGGTTCCTGCACCGATGGCGAAACCCACGTCGGCCTGGGTCAGCGCCGGGGCGTCGTTGATGCCGTCGCCAACCATGGCCACGCGAAGCCCCTGAGCCTGCAGCTTCTTCACTTCGTCGGCCTTGCTGCCTGGCAACACGTCGGCGAGCACGATGTCGATGCCCAGAGCCGCGGCGATGCGTTCGGCGGTGGGACGGTTATCGCCGGTCAACATGGCGACCTTGACGCCACGTGCGCGCAAAGTTTGCACCGTGACTGCTGCCGTGGGTCGCACGGCGTCGGCAATCGCGATCAATCCGAGCGACGCTCCATCGGCGGCGACATGGACCACGGTTCGGCCGGCTCCCTGCAAGCGCGCCGATGCTTCGGACAGGTCGCCGAGTGCAATGCCCTGTGCCTGCATCAGTCGATGATTGCCCAGGAAAACCGCATGGCCGTCGACACGGCCGCGCGCGCCTTGCCCGTCGATGTTGCTGAAGTCGCTGCCGGCTCGCTCCGCCAGCCCCTCAGCGCGCTTGAGGATCGCCTGCGCCAGCGGGTGCTCGGAAGATCGCTCCAGCGCCGCCGCGATCGATAGGACCTCCTCCGCGCTGCTGCCAGGCGCCGCCACCACCTCCACGACCTCGGGCTGGCCCAAAGTCAGGGTGCCCGTCTTGTCAAACACCACGACGTCCAGCCGCGCCGCCGCTTCGATGGCTCCTGCGTGCTTGAACAGGATGCCGTGTCGGGCACCCAGGCCGGTCCCGACCATGATCGCCATGGGAGTGGCCAGTCCCAGCGCGTCGGGACAGGCAATGACGAAGACGGTAATGGTCAGCGTCATCGCGAACAGCAGCGTTTGACCGACCCACCAGAACCACACGGCGAACGTCACGAGTCCGATCACGATGGCGGCCAGCACCAGCCATTGCGAGGCGCGGTCGGCCAGAAGCTGGGCCGGCGCCTTCGAGTTCTGCGCCTCCTGCACCAGCTTGACGATCTGCGCCAGCGCCGTATCGGCGCCGACTTTGGTCGCGCGATAGGCGAAAGCGCCGCTCTTGTTGATGGTGGCGCCGGTTACGTTGTCTCCGGGATTCTTACGAATGGGCATCGACTCGCCGGTGAGCATCGACTCGTCGACAACGGAGCTTCCTTCCACCACCACGCCGTCGACCGGCAGCTTGCTGCCGGGCTTGACGACCACTACGTCGCCGACCACAACGTTGGCCGTCGGCATTTCGATTTCCTTGCCGTCGCGCCGAACCAAGGCCTTGGGCGGAGAGAGATTCATCAGGGTGCGAATTGCATCCGAGGCGCCGGCACGCGCGCGCATCTCGAGCCAATGTCCCAGCAGGATGAAAACCAGCAATATCGCTGCCGCTTCGAAGAACTGCGGTCCGTCCCAGAGAAACGTGCTGCCCAAACTGAAGGTGTAGCCGGTCCCCACACTCAGCAGCACCAGCACCGCCATGTTGAGCACGCCGTTGCGCAGCGCGCGGATCGACGCCACCCAGAACGGCCAGCCGGGCCAAAGCACGGCGCCGCTAGCCAGGACGAACAACCAGGCGTTCAACGTGAGTCCAAACGGCGCAGGAGGCGGCGTCATCAGCCCCATCGGCGACCACACCAGCACGGGGATCGCGAAGAGCATCGCGACGGCGAAGCGCCGGCGCATGTCGAGCGCCATCGCATGCAGGTCCATGCCGGCGCCGTGACCCATATCGTGCGCCATGGCGCTGTGATCGTGGGGCGCAGGCGCGTGCGCGGCGTGGTGATGTTCGTGTCCGGCACCCACTTGCGCGGCGCGGTTTGTGCCCACCCCAGGCACAGCACCATCACGATCGCTCTGGGCGCACTCGGGAAGGGCCGGATGACAGTCGTACCCGCAGTGGCGAATCGCGGCGGCAACATCGCCCGCGCTGAGCAGCGCCGGATCGAAGGTCACCACCGCCGTACTCGCAGCGAAATTGACCGATGCGGTGCGGACACCTGTCAGCTTGCGCAGCCGGCGCTCGACGCCCAGCCCGCAGCCAACCGAAAGCAGCCCGGGCAATCGCCATCGGACGGTTCGCAACGTCGCAACTGCAATCATGTCGGCGCACTCCGACTGCGATTGGAACGCCAGTGCGGGATGAAAGCCGGCGTCTGTTCCATGTAGGCGCGATACGCATCGCCGAAGTGCGCCAGGCTATCCTTCTCCTCGTGCTTGGCCAGGCGCCAATAGGCTATGACCATGATCGGAAACAGCAGCAACGTCAGCACCGTCGGCCACTGCAACAGAAAGCCGAACATGATCGCGACGAAGCCCACGTACTGCGGGTGCCGAATCCTGGCGTACGGCCCGGTGGTCGCCACTGAGCCTTTGCGCTGCGCGCGATAGAGCACGGCCCAGGCACGCGAAAGTAGCCAGAAACCCAGGCCGATGAGCACGAAGCTCACCACGTGGAACGGGCCGAAGTGCGGATTTGCTCGCCAGCCAAACATCATTTCCAACACGTGGCCTGCGTCGTGCGAAAGCCAGTCGACGCCTGGGAAGCGCGTGCTGAGCCATCCGGACAGGAAGTACAGCGACAACGGAAAGCCGTACATCTCGCCGAACAGCGCAACGATGAAAGCCGAGTACATGCCGAAGCTGCGCCAATCGCGAGTGGTCTTGGGCGTGTAGTAGCTGTAGGCGAAGTAGATGAAGATGGCAGCATTGAGGAACGCCAGCCCCCACAAGCCGTATCCATTTGAGGTATGCATAGGGAGCTCCCGTCAGTGGTGGTGGTGGCCGGCACGCGAGTTGCGGCGCTCCTCGCTTGCGGCCTGATCGTTAGACGCCGGTGGTTGATCCGGCGGTTCCTGATCGTGTTCGTGGCTGTGCCCGTGATGCCCGAAGATGTGCATCAGCGGGCAAGCCAGAATCAGCAGGTAGGGCAGCACACCGAGCAAATGAGCACCGTGCTCGGTGACGAGAAAGAAGCCCGCAATGGCGGCAAATCCCCAGAAGGCCCAACGCAGGAGTCGGGGCGAGCCGTGGGTTTCGTGTGGACGGTTCATGACGTGCTCCTGTTTCGGCGAGCTTTGGGAGGTTCAAGTTCTGATTCGATCAGCGCGCAGATCAAATCGCCGCTCGGAACCTGATCGGGAAGGCGGCGCCAGCGCGCTACTGCACGGGTCATGCTGCGATGCAACTCGACCAAGCCATCGAGTTGCTCGGCGACCTGAGGAATGCGTCGCTCGATGATTGATCGCACCTGCGGGCAGGGTGACTTCCCGCTGTGGGCATGACGAAAGATCTCTGCGATCTCTTCCAGAGTGAAGCCCAATCCCTGAGCGCGACGAATGAAGATCGATCGGCGAACGGCGCGTCGGTCGAACAAGCGGTATCCGTTCTGGCTGCGGTGGCTCGGCTCGAGCAAACCGATCCTGCAGTAGTAGCGGATCACGTGCGGGGGTTCTCCTACCTCGCGCGCGAACTGGCTGATCGAAAGTCCGGAACCATCAGCGGGCTGCGTTGTGCGCCGACGTCGAATTGCGGGAGCGATCTTGCCCATGCTTGTGACCCTAATCCTGTGCGTCGCACACAGGTCAATGGGGCACCGCGTGTCGCGATGCGGACAGGCCGACGAATGCTTGAACGATCGGCCTGCTTGTGAGGCTAGAGGTGGGCGCCAGCCCACACATTGATCTGCATCAATTGCGGCTCCTTAGAGTTCGAACAGGATAGGTCGGAAACCAGAGCGGTTTCGCCAATTCGGTCAGCTAAGCCTTTGGGCTTCAATTTCCCCGGCCGCGGTCCGTGCACGAGGGAGCCAGCAGTGTCGCCAGGTGGACCCACAAAACCCCGCAAATTTCGTAGAGTTTGTTTTAGCGTTGGTCTATTTGTGCCGCGATCGAGCGAGCTCAAGTAAGTCCGGCATCGTGGAATTTGTGGCAGAAGTCCACTCATGCAACTCGGTGGCTAATAGAGGGTGTTCATTTTGGAACAATTCAAGCGCCGACAACCGCATTCCTCATTCTGGTTGATCAAGGTCAATGTGCCAGAAAACGCAGTCTCTACGCTGTCCTCGAACTGATCGATCAACGATGTCGTCGAGCTGGCGGTGAAGTTGCCTCACGCGATGGTCTGCCAAGACCGCATACCAGACAGGTGCACGCACAGATGAAGTCCGATCTAAAAGTTCGCAGGCACGGACCACGCTGCGTGAACCTGTGCGCGCGTGCGGTATTCGCGTCCACGGCCGTTGCTGCCGCAGCGGAGACCGCCGTCCCCATTCGTGGCAATTTTGACGGCAACGTCCTTCCCGCCCGTGATTCGGCACTGGTGCTGCAACTTGAGCAGCTACGCGACAAGACCCGAGCTCTGCAAGTGCGACTGGGTGTCGAACCGCTGGCGCCGACTCGACCAGCTGAGGGCTGGGGGCAGTCTCCGCCACCGCACGAGCTGCCAGCGTGGAACTGCGCTGATTGCCCGCGTGACCTTGGCGTGGAGCGATCTAACATCGACGTCGCCGGCACATCGTCCGAGCACACGCTACCCGGCTTCCCGGGCGAGCCGCACCTTTACCACCTGGGAGCAGAGGACTTCTTTCTCAGCCGATCCCAGCGCATCGGCCTTTCTGTCGAGCAGCAGGTCACGCTCGCCGGAATCCGTGAACGTGCACTCCTGGCCCGCGCCGATGCCGGACGCGAAATAGAGGCGGCGGACCAGCGGCTATTCATGCTGACCGCGGCTGCGCGTCCCGATGCGGAGAGCATCGAGGCCCAAGTCCGGCGTATCGAAGCCCTGCGCACCGCCGGCCGTCTACACTTCATCCGAGCGGTTGGTGAGGCAGCGCAGGTTCTGTCCGCAGAGCAGCGGCATGTCGTGCTCGGGTCAGCTCCATGATTGCCGCGAAAAGTGCTGTGGGGGCGCTGGCGCCTGAGCGGCATGACCAGCGTCTGCAGGAAGTCGACGGATGGATTCTCACACACTCGTCGGATTAGCTGAAATCTCTAGAGCAATCGAGCCGCAAACTCTTGAATGAGGTGTCAAAATGAACAAGTTGATTGTTGGATCGAGTTGGTCACTGCATGTGGTCCTCGCAGGAATCATCACGACCCTCGCTGTCGTGCCAGGTGCCCTGGCGAGCGACACGATGCCGATGGGTTCGGCACCTACAGGGCAGCCCGCGCAAATGAGCCAGAGCCCCTCATCGACGGGTATGGGTATGGGCTGCATGGAATGCATGAGTGAGATGGGAAGCATGGGCGCTATGGGAGGTGCAAACGCTTCTGGTGCGATGCCCCCCCTGGCGCCGTGCCGCCCAACGCCCTCCCAGGCTTTCCCGGCACGTCGCACCTATACCACGTCGGCGCTGACGGATTCTTCCTCAACCACCCGCAGCATGTGCAGCTCAATGCGGACCAGCAACTGCGATTGGGCCGCATCCGGGAGAAGGCGTTGCTTGAGCGCTCCGCCGCGCAGCGCAAGATCGAGGAGGCTGAGCAGCAGATGTTCGTTCTAACGGGGATGGACCAGCCCGACATCAGCAAGATCGAGGCCCAGGCTCGGGCCATTGAGGAGTTGCAGGTGCAGCGTCGCCTGGCCTATATCCGTGCGATCGGCGAAGCAGCCGGGGTGCTTACTGACGAGCAACGTCGCGCCGTGCTCGGCATGACACCGTAGCAGCAGGCGAACCGGAGCGCACATGATCCGACTAGCGAACTCAGCGCGATGAAGCGCTCCGACTGCCTACTGGCTTGCCTGCTGGCCGCCGCGCTGTGCGCAAGGATTGCTGCGGCGCAGGACCCTGCCGCTGAGCATGCCAGTCACCATCCCTCAGGGACGCAGCCTGCACCCGTTGCCGCCCCCTCTGATGTGCGCATGCCGCCGTCCATGGCACAGCCGGGCGCACCCGCGACTAACATGGCGCAGGGGATGGAGAAAATGATGGAGCGGATGGGAGCTCCACCGCCCAAGGAAATTTATCCATCGTTGATGGAACTGCCCGATCTCCCGCTCGAAAAGCGCGAGCAGGTGCTCAAACAAGCTCGAGAGCGTATGCAGGTGGGCGCTGGACTGATGTCACAGGCCGTCGACGAGCTAGCCGAGACCGCCCGGCGTGACGACTATCCTGCCATGCAGAGGGCGACCGCATCGTTACGGCAGGGGATCGCGCAGTTCGAAAGCGGGCTGGCTGCGCAGCGAGCACTGGCCGAGGGCAAGGCCCCGCGCAACATCGCCATGCAATGGTTCAAGCGCGAGATGAACCTGATGCCTGTAGGTAGCGCACCGGCGCCACATGGCTTCTTTGGCCTGTCGGCGTTTCACTATGTGACTATGGTCTTCACCGGAGCCCTTGCGGCGGTATTGCTCTGGATCTTCCTCGCGCGACAACGGCGTGCGAGCGCGCTAGCGGCGCAGCTTGTTGGTGCGCCGGCTGCGGTGGGAAATCGGATGGGCGACGCTTTCCCGGCAAGTCCCCTCCCGGTCGCCACGTCCGCAGACTTGGTGCCGAGCACGATGACCCCGGCAGCAACCGGCCAGCCGGGCCCCGGCCTACGCGCGGCAATGCCGGTCTCGACTACCGGCAGCTGGTCGGGACAGTTGCGCGTTGCGCGCATCTTTCGCGAGACCGCCAACGTCAAGACCTTTCGTCTTGCGCCATCGGCGGGCGAGGAACTGCCGTTTGCGTTCGAGCCCGGACAGTTCCTGACCATCGCCGTCAATACCAACGGCAAGGTCGTCAAGCGCTCCTATTCCATCGCGTCCTCACCGTGCTGCCATGGCTGGTGCGAGATCACGGTGAAGCACACTCCCGGCGGCGTGGTCTCCGGTCATCTCCATGAGCAAGTCAACGTCGGCGACGTGCTAGAGGCAACCGGTCCGTATGGTCGCTTCACTTTCCGTGGCCACGAGGCCCCTGACGTCGTCCTGATTGCTGGCGGCGTCGGCATCACGCCACTGATGAGCTCGCTGCGCTTTTTGACCGACCAGAGCTGGGCGGGCGAGATCTGGCTCATCTACGCCTGTCCGCGGCTTGAGGATGTCATTTTTCGCGAAGAGCTGGGTTACCTGGCCAAGCGCCATCCAAACTTGCACGTGACGCTTGTACTGGAGGAGGCCTCCGAGTCCTGGAGCGGGGAGCTTGGCTTCGTCACAGCAGACTTGCTAACGCGCACCGTGCCCGACCTCGGTACCCGTCGCATCCATCTTTGCGGGCCGCCGCCGATGCTTGACGCGATGGGCAAAATCTTCACACGACTCGGCGTCACGCCTGAACAGGTGCACACCGAGCTATTCCTGACACCGGAGGTCAGGTGCGCTCCGGCCGGCGAGGCCGTACCGGCCAGCGTGATCGCGACGTGCAGCTTCTCTCGCTCAGGAAAGAAGGCCCTCTTACCGCCTGACATGACCGTACTCGAAGCGGCCGAGGCGGTGGGCGTTGCGATCGACTATTCCTGCCGGCAGGGCTTCTGTGGTGTCTGCAAGGTTAGGGTCGTGGCCGGCCAAGTGACGATGGAGGTTGATGACGGACTGACGCCTGCGGACCGGGCCGCGGGAATGGTGCTGGCGTGCCAAGCGAGGGCGAGCGCAGATGTGACGGTCGAGGCCTAAGCATGCGCCAGCATGATCGCGCTGTCGTCGCAAGCATCGTCGCCCTGCTCACGGTGTTGTGGCTCGGGTTTTTCGTGCATCGTTCAGCCGACTTCGCTGGCAGCGGGTGGGGCGGCGTATTTGCCGTGTCGGGCACGCTTCTAATGCTCGTCCCGCTGGTCTATTCCATCGTCAAGCGCATTTCTCCGTTGCGCCGTGCCGTGGGGCCCGGTATGCGCACTTTCCTTATCTGGCACATCTATTCAGGTCTTGCCGGCACGGCACTCGTCCTCATCCATAGCGGGCACAAATTCCAAAGCCCGCTGGGAGTGGCGTTGACCGCAATGACGTTGCTCGTGGTGCTCAGCGGCTTCGTCGGACGCTACCTGCTCGGTTTCATCGCCGAGGACGTCCGCACCAAGCAGGCTCATCTCGGGGCGCTGCGGAACACGTTCGTCCAACTGTCCGGCCTGGTGGCCAAGGCCAATGGAGATGGCCCGACAGTCAAGCCGTCCCTGGCGGTCGTCGAGTCCATGGCCGACCTCGAATACGGCATTCGCACCGAAGAGCGGATACGGGCCTTCTTCTCGCAGTGGCTGAAATTTCACTTGATGATCTCGGCCATCCTCTACGGACTTCTCGGCCTGCACGTCTGGGCCGCGCTTGAGTTCGGCCTGCGCTGGTTCCCGTCGGCGACGCCATGAAGAAATTCGCCGCGCTCGTCATCTTCGTCCTTGTCGGCACGGCCACCTTGGCCTGGCCGCGCAAATCATCGTTGCTGGACGTGGCGGTTTGGCAGCGGCAGGCCAGCCCCGGACCATTGTCCCCAGGACACACGTTCCTGGCGGACCGATGCGCCGCCTGCCACACACCCATCAAAGGCGTGGAGTCCAGCAGTTGTATCGTCTGCCATGCCAATGAAACGGCGCTGCTACAGCGCCAAGCGACCGCCTTTCATTCGAGCGTCAACGAGTGCGCGCAGTGCCATCGCGAGCACGATCCGGTGCCTGGGCTCTCGCCGGGAATGGACCATCAAAAGCTCGCGCAAATCGGCTTGCGGCAACTCCTGAGCGAGGCGCCGGACAGCGATGCCGGGCTGCTGTATCACCAGGTGGCGTCGTGGGTGACACGGGACACGTCCGCCGCGCCAGCACGCGACAACCCACATCTGTCATCCGCGGAGCGCGTGCTGGATTGCTCGACCTGCCATGCGAGCAAGGACCGCCATGGCGGCCTGTTCGGGCGCGACTGCGCGCAATGTCACGCGACGACGCAGTGGACGCTCGCGGAGTACCGACATCCCGCCCCGGATTCGCTCGACTGCGCACAGTGCCACAAGGCGCCGCCGAGTCATTACATGGAGCACTTCAAAATGGTCTCTGCGAAGGTCGCAGCCCAGCCCTCGGCGCGGGTTCGCGAGTGCTATCTGTGTCACCAGACGACGGCGTGGAACGACATCCGAAACGTCGGCGTGTACAAGCACCACTAAGCAATTGACCTGCGTCAATTTAGGAACGGCTCCTGGTTTGGTACCGTTGGGGTGCAGCCTGGGCCGCTGGAGCAAGCATGAAGAAGACCGGACCCATTCGCCCGACTCTCAGGCAACTCCTTGGCATCGGTTTGGCCGGCACTCTCATGAGTCCGACCTGCACGTGCTGCAGACAAACCGACCGTTTACGCATCGCGCGGCCCCACCATGAGCGCGCGGACAGCTAAGATCGTGCAGAAGGCACCGCCGTGACGACTTTTCTACCCGACACCTGCGCGCACAAATCTGCCGTGACTGCGTCGAGAGTTGCCTTACTGTCGGTGACATGGACGAATGCGTGCGAACGTTGCGCGGAATCCTGTGAAACCATGGCAGCACAGGCGGGCCAGCGCGGCGCTTCGGTTAGGACCGAACGACCGACAGGTCGTCGGCAGTAGGTCGATGAGGCGCGGCCGCCCCACGGTCGCGCCTTCCGCGTGGCTCAGTTCGTCCAGGATGGGACACCCAGGACGAACCGTCACGAGGGCAGTGAGACAATGTGCTTTCGCCTTGTTCGATGGAGCCGGCCATCTGACGCAGTAGGGGCGCCGTCCGGTACTGGCATTTCTTGAGAGGTATTCCCTATGAACCGATTTGCCAACACGCTCGCATCCAAGCCGCTGCATTGCCGCCGTTCGATGCTCGGCCTGCTACTGTTCGGCTTAGTTGCCGCTGCGACGGTGACCGCCGCTGACTCGTCGTCGCCGCGTCACACGTTTTTCATGCGCGGCCAGATTGTCGAACTCAAGGACGTAAAGCTGGTTATTTGCACCGGTCGCGCCGATGGTGCAACCGTCGGACAGGAGCTGGACGTCGTACATCATCAGCGCGTCAGCACAGGTCCCAGAGGTATGGGCGAATACAGGCGCGAAGTTGTCGGCAAGGTCCGCATCGACGCCATTGTCGACGACCACTACGCAGAGGCGACGGTCATTTCCGGAAAGGCCGACCAATACGACAGCGTGGAGCTGGCTGAACGTAAGCAGTAACTCGACCGATCGGATGCCCCTGGGCAAAGCGGGAATTTGGCTCGGCGAATGTTCATGCTGCGGCACCTGCAGGAGGTGTCGCAGCATAACGCTGGTAGCCTTTCCGGCGCGGCGGAGCGACGACACACGTAGGCTATCGCCGCGGCATCACCCTGCACACAGCCGGACGCGGTCAGGTTGGGTTCGGTAAAGGGGCATTCCTGAGGAGGTTACCCAATGGCCAGCCAGCGGGATATTGAGTTGAAGAGGTTGGCGACGGGATACCGATCCCTCGCCGCGGGCGACAACGAGGTGGCGTATGCAGCGTTCGAGCACAGCCACGTGATTGGGCAATTTTCACACCCCATTCCACGTACGCAGCCATGCCGCTTTCCTACGCTGGGCGATCCGCCAGCGTGACGGTCGCGAGTTCCCGGGACAGGTGTTTCGTACCGTGGCCGCAAGGTCAAACGTGAGCGAGCCGTTGGTCTGCACTTCCGCGGTTGCGGTCGCTAGATTGACGGTGGCGACGGTAACGCCCGGCGTCGCCAGCAGCGCCTTCTCCACGCGTCGGACGCACGATGCACAAGTTATGCCCTCTACGCCGAAACGAAATGGGATCTCCAGCGGCGACATTGTGGGGGATTGGTTGGTCATGGGCGGCCTCCTGGTGGACTGGAGGCGATCCTGATGGTTCCCATGATAGGAAGGTCAATGCCCTTGGACGAAGTGTCTCAGCGCATCTGGTTCGCCCGTCTGCACTTGCGGAAGTCCGCACGCTGCCACGTATAGTGACACCCCCTTGTCGTCGGGCACGCCACTCGCTTGCCCATGTGTCCACTGCTGTCACGGATTCGGTTGACTATGGCTATGGCGGGGCTTGTCGATGCGTTGGAGATGGCGCGGCCGACCGTCCATATCGTCCTTCACGTCGTCGTGCCATGGGCGGTGGCGTGGTGGGGATACCGCTCCCGATGGCGACAATGTTGGCTCTGGCTGTTGGTGGGTTGGCTCATCGATGTCGATCACCTGCTCGCTGAGTCGACCTATGTTCCTGACCGCTGCAGCATCGGTTTCCATCCGTTGCACACCGTGCCAGCGGCTGTGGCTTATTTGGGGCTAACCGCGTGGCAACGGACACGTTGGCTCGGACTTGGGTTGTGCATCCACGTTCTACTGGATGCGCTCGATTGCATCTGGATGGCCGCAAGCCACTCGTGACATCACGGCACCATTCCAAATGGTCCGAGCGCTTGTTCCCAAGCGCGCGATTGATCCTGATCAAGGTAGCGGACACGTACCGCACCTACGGTACTCCCATTAGCCACCTTGGCTAACTGCAATGTTCGCCTGCCGCACGATGCCGCCATGCGCCGAAATGATTGGGGTGACCTCGGTTTTCGTGCAATTTGTGGCGACCTAGCTGCCCCCGGCCAGGACGGCGGACAAATCGCGTCCTAGGGCCTGCACTGTGGGTTTGATCCGCGGTGAGTCAACTCGACATGCCGGCGTCTTCGCGCAAGGAAGCGACCAGCGGGCAAAACACTTTCCCGGTCCGCGTCGAACAGGCTTCGAGCAGTTCGGATAGTGCGGACTCCATGCGCTGCAGATCATTCAGACGTGCACGCACGTCTGCGAGTCGCGCTGATGCCAATGCGGATGCCTCGCGGCAATGGGTACCATCTTCCAGCCTGAGCAACTGCGCGACTTCGTCCAGGCTAAAGCCCAATCGCTGCGCCGATTTCACGAATCTCACCCGGGCGACGTCCGTCGGCCCATAGTGGCGTATGCCGCCATGAGGCCGATTCGGCTCTGCGAGCAAGCCCCTGCGCTGGTAGAAACGGATGGTTTCTACGTTGACGCCGGCCGACTTGGCCAACGCACCGATGGTTAATGGTTCGGAACGGGTGTTCACGGTGCTTGATTCCGTACTTAAGTACGGTCGTAACGTTAGCGCACAGATGCCGGAAAGGACAAAGCACATGACGCAGCGTGGAGATGGCCGCGGCGCCTTGGCGATCGGCGGCGTGGCAGCGCTACTGGCTTCCACGTGCTGCCTGGGGCCACTCGTGCTCGTGACGTTGGGCGTCAGCGGCGCGTGGATCGGCAATCTCACGACCCTGGAACCGTACCGTCCTTGGTTCATTGCCGCTGCGTTGATCGCCTTGTCGCTCGCGTGGCGGCGCATCTTCCGGCCAACGCAGGCCTGTGCCCCTGGCGAGATCTGTGCTGCGCCGCGAGTTCGCCGGGGCTACAAAGCGTTCTTCTGGATCGTCGCGACGCTAGTGGTCGTCGCGATCGGATTTCCCTACGCCATGCCGCTCTTCTATTAATCGAGGATCATTCCGATGAAAAAGCTATTCACCTCCTCCTTGCTGCTGTTCTCGATCGGCACCGCCCCGGCGATCGCGGGCACCCGAACGGTCACGTTGTCGGTGCCGTCGATGACGTGCGCCACGTGCCCGATTACGGTCAAGAAAGCATTGCAAAAGGTCGACGGCGTCACCGAGGCGAAGGTCACCTGGGAGCCCAAGGAAGCCGTTGTGACCTACGACGATGCCAAGACCGATGTGAGCGCACTGACGTCGGCCACGCAGAACGCTGGCTACCCGTCGAGCGTGAAGCCATGAGCATGCCGTCGAATCCTTTCCATGTGGCGGCATCGCACGTTGAGCAGATGCGCCAGGCGGTGCTGTATACCGACGGGGTGCTGAGTTCTCGCACCAAGGTGCTGGGTGCATTGTTGTGGTCGGTCAGTGCGCGCTGCGAGCCTTGCCTGACGCACTACGCGCGCAAGGCGGTCGAGCTGGGAGCCACCAGGGAGGAGCTGTCGGAAATGTTGGCGGTGGCCTCGGTGATGGGCGGTTGCGTCGGGGAAACCTGGGCGCTCAAGGCGCTTGCGGCGGCCAAACCCACCGACAGTGCCGACGGACCGCGCGAGGAGTCTTGCTGCGCCCATCCCTGACACACCGCCGACCGCGGCGAGGCGGACCGGCTCTACGCGCCGGTGGGTGCCGGCGGCAGGATCTCGCCGGGTGAGATCGCCCCACGCCGAGCGAGCAATTCGTCGAAGGCCTGGGCGCGTGCGGTGGCGTGCGCGGCGGTGGTCTCGGCGGCCTGGCGCGCAACCTGTTCCCTTACCAGCGCGTCGCGCGCGGCCGCTACGTCCGCGCGCAGGCCCTCAATGGCGAGTTGCTCCTGCGCCCAGCGGGTCTGCAGGTTGTCGCGTTCGCGGGCGACAGGTCGTAGCGCCTGGACTTCCTCGTCGAGCCGGCGCAGTTGCGCGCGCAGGTCGCGTGCCTCACGGTCGTGCTGGCCAGCCTGTTCGGTCAGCCGGACGTTGTCGCGATTGAGCTGCAGCAGCTCCTGGTTCTTGCCGATGAGGCTGTCGCGGGCTTCGCGCAGATCCACCTGCAGCTGCTGCACCTGGTGCTCGTGGCGTCGCTGTTCCTGGTCACGTTGGTCTTTGATGGCGGTCCGGTAGTGCTCCAGCGCCTCGCGGGCGTGCGCGTGCTTCTGCTCCAGGGACTGCACGTGCGTGTCGCGCTCGGCCAGGCGTGCGGTGACGCCGGCGACACGCTCTTCGAGCTGCCGCACCGTGGCGGTCGCGTCGGCCAGGCCGGTCTGGGTGGCCTTGTGCTCGACCTGGACGGACTGCAGCGTCTCCTCGGTACGGCGCAGTTGGGCGGTCAGCGTGGTGGTTTCCTGGCGGGCCTGTTCCAGCGCGGCCGCGCGATCGCGCAGCTGGGCGTCGCAATGCGCCTGGACCTCGGCGATGCGAGCATCAGCCTCGGCATTGAGCTGCCCGGCCAGGCGGCTTACGAGATCCGCTAACGCGTCGCTGATCGGATATTTCCCGCCGACGCCCTGCGCGTCCTCAGCCTCGAGCTCTTTGAGGTATCGATGGATCGTGGTTTTGGAACCGGTGTTGCCGAGCGCCACGCGCAGCGCGTCCACGGAGGGGTGCTTGCCCTGGGCCAGCAGCGCATTGCGCGCCTTCTCGACTTCGGTCTTATAGACGCCGCCGCGTGCCATCGGATCATCCTCGGTGTATTTCGTACTGAATTACATACCACGTAATTACGTAACACTCAAGGCGACAAGTTCAGCAGGATTGGACGGATTTCTAACACAGGATAATGTTGTCTTATCCCGCGTCAGGCTCAAAAGCGCCGCAAAAAATCATCGGCCGTAGTACGAACGGGCTGCCGGCAAGCGAGGCTTTGGCGGCAACAAGACGCGTGGGCTGGCGCGAATCGCGGCTTGGATCTGCTCAAGCTCGGCGTCCTGGGCCTGCAGCGATTGCCGCATCTCCTAGAACACGGGCGCTACTATTCGCAGCGGGGCTCCGATCTCTCTGTGCGATAACGCCGCTCCCAAAGGAACGCTGTGCTCTCTCAACGTGTCGTGCGATCGTGGCACACCCGGCTGGCTTGGCTGGTGGGTGTACAAGTTCTGCTGTGGATGCTCTCGGGTCTATACATGAGTGCGGCGCCCATCGACTGGGTCCATGGCGACCACTGGGTTAAGGCGGAGCCTAGGGAGTTGCCGCTCTCGCCGGTGGCCGCGCCGGCGGAACTTCAGCGTCAATTTCCCGACAGCGAACGCTTTACGCTGAAGACTCTGCTCGGCAAACCGGTCTACGAAGTGCACCGACCCGGATCCATCGTATTGGTCGATGCCGCCTCGGGTGTCCCGCGCGCCCCGTTGGATGCCAATGAGGTGCGAACGCTGGCACGTACGCGATTTGCGCAAGCCCGGGCGATTCGGTCGATCGATTGGCTGAAGGAAGCGCCCGGTGAGGTCAGCAGCCGTCCTGCGCCACTGTGGCGCGTGACCTTTGAGGGCGCTTCAGCGCCTACGTTGTACTACTCCCCGTACACCGGCGAACTTCTGGCGAAGCGTTTTGCCGGCTGGCGCATATTCGACACGTTGTGGATGTTGCACATTATGGATTATGCAACCAGAAGCAACGTCAACAATGCGCTTCTGCGCGTCGCCGCCGGCGTGGCCCTTGCCTTCGTGGTGACCGGCGCGGTGCTGCTGGCGGTGTCGCGACGTCGACCGGTGCCGGTTCGGTCGGTGCGTTCGCCTCGCCGGCCATGGCCTGCCCGCCTTCACCGAGCCGCCGCGTGGGTCATCGGGGTGCAGGTGCTCGTCTGGGTGGCCAGTGGGCTAACGATGAGCTTGCTGGATCATATGGCCGTGGAGGGCCACACCTACGTGCGTCCGCCGACCGCCGGCCAAGCAATCGACTATTCCACCTTGCAGGCGCCGTCTGCGATCGCCGCACACCATGCCGGCCAAGCGCACAGCGTGGCTTTCCGCAACGCGCTGGATGGTCCTGTCTACTTGGTGACCACTCCGAGTGGCGTCTACCGCTACAACGCGCGCACCGGCGAGCCGCAGCCGGTGACCCCGGCGGTCGCATACGCCGTCGTCGCGGCTGACTATGGCGGCCCTGGCCGCCTGGAAGCCCCGGAGTGGTTGGCCGCGGCAAATGAGGAAACACGCGATCATCAAGGCGCATTTTGGCGGCTTCGGATCGCTGACGATCTAGAGACGACAATCTACGTCGCCGCGCAGACCGGTGACATCGTCGAGCGACGCAACCGGGTGTGGCGCCTGTTCGATATCGCCTGGATGCTGCACATCATGGACTACCGCCAGCGCGAGGATTTCAACCATCCGCTCCTGATCCTGACGGCGTTCGGCGGCGTATGCCTGTCGGTGTCCGGCGTGCTCCTGGTGTGGCGGCGCTGGCGCGCCGCCACACGTCGACCGGCCATGGGCTAGTACGCCCTGCCCTCCGGCTGCCACACCTACATTCGCGAACGGCCTGCGCCCCCGGTGGTGCGGTCAGCGGATTCTGCCCAACCGCAGCGCGTTGGTGACGACGGAGACCGAACTCAGGCTCATCGCCAACGCCGCAATCATCGGACTCAAGAGCCAGCCAAACACCGGATAGAGCACGCCCGCCGCGACCGGCACGCCGAGCGCGTTGTACAGAAACGCAAACCCCAAATTCTGTTTCATATTGCGCACCGTCTCGTCGGAAATGGCTCTCGCCGCCAGGATGCGTCCGAGATCGCCCTTAACGAGCGTGATAGCGGCACTGGACATGGCCACGTCGGTGCCGGTGCCCATCGCGATGCCGACGTCCGCCGCGGCGAGTGCTGGGGCATCATTCACGCCATCGCCGGCCATCGCCACGCGGCGGCCTTGCGCTTTCAGGCGTTCGACCAGCGCGACCTTGTCGGCCGGCTTGACCTCGCCGTGGACCTCGTCGATCGCCAAGGTCTCGGCCACGGCCTGCGCCGTGGCCATCGCGTCGCCCGACGCCATAACGAGGCGGAGCCCTGCGGCGCGTAACGCCGTCAACGCCGCGGGAGTAGACGCCTTGATGGGGTCCGCGACGGCGACGGCACCGGCGAGCTCGCGGTCGACCGCGAGGAACATGACGGTCGCGCCGGACGCACGCAGTGCGTCGGCCCGCTCGGCCAACGGGGCAACGTCAGCACCCACGCTCCTCATCAGTGCGGCGTTGCCCAAAGCTAGCGGACGATCGTCCACGCGTCCCACCACACCCTGACCCGTGATCGAAGAAAAGTCGGCAGCCATCGACAGAGCGAGCGAACGCTGCTTAGCTTCTGCCAATATCGCAGCGGCAAGCGGGTGCTCACTCCCCTGCTCCAAACTCGCAGCGAACTGCACGACTTGCTGCTCGGTGTAGCCAGGCGCGATCAGCACATCGCGAAATGCCGGGCGCCCTTCAGTCAGCGTCCCGGTCTTATCGACGACGAGCGTGTCGATGGTGCGCAGGCGCTCAATTGCTTCCGCGTCGCGAAACAGCACGCCTGCATGCGCGGCGCGTCCGGTGGCAACCATGATCGACATTGGTGTGGCGAGCCCGAGCGCACACGGACACGCGATGATGAGCACCGAGACGGCATTCAAGACGGCGTAGGTCCATGAGGGTTCCGGGCCGAAGAAACCCCAGCCGAGGAGAGTTGCGATCGCCGCGGCCAGCACGGCCAATACGAACCAATAGGCGACGGTGTCGGCCATGCGCTGCATCGGCGCGCGTGATCGCTGCGCTTGAGCGACGAGCTGCACGATCTGCGCGAGTACGGTCGCCGACCCGACCTGATCGGCACGAATGACCAAACTGCCGGTACCGTTGAGGGTCGCGCCGATGACCCGCGCGTCGGGCAATTTTTCGATCGGCAGCGACTCGCCCGTCAACATCGACTCATCCACGCTTGAGCGGCCGTCGAGCACTGTGCCGTCGACCGGAATTTTTCTCCGGGCCGCACGCGCAGGCGGTCGCCTGGGTCAGCCACACGATGACCGCGGCAGCCTCGAAATAAACACCGACCCGCCCGTGCTCCTGAAAGGAATTAGGAAAGAGCCCGGGCGCAAGCGTGGCCACGACACTGTAGCCGTACGCGGCGGCTACACCGATGCCGATCAGGGTCCACATGTTCGGGCTGCGATGGCGCAGCGAGGCGATACACCGCTCAAAGAAGGGCCAGCCGGCCCACAATACGACCGGTGTGGCCAGCACCAGCTCCAGGCCCGTGCGCAGCTCGGTCGACAACCCCGTCAGACGGTGGCCAAGCATCGCCAGCCCCAATACGACGAGCGTCAGCGGCAATGACCATGTAAAGCGCCGTCGGAAGTCGGTGAGTTCCGGCAGCTCGCCGTCGTCCTCGCTCGGCATGACCGGTTCGAGTGCCATGCCGCAGATCGGGCAAGCCCCGGGGCCTTCCTGAACAATTTGCGGGTGCATCGGACAGGTGTAGGTCATGCCCGGCGCTGCGGGGATCGCAGCGACGGGGGCTTCGGTCGACAGATAGCGCGCCGGATCGGCTACGAATTTGGTACGGCAACCCGCCGAACAAAAGTGATAATCATGGCCGGCGTGGTGCGCATGGTGCGGCGAGTTCGCGTCGACCGTCATACCGCAGGCCGGATCGCGCTCAGCTTCACGCGGGGCGCCCGGCGTTGGGCCGTGGGCCGGATCATGAGCGCCGTGGCCGACGGCGGGCGTCGCCGCGGCGTGGCCCCCTGCAGAGTTCGGGGACGATGACGAGGGGGGCGCGTGGCAGCATGGGGATTTATGGGAAGGTGCGGTCATGGCAGATCCTCCTGCGACAAGGCGTTGAGTATCGGGCAGGCTTCCGCTCGGCCGTGGCCGGGGCACGCCGTAATGAGGGTTTGCAGTCCGGTGCGGATGCGGGTCAGTTCAGTGATGCGCTGATCGACGTCCGCGAGTTTGTCGATGGCGGCACGTTTGACCTGGGCGATATCGGCGTTATCGCTCAAGGCAAGCAGCGTCCGAATGTCCTCGAGCGAAAAACCCAAGGATTTTGCGCGCCGGATGAAATGCAGGCGTTTGAGTTCGGTCTGGGTGTAGTGCCGATAGCCCGAGGCCGAGCGCTGTGCGGGCGCGAGTAGTTGGCCGCGCTCGTAATACCGGACGGTGTCGATGGCGACCCCGGCACGTTTGGCCAATTCGCCAATGGTAAAGCTCGTCATGATTGCGCCTCCGGTGAAGCATCGATCGCGTGAAGAGACAGTGTGCAGTCTGGACCCTGGTCCAGAGTCAAGCCCCGGCCGGAGAGGCTCGGTGCTTCCATTTATGGGCGGGCGCAACGTGCGCCGTACACCGGACGGATAAAAAGCCAGACGCGGTGCGCATAAACGCTGTCGGTGGTGCCGTACGGAGCGCTAAGGGCTACTTGAAACTTCTGGCACCGGCGCGCAGTCTATGCGCCGTCCTCGTCGTCTGCGGAGGGCGCGTGCTTCGCACCGCCACCACTATTCTTCTCGCGATCGTGTTGTGCCTGAACGGGTTTCTCATGCCCGTGGCGATGGCACAGCACCACGTCGCGTCGGAGAAAGCCAGTGCGGTGGTCGCCGACGCCCCGTGCCACGGCGACGCAGCGGTATCGGACATGGCCACGGACGACATGTCCGACCATGCACAGCACGGTGGAAAAGCCCCTCCTTCCAAGCACAGCACTCCTTCGTGCTGCACCCATGGCCAATGTGCCTGCGGTTGCCTGTTGTCTGCCAGCACCGCGCCCGCCATGGGCGTGAATGTGCGTCCGCAGCGCGCGACGAAAGGCCGCGACTTCTCCCGCCCGCATCTGACCGCCTCGCGGTACACGGTGCCCTTGCGACCTCCGATCGCCTAAGCGTTGGCTAGCAGCCCGATCGGGCTGCCGATGCGGTGCGGGTGTCGCACCGTCACTCTTTTCGCATGTGCGCGAGACCGCCCGGTGTCGCGACGCGTGCCTGCCAACGAGTCGAGATGATGGAACGAACGATGTTGCGGCTGCCGCTGGCGGCCGCGTTGACGATCCTTGCAGGTTGCGTCGGGGTGTCGCGACGGGAGGGCGCCGATCGCGTCCAAACGCTGTTGAACGAACGCGTACCCAG
Organism: Tahibacter amnicola; assembly: GCF_025398735.1. Classification (NCBI taxonomy): domain Bacteria; kingdom Pseudomonadati; phylum Pseudomonadota; class Gammaproteobacteria; order Lysobacterales; family Rhodanobacteraceae; genus Tahibacter; species Tahibacter amnicola. The sequence goes on from NZ_CP104694.1 coordinate 3,790,706, forward strand.
CGCGGTGCAATGGCGCACCAACCCCGAAGGCACGGTGGCAATCGATGCGCGTGTGGCCGAACTGACCGCCACGAAAATCACGCCGGCCACGGCGTTTCAAGTTGCCCAGCTGCGCAATCCACGTATGGCAGCGGAGTACGCGCGATTGGGCTTGGCACAAGCGGACGTGGTCGAGGCCAGCCGTATTGGCAATCCAACCTTCAGCGGTTCCGCGCTCAAGGACGGCGGCCCGTCAAAGATCGCCACCGGACTCACGGCGCCGCTTGCCGATTTGTTGCTGCTTCCCGCCCGGCGTCGCCTGGCGGCGGGCGAGTACGAGCGCGCCCAACAGACGATTGCGGCCGATCTCGTGAATCTTGCCGCGGATGTGGAAGTACAGTGGTACGAGGCCGCCGGCGCCGAACAGGTGGCGCTCATGCGCGAAGCTGTCGCCACGGCCGCCGCGACTTCCGCGGAACTCGCCCTGCGCTTCTTCGACGCGGGCAACATCAGCGCGCTGGAGCTCAAGCTCGAGCAGGCCGCGGCGAGTCAAGCGCGCATTGCCGCGCTCTCGGCGCGGGCGAACGCGACACGCGAGCGCCTGGCGCTCAATACGCAAATGGGCCTGTCCGGCGCGCAAGCCGCGCAGTGGCAGATGGACGTGCCGCTCGCGGCCCCCGTGCCGACCGAGGACGGACTGGAAACGCTGCAGTCCCTGGCCCGTGAGCAGCGGCTCGATCTGGCCGCCGCGCGGCGTGAGGTCGAGTTGCTCGGCAGCGCACTGGGCGTGGCGCGGCGCTGGCGTCTTTTAGGAGCGGTCGATATCGGCGTAGAGCGTGAGAAGGAAACGGACGGGTCGAAGCTGACCGGTCCGACGTTGTCGTTGGCGCTACCGCTCTTCAACCAGGGCCAAGCAGCGATCGCGCGTGCGCAGGCGCAGTGGGAGGTGGCCAAGAGCGCGCTGGCACTGCGGGAATTGGAAATCGACAACGACGTCCGGCTGGGGATTGAACGAGTCAATGCGCAGCGCGGGATCGTCGAGCAGTACCGGACCGCGCTCGTTCCGCAGCGCGAAGCGGTCGTGGCGCGCCAGGTTGAACGGCTCAACTACATGCTGATTGGCGCGTTCGAACTGTTGCTGGCCAAGCAGCAGGAATACGACGCCTATCAGGGCTACCTTGAAGCCGTACGTGACTACTGGGTGGCGCGGGTGGAACTGGGTCGCGCGATCGGGACACGACTTCCGAGCGCCGCGACAGTCAACGCGCGCACGATCGGGGTTGAAGCCATTTTGACCCCTCCCGCGCCGACCGGCGCGGGTCACAGCGGTCATGGCGACCATGGCGCAGCAATGCCGGGGATGAAGCCGGCTGCCACGCCGTCGCCGCAGAGCCCCGCCCGCGACGAGGGCATGCAGGGCATGGACCATAGCGGTCATGACATGTCGTCGATGAAGCCGGCCGCCACGCCCTCGCCGCAGAGCCCCGCCCGCGACGACGGCATGCAGGGCATGGACCATGGCGGTCATGACATGTCGTCGATGAAGCCGGCCACCACGCCGTCGCCGCAGAGTCCCGCCCGCGACGACGGCATGCAGGGCATGGATCACGCCGGTCACGACATGTCCATGAAGGCGGCAGCGCCTCCACCTCAGGATACCCAGCCCACGAAGGGCTCGCGCGGACCGAACGCCGCGAAGAAGCCAACGTCGCCGCCGGCGACGGAACGTCCGAAAGACGAGGCCGGCATGCCCGGTATGGACCACGGCAAGGACGATTCCACTCCCACCTCCCCACCGGTGCGCCAGGGCGATAGGCGCACGTCATCGTCACTCGATACTCCTTTCCCCGCCCGAACGATCGGGCGCACGGCGCCGTCCGGTGCCGTGAGCGTTTCACCCACCGTAGCTTTCTTCGGAGATCACGCATGAATACCTCTTCCCTGCGTCTTGCGCTTGCCCTGATGAGCCTGACGATTGCGCTGAACGTGTCGGCGCACGACCCCAAAGAGCACGAAAAAGAGGCGGCTGCCGCGCAGGCCAAGCCCGACTGCGCCAAGTTGAAAACCATGGACATGTCCAAAATGGACCCGAACGATCCGGTCATGAAGGCCATGATGGCCAAGTGCGCCAAGGCCGATGCTGCCGGCGCTGCGCACGATCACGCACCGGCCAAGGACGCAGCGAAAGACCCGAAAAAAGACGACAAGAACGCGCCGACGTCGAGCGACGATCACGGGGGGCACTGATGACCTCACGACGCGACCTGTTGCAATGGATGGGGGTCGGCGGCGCGGGCCTGTTGGCCGGCGCGGTGACGCCTGCCCGGGCACAGCACGCCGCCGGCCATACGCCGGCGGCCGCACCGGATCCCAGCGATGCCACCCCGCCACCGCGTGCGGCGGTGGGCTACCGGCCCGTGCGTACCCTCAACGGGTGGACACTGCCGTTCCGCATGAATGACGGCGTCAAGGAATTCCACCTGGTGGCCGAGGAGATCGAGCACGAGTTCGCGCCGGGCTCGCGCGCAATCTGTTGGGGCTACAACGGCACGACGCCGGGGCCAACGATCGAAGCGGTCGAAGGCGATCGAGTGCGGTTGTTCGTGACGAATCGGCTGAAGGAGCCGACCTCGGTGCATTGGCACGGCATTGATCTGCCCAACGGGTTCGATGGCGTGGCCGGTCTCAATCAGCCGCACATCCTGCCCGGCGAGACCTTCGTCTACGAGTACACGCTCAAGCAGCACGGTACGCACATGTACCACCCGCACGCCGATGAGATGACCCAGATGGCCTTCGGCATGATGGGCTTGTTCATCATCCATCCGCGAGCCGGTGAAGAAGAGCCGATCGACCGCGACTATGCATTCCTGCTGCACAACTGGGCGCTGCACCCAGGCACGTATCGCCCCGATCCCAGCATCATGCAGGATTTCGATTTGTGGACCTTCAACTCGAAGGTGTTCCCCGCGATCGAACCGTTGGTGATGCGCACGGGCGAGCGGCTGCGCATCCGAATTGGCAATTTATCCATGTGGAACCATCCCATCCACCTGCACAGCAATCCGTTCTGGGTGACCGGCTCAGACGCCGGCCGATGGCCGCGATCGCAGTGGCGACGCGAGGTCACCGAGATCATCGGCGTCGGACAGATGCGCGATTTCGAGTTCGTGGCGACTGAGCCCGGCGACTGGGCGCTGCACTGCCACATGGCGCATCACACGATGGGACCGATGGGCCACGGCATCCCGAATCCGACCGGTGTCAATCAGCGCGGCGTGGAAGCCCAGATTCGGCAGTTGCTGCCCGGCTACATGGCCATGGGTGAAAACGGCATGTCGGAGCATTCCGAGCACGTCGCGATGGGCCTGACAGGCCCCGAGAACACGCTGCCGATGATGGCCGGCCAAGGCCAGTTCGGGCCGATCGAAATGGGCGGCATGTTCACCGTGGTCAAGGTCCGCGACGAGCTGGCGGCCGGGGATTTTCGCGATCCGGGTCCGTACCGCTATCCGAAGGACCGGATCGCACGCCGCGTGAGCAGCGATGCCGATTTCGGTCAGCCCCATCGGCGCACCCCGTACGGCCCCGCGCGGGCTACACGACCGGCCCCAGCATCCGATGAGATGCCGGCGATGGATCACTCACAACACGGAAAACCTACGGGAGGGTAGCGCATGAAAACGCTCAAAGTGATCCTCGTTCTGGCACTCGTTGGCGGATTGGGCGCACTGGGATTTTTATACTCGGGGCTGTATCCCATCGGCGCCGACACGCCGCACAACGCGCTGACGTACTGGGGTCTGGAAACGCTGCGGGAACGCTCGATCGCCCGCGCCAGCGCCGATCTGAAGGTGCCTGCGCTGGACGATCCGGACATGCTCCTGGCGGGCGGAGCGGACTATAACGACATGTGCGCGACGTGCCATTTGAAGCCGGGCAAGACCACGTCCGACATGGCCCAAGGGCTTTATCCGAAGCCGCCGAATCTGTCCAAGCCTGCCTCTCAGCAGGCTCCGTTGACGAAAGATCTCGCCGAAGGCGCAGCGGCGCGGCAGTTCTGGATCATCAAGCATGGCATCAAGGCGTCGGCTATGCCCGCCTGGGGCCCCACGCACGATGACGCACGCATCTGGGCCATGGTGGCGTTCCTGCAGAAGCTGCCGACGCTGACGGCAGATCAGTACCAGATTCTGACCGCCCGCGAGGGTGGTCAGCCGATGGATCACGAGGGCATGGACATGGGTGCTGCGGCGCCGGCAGCGGGCGCCACCGCACCGGCATCATCGGACGGTGCGAAAGGCGCGAACGAGCCCACGGCCGTGGTGGATCAGTTCCAGAAAGCCTTGTCGACCGGCGACACCGCGACGGCCGCCACGCTTCTCGATCCCGAGGTCAAGATCTTCGAGAGCGGCGGCATCGAGCGCTCCAAAGCCGAATACGCCTCGCACCACCTCGCCAGCGACGCGGCCTTCTTGAAGACGGCGACGCTGGCGCTTCAGTCACGCACCGGCGATGCGGTCGGCGATCTGGCGTGGGTCGGCAGCGAATCGCGCATCACGGCGTCGGTGAAGAACAAGCCCGTCGATCTCATCAGCACCGAAACCATGGTGCTCAAGAAGACGCCGCAGGGCTGGCGCATTGTGCACATCCATTGGTCGTCCCGACCCAACAAGACTTCGTGAGGTTGCAATGAATCCTCTGCTGCGATGGGTAGGCTCGCTGGGCCTGCTCCTGATTCCCCTCGCCGATCCTGTGTCGGCGCAATCCACGGCGACAGTCACGGTCGCCGCCAGCGATCACGTGCTGGTGCACAAGAGCCCATCCTGCGGGTGCTGCACGCAGTGGGTGGAGCACCTGCGGGCGAACGGCTTCACGGTCGAGGTGCGCGATGAAGCCGATGTCGCGCTGAGCAAACGTCGCCTGGGCGTGCCGGCGCCGATGGCGTCGTGCCACACCGCCGAAGTCGGCGGGTATTTCGTGGAAGGCCATGTGCCCGCGGCCGACATCCGGCGTCTACTGACACAGCGGCCCGCGATCCAAGGGCTCGCTGTACCGGGCATGCCGGCCGGCTCGCCCGGCATGGAGCTCCCGGATGGCCGGGTCGCGCCCTACACCGTGCACCAGATTGACGGTGACGGCAACGTCAGCGACTTCGCGCGACACGGTCAATGACACGGCCGCCAGTTCCCACCGTGTTGTCCATGGCTTCGACGTTGGCCAGGGTTCGCTCCCCACGATCCGGTGGCATTCGTCGATGAGGCGCCGCACCGACCCACGCTCGAGCGCGATGACGCGACTATCTCCCGTGAAGCGTCGTCCCCTCTCCCTCCCCGCGCTCGCGGGGGTCGGTGCGGCCATGCTGTCGGTCCTGGCTGCCTTCCTCGTGCTGGCGCGCGGTCTGCCGGCGCAGAGCGAGATCACGGTGTTCCGGCGGCCGGGCTGCTTATGTTGTCTGGCGTGGGTAGCGCGCTTGCGCGAGGCGGGGTTTCGCGTCGCGGTACAGGAAGAACCGCACTTGGGCGCCTTGCGGCTTCGCCTGGGTATTCCGGAGTCCAAGGCCAGTTGCCATACGGCGCTGACGCGCGAGGGCTACGTGATTGAGGGCCATGTGCCGCCGCAGGACATACGGCGCTGGCTGCAAGAACGCCCTGCCCTGCGCGGCTTGGCCGTACCGGGCATGCCAGCTGGATCGGCCGGCATGGAAGGTGCCGTTTCCGAAGCGTACGACGTGTGGACTCTGCCGCTGCGCGGTGAGGCCACGGTGTATGCCCACCACCCGGCCGGTCCTTCGCTGCCGTGATGCGCCTTCCTTCCGCACCGCGAGTCGTCGTAGGGACTCGGAGCCCGCCCGAGGCACCATGCTCCGTTTCCTGAACCCCTCGCCGGAGTCCGCCACGGCCCGTGCTGTAGAAGCCTGCCTGCGGTGTTACAGCACCTGCATGAGCGCGGGTCTCTTGCCCTATCGCGGCGTCAGCGAGGCTTGGCTCGACGACGAGCTGCGTCAGCTCCTGATCGTCACGGCGGAACTGTGCAAAGTGACCGCGAAGTACCTTCGGATCGGCAGTCGCGAAGCGATCGTGTTGTGCGACGCGTGCGCGCACGTGTGCGAGGTCTGCGCAAGCGCCTGCGACGCACGCGGCGACTTGAGCGACTGCGCCCGCGACTGCCGACTCTGCATGGTGCGCTCGCGCGAAGCCGCCCAGGCCTAGCACTGATGAGTGGATCGAGTTCACACAGTGGACAGACCGGCGGCCCGACCGACACACCGCGCCGTGTGCCATGCAGGACCACGCCGATCACCGCGGATTGTTGCCCAGCCGACGATGGATCGCGGTCGCCGCAACAGCGGCGTGAGCCATTCCCACGGTCATCTGGTTCAAGGCCTTGACAAGATCCCCAGCGGCGTAAAGCCCGGGGACGGACGTACCCTGGTGGGCGTCCACGAAGAGCTCGCCCTGCTCGTCGCATTGAGCGCCCAACGCAGTGGCCAGGTGTGAACGGGCCGCACAGCCCACGAGCGGGTAGACCGTATCGAAATCGGCCACCGAGCCATCGGCGAACTGCACCAGAACGGCGCAGGGCGTGTCGCGGACGAAGGTGATGGGCTGGTCGATAATCAGCACGTCCAGAGTACGCAGCCGACCGCGGTCCTGGTCGGACAATTCACCGCCGTCTGGCGTCAGAATCAAGGTCAGGTCGCGTGTGTAGGTGCGCAGAAATCCCGCATGACCCAGTGCCGTCGTCGCCGGTGCGATAAGGCCCACGCGCCGATCGCGGACTTCGTAGGCATCGCAAATCGGACACCAGCGCACCAGACCGTCGAGCGTCATCGCATGCCACTGGGCCGGCGGCGCGCCGGGCGGCAGTTGATCGACCACGCCGGTCGCAAGGAGCACCGTCCTCGCGTGTCGATGTTCTTCACCGAGGGTTGCGACAAAACTGCCCGCATCACTACGCAGCGCGTCCACCGTGGCATGCTCGATCGGTACACTGACGTTGGCGACCTGACGGCGCAATCGCAGCAGAAGGGCTTCCCCACCGATGCCCTCAGGAAACCCCGGCAGATTGTGCGACACGGGGATCTGTGCAGCACGGCTGGCGTTCGCATCGATGACCGTGCACGAGCGCCCAAACCGCGCTAAATACAGCGCCGCTGTGAGACCTGCCGGGCCGCCGCCTACGATCAGGCAATCGAGCATCGCACCCTCCCTGCGTGCCTCATGGGGCGGCCGGATCGGTGTCGACCCGCCAGATCACGTTGCCGACGTCGTCAGCCACCAGCAGGGCACCATCGCGGGCTAGGTGTACGCCGGCCGGACGCCCCCGCGCGTTGCCTTGGGCATCGAGAAATCCGTCCAGGACAACCGTGGGCGAGCCGCTCGGGCGGCCGTTGGCAAAAGGCACGAAAATGACGCGATAGCCGACCGGCGGTCTACGGTTCCAGGAGCCGTGCTGTCCGATGAAGGCGCCGGCGTGGTAGCGCGCTGGCAATGTGTGCGCCGTGGCGAACGCAAGTCCCAGCGAGGCGGTATGGGCGCCCAACGCGTAATCGGGGACGCGGGCGCTGGCGACGAGATCCGGGCGTTGCGGTTCGACGCGTGCATCGACGTGGTCGCCAAAATAGCTGTACGGCCAGCCGTAGAAGGCGTTTTCCACCACGTGCGTCAAATAGTCAGGAACCAGATCGTTGCCCAGTTCATCGCGCTCGTTGACCACAGTCCACAAGTCCCCGGTGACCGGCTCAAAGTCCAGTCCTACGGGATTGCGCAACCCGCTGGCAAATATCCGCACGTTGCGCTGCTCAGGATCGATCTGCAGCACCGCCGCGCGATTCACCTCCTTGTCCATTCCGCCTTCGGCGACGTTACTATTGGAACCGACACCCACGTAAAGACGCTTTCCGTCGGCGCTGGCCACCAAACTCTTGGTCCAATGGTGGTTGAGCGGGCCAGGCCCGTGGGGCAGCGGCACAACCATTTCCGCGGCGCTGACGGCGGTAACGTCGCCGTCGTGGTAGGGCACACGGACCAGTGCATCCGCGTTGGCGATGTACAACGTCTGGTCAATGAGCGCCATCCCGAACGGCGAGTTCAGGCCACGGGCGAAGGCGTGACGCTGCTCGGCCACGCCGTCGCCGTCGGCATCGCGCAGCAGCGTGATGCGATTGGGGCTGGGCACGCCCGCGCCCGCGCGCCTCATTACGGCTTTCATAACGGCACCTTTGATGCCTTTGGTGGCGCGCGAATCGGGCGGCGCATTGCTTTCCGCGACGAGCACATCGCCGTTGGGAAGCACGAGCAGCCAACGCGGATGATCGAGATCTCGCGCGTACGCGCGCACCCTCAGCCCGGTCGCTGCGATGGGGGTCTGGTCTGCTGCCCAGCCGGTGGCGGGCGCAATGTCGATGACCGGGATGACGGAGTGGGACGGCGGCGGCAGCTTCGGATGCGCCCCCGTGGACTCCGAGAGCGGTTGCGCCACGCGGCCACACGCCGCCAAGCTTGCCGCGGCGAGGATCACGGCAGACGCCAAACGTAGTGGGGCCGGCAGCGAATCCCCGCCGCACACGCCGCTTTTTTTACCAGCGAATGTCGGCCTCATTGCCGTTGCCGCTCAGCGGCGAGCAGCGCTTGCATCTGCTGAATTTCGGCGCGCTGGGAGCGTTGGATGTCACCGCACAGGCTGCGAATCTCCGTCGACGTAAGGGTTGCTTCTTCGCACATCAGGATCGCACCGGCATGGTGCGGAATCATCGAGCGCAGGAACTGCGAATCGCCGATGCCCCACTGGTAGCGAACACCAAACCAACTGACACCCACGACGATCCCGGCAATGGCGAGAAAGAGGCCGTTGAGCTTGGCGTTCGGGTACATCTTCCACATGAAGGCCAATTCGATGAGCACCATCGCACCGGCCATGAGCGCGGCCATGTAGACCTGATTGAGATTGCTCAAGACGTGCGCAAAGCGATCGACCATGACGTACATCAGCGCGAACATGGCGACGAACGACACGGCGATCATCGCGGCAAAACGGGGGTAGTGACTCATCGTATTTTGCGTGCTGTGTTCGGCGTGAGCGGTTGCTTTCGGCGGCGCTGCATGCGCGGTGTGCGAGGTTTTCATAAAACGCTCCTTGCGTGAGAATCGGGATGGCAGTGTCGGCGGTCAGTTATCGATGGTCGATTGCAGGGCGTATACCAAGCCCGCACTGGTGCGACACGCCAACGTTCATTGACGAACGTCGCGAGCGCTCATCGGGCGCAAGCGACTCACGCGCAAGGTTATTCACACGTCAGAAAACCCGCTCAAATTCCGGATGTTAGATTCAACTCCAGGGTTCGAACCGGCGCACGGGTCAAGCACGCTGCACGGTCGGGCACGCGAACGAGGCAAATTGCGACAGTGCGTCACGCGCCGCGCTAGTCGATTTTCATTGCCGGGCGCTGACGGTGTCGCGCCCCTGAGATGGTAGGTATGCCATACGGCTGCACCCTGGCTACACTTTCTCCTCCGCTTAAAGACTCCTGACGATGATTGCGACGCAGATACCCGCCGATGCCACGGACACGGATGCCTTGCGGACGTTGATCGCACGCTGGCGCGAAGACGCGGGCGGGACGTACCGCACGTGGTTTCTGTGGGAGGAGCGGCTCAAGAATTTCCGCGCGATTCGACGCGGCCTGCAGGCCGTGGTAGCCGAGATCGCCAGCGGCACGTTTGGATGCGCGTACCGCGGCTCGTCGCTAGAAACCGTCGTCGGCTCGATAGCCGAGCAGCGTCAAATTTTCAAGGGGGCCGATCACGCATTTTTATGGAAGCCCAAGCTGCGCATTCCTGATATTTACGAAGACGCTGAGCATCAGCGCGCGTTTGGGCAGTTCCTCGACACGTGCCTGTGCTGCAGCGGCGATAGCGCGATCCTCGAAGCGATCCATGCGTTGGACCGCCGGCGCATCAAGGGGCTAGGCCCCGCGGCCGCGAACCTGTTGTACTTCCTGCACCCCACTCACGTGCCGCCGTTCAACACGGCCATCGCCAATGGGTACAACGCCGTTGCGGGCGCGCGGGTGAAGCTCGGTCGCTGGGACGAGTACCTGGCAATGCGTCGCGGCATGCTCGCTCTCATGGCGCGGTACCGGGGGCAGTTTTCGAACGACTTCGGCGCTGTCGCGGGCTTCTTGTTCGACATCGGCAGTGGCCGCTATCCGGCACCGCCCCGCGCGGGCGACACGGCCGCTGTCGCGCGCTGGGCGGAGGACTTGGCGGGAGTGCGCGAGGAGAGTGCGGCCAGTCGCAAGGCGCTCGCGCTCGCCCACGAAGGCGATCACACGCACACGCAGATCCAGGCCTGGCTGCGCGATCTGGGCAAGGCCCTCGGATACGCTGTATGGATCGCGAGCAACGATCGCGGTCGTGTGTATGCCGACGCGCCATTGGGCACTGGCTGCATGACGCAGCTGCCGCCCGCCCTCGCCGCGCACGCCGCCGCTGACACGTTTGGCCTGATCGACGTGCTGTGGCTGGAGGCCGACAGCGGCCGCGTCGCGGCGGCATTCGAGGTCGAGCATTCCACCAGCATTTACTCGGGCATCGTGCGCATGCTCGATCTCGCGCTCGGGGTGCCCGAGCACGCTGACGGCGCGTATTTTCTGGTGGCGCCCGATGCGCGCGAGGCGGATGTGCGCGCGCAGTTCGCCCGCCCCGCCTTCAGCCGGGCGACGGACCTGAATTTGCATTTCTTGCCCTACAGCGAGCTCACGACGCATCGCGAAGCCGTCGGCCGCTTTGGGTCGGGCTTGAAGGGCGTACTCGCAATTGCGCGTGCGCTGCGCTAAAGCGGTCATCTGAATGAGGAGCGCGACATGAACGCCTGGACGACTTCAAAGCGCGCGCCATCAAAGCCCTGCCTCAGCTGTGTCGGGAATTTGGCATGGCGCAGTTCTATACCGACGCGATTGCCACGATGCCGCGGCCGACCAGTTGCCCTTAGTTGCCGTCGTCGTGACCGTGATCGTCCTGGCCTTGCCCCAGCTGCCAGTCCGCGCGGTTGTCGTGGTGATCGAGCTCAAACACCTGCTGCAGCAGCGGTTGACCATGGTGATCGCGCGCGTCGCAGCGCACACGCAGGGACTCGCCGCCATGCACATTGATGGACCGCACCTCGCCGGGCCGCAACATTACCGGCGTCTTGCCACTGCAGCTCACCGCGACGGTTTCGTTCAATCCGTTTTGTACGTCCACGTAGTATTCGTAATGACGGTGATTTTGCGCGCTGGCCGCATTCATCGACAGCAACAACACCGCCCACCCAGCACCTGCATACCTAATCCCCATGATCTGTCCCCTTGTGAACAATCGCGTGGCGCAGGCAGCCTAGCGCGGAAAGTACGGGTTGTCACACGATAGGGTTGTGTACGATGGAAGTTGGAGTTGAGATCCAAATTCAGTATCGAGCGACACGCAGACGGCGCGCACGATCGGATGTGTTCGGCAGTCTGATTCATGCCACGGAGCCATTCACGCCTGTGACGCGCCGCGCGTCGCGGGGGAGCCGACGAGCTCCACTGCGAGCTCAGTCTGCGCACTGCGCGCGGACGATGCGCCCGTCTTCGACCTCTGACAGGCAAGTACCGACGGTCAGGAATGAAGCGTAACAGTGGCCCTCGACAGCCGCCGCCGTATCGGCGTCGGCGCTCGCGACGCACAGGCTTTCGCACTGCGCACTGCGTTGACACGATTTACCGCCGTCGCGCGTGGGGACATCGCAGGCCTCGAGCTGTTGCACGCCGACCTTGCGCCAGGTGCCCTTGAGCGCTATGCATTGTTCGCGCGAGGTCACAACCGGTCCACTTTTACCCGCCCCCGCCGAAGTTGCGGAAGTCGCTGGCGGCGCCGTTTGCGCAACCGCGCACCCGGCCAAGCCGAGCCATATCATGCCCAACAGCGATCGCATCCGCGTTCCTCCGTGCTTGGCGAAAAGACCGCGGCGCCTTCCTGGCATGGCGCCGCGGTCGAGCTGCGCTTATTCCTCGATCAGATCCAGGTTTTCTGCTTCCGGTGCGAGGGTGATGTGGTGGATCCACAAGCCGCCTTTACCGTCGGGCGCCACATACGTTTCCGCGAAGCGCTCGCGCTTGACCAGATGCCCCAGCGGCACGCCGCCGACCATTTCCAAGCGGCCCATCGGCCCGTCCGTCAGGGCGATCTCCTGTGCACTGAGTGCCATGCTCGAACTGGCGCTGCTGTAACTGTCCAGGTGACCGTACAGACTGGTCAGCTCCGCATAATCATGCGCATTGGGCGCAGTGCTGCTGGCCGATTGCGAATAGTCCATGCACGTATTCTGCGACGTGCCGTTCGTGCTGGTGTGATCCAAACCCAGTACGTGGCCGATCTCCTGGCACATGACGTGGTAGCGCGCGTTGTTCGTGAAGCTGTAGCTGTCATTCATCTTCGCGGTGCCCTGCGAGATGTGGCCCCGCGAATCCAGGTTGATGGAAGCAAGCCCCGACCAGCCATTCTGGCCGTAGGTGTAGTTGCACACGCGCAGCTTCCCGGCGATCGGCGTGCAGGCGCTGCGTGCGCTCGCCGTCTCCGTGCCCTGCGAGGCTACGAGATTCAGCTTGGTCGACGAGGACCATTGCGACACCGAGGTGTTGAACATCGGCTGCCAGGTCGACGTGACGCTGTCGACGGTGGCGAGATTGAACGAGGACGTGGTGCGAGCCCAATGATAGTTGTTCCAATCGTGGCTGGCTGACGCGGTGCTGGCGATGATCGAGAAACCCATGCCCAAGGAAAGTGCAAGTAAGGAACGACGCATACGATCTACCCCTCCGAAGAATGACGATAAGCGCACGATCGCCGCGGCGCGGCGAACGGGATGTCCAGAGCTGAGTGCCCTGCACCACGCCCCTGTCGTGGGCCTGTCGATCCCCTCCCGGAGCGACAGGCGCAGGGACGCTACGCAGCCGCGCAAAAAAGCATTCTGCGCTGCAATACACGGTGTCACTTCGGCTGCAAATAGTGGGGGTATCGCTGCCGTGCGGATGCGGTGGTGTCACGGCCGCGCAATGCCCGGACCGGCAGTGCGAGCAGCATCCGATAATCGACACAGCGATGGCATTGGGTGCGAAATCAACGGGCTAGCGCGACCGCACCGCCCCCCGCATCGATCGCTATTCATGCGGCAAGGACGCACTGCTCCTTTGTACACAGGTGAAGTCTGGAGCAAACTCTAAACCTGTCGCCACACTGAACGCGGCAAACTGCCCGATCTCTTCTGTGCGTAAAACCCTCGACGGTGCACGGGGGCTGCGCGAGGTCAACCGGTACCCCCATGGTAGTGTCGTGCAGATTGCGGGTCTCGCGCGGCAAGGATGCGGCACGCTGCACGACGAGCCCCCAGCGACAAGCTTGGAGTTGACTCCTAAGTCCAATGAATTCAAGCGCCTAGCGCACTCGGGCAAACCACTGAAACGCGGCCAAATTGTTACGCGGACTGCGCGCCTGCCGCCGCCGGTGAACGATAGCCACTCGCCAACGCGCTTCATGGCACAGCGCGTGCTGCCTTGGAATCTCCCCTGGCACGGACGCTTTCGCCATGCTGCACCCTACTCCGCCTCACCGGCTCCGCTCGCGCGCGGCCCCCATAGTTCTGACCGGCCTGCTCGCGCTCAACGCGGGAACGCTCCAAGCGCAGCACGCGCCTTCGCATGCGCCCGAACCGACGCCGGCGATGCCGGATATGGCCGAGCACGACGATGCTAAGCCGATGCGTGGACTGTTAGGGCCTTACGCCATGAGCCGCGAGGCCTCTGGCACGAGTTGGCAGCCGCAAACAACCCCGATGGGCGGCAGCGCACCGTGGATGACGGGCGAGTGGATGTGGATGGCGCACGGTTCGGCCAATCTCGTGGCGACCGACAATTCCGGTCCACGCGGCGAACGCGACACGGTGATCCAGACCATGGGCATGCTGATGGGCATGCGCCCGCTCGGTCCCGGCACCCTGGGCGTCCGTGCCATGGTGTCGCTCGACCCCTGGGGCGTGGGCAAGACCGGCTATCCGCTTCTTTTCCAAACCGGCGAAACCGCCGACGGTCGCACGCCTCTGATCGATCGGCAGCATCCGCATGATCTTTTCATGGAATTGGCGGCCAGCTATTCCCAACCGGTGGGCGAGTCCAGTTCGGCCTTTTTGTACCTGGGGTTGCCCGGTGAGCCGGCCTTGGGCCCGCCGACTTATATGCACCGGTTCTCCGGCATGGACAACCCCGAAGCGCCCCTCGGCCACCACTGGCTCGATGCCACCCACATCACCTTCGGCGTCGCCACGCTCGGCTGGGTGTGGAAAGATTTCAAAGTGGAAGGTTCCGCATTCAATGCCCGCGAACCCGACCAGGTCCGGACCAACATTGAGTTGCGCGCGCTCGACTCCTGGTCCGGTCGCCTTTCCTACAATCCGAGCGACCGCTGGGCGCTGCAGGTCAGCCGCGGGCTCCTAAAGAGTCCTGAGCAATTGGAGCCTGACGTGGACATGCGCCGCACGACCGCGTCGGTCATCTACAACCGTCCGTTCGAGCGTGCGCGGTGGCAGACGACGCTCGCCTGGGGTCGCAACCAGAAGCTGCCCGGCCACGCCACCGAATCCTTCCTGCTCGAGAGCGCGCTCGTGGTCGATGAGATGCACACCCTGTACGGCCGCGTGGAGCGCGTGGACAAGGACGAGCTCTTTGGTGAGGACGAGCCGCTCGCGGGCGAGGTTTTCACTGTCGACAAGGCGACGCTCGGCGCCATTCACGATTTCCAGCCCACGCGCCTGGGGCGTTTTGGTCTGGGCCTGCAGTACAGCCGCTACGCGATTCCCGCGGCTCTGAAGCCCGTCTACGGCGGTCAGCCAGACGCATGGCTCGCGTTTGCCCGGTGGCGCCTCTGACGATTGCCGTTGTCCCTTCCCCTTGAGGAGAAACCCATGCCGCATCAAACCCACATGTCCAGTGCGATGAACGAGTGCATCCAGCAGTGCCTGGCCTGCTTCACCACGTGCCAGCAAACGGCGCTGACGCATTGCCTGGAGCTCGGCGGCGAACACGTCGAGCCGACGCATTTTCGGCTCATGATGGATTGCGCCGAGGTATGCCGCAGCGCGGCCGCATTAATGGCCAACGGCTCGGCTTTCCACGCAGCGCAATGCGTCGTGTGCGCCGACATCTGCCGCGCCTGCGCCGAGAGCTGCAAACGCCTGGGCGATATGGACGAGTGCGTTCAGGCGTGTGAGCGCTGCGCGGACGCCTGTGAAACGATGGCCAGCGGCAGCGGCCGCAGCGGGAGCGATCAGCGCACCGGCACGGCCGCCCACGCCTCATGAGCACGCCCATGACACCCCGTGCGAGACTGTTCGCCAATCTCGGTCGCGGCGCCCTCGCGCTCGGCTTTCTGGCCATGCTGGCCGCCTGGATCAGCGCGATGACCACCACCGGCGCGTGGCTGGGCTTCACGACGGCTCACTGGTTTGCCGATGCGACGGTGATGGCACTGCTGGGCATCGGTGGCTTGGTCGACGCCCTGGCGCACGCACGCGCCGGCGAGTAACGCCGCTGATCTGGTTGGCGCACGCCTTATCAGGTGTCCAGGAGCACGCTGCCGCTCGTCTCGTGGGCACAGGCATAAGCGTGCAAGGTGGCCAGAATCGGGCACGCCGCCAACGTTGGCGGCGGGCCTCGTCGGCACGTGTCCACGGCGACGGCGAGCGATTGCAGTGCGGCGCACCGGTCGGCGAGTTCCTGCTGTAGCGCCTTGGCGCAGGCGCGCACCGGTGCGGGCCGGGCACTCGGGAGCGCCATCACCAGTAAGGTGCGGATCGCCTCCAGGGTCAAGCCGAGCGCTTTGGCGCCCCGAATCGCCTGCAGGCGGTAAACGTCATCGGGTTCGTATTTTCGGTAGCCGCCGCCGCGTCGCGCCGGTGTGGGCAGCAGGCCGATGCGTTCGTAGTAGCGCACCGTGTCGACCGGCACCCCGCTGGCGCTGGCCAGCTCGCCGATGCGCATCGGGCCTTTGGTGGAGGGCGCGGCCGCAGCGCCCGAGGCGTCGAGCGACGCCGGTGTCTTGTCATCCATGGAAATGCTCCGCTGAGCGTGCGCGAAAACGCACCGACGGTCCGCCGCGGCAAGCGCCGGGCGGATCGCTCAAACTCTTCTCAGATCCCGCTGGGATTCGGCGGACGAAGGAGCGCGGTGGGACGCAGGTCCAGCCGCCACGGCGGTGCCTCCGTCGAGCGTGACAGTTCGGATTCGGGCGCATGGGTACACAGCGCCAGCACTGGCGCGGCGACGGGCAGGCAGCCGCAGTGACAGACGTGATCCGTGCAGCACGGGGCAGATGGCGCGGGCGACTTCGGTACTGCGTGCTCACCGCCACCGTGACAGGCGTGGGCAGACCGCGGCGCAGGGATTCCCTGGGCCGCAATCCGGCCACTGGCTCCCGTCGTACCGGTCAACACCAGCACCAAACCAAGCAGGCTCCGCCATAAAAGGCCTCGCCACGCTAAGGAAGTTCGTGCACGCCTCATGGCCCTAGCGTGCGGCAGGTCCGTGGCTGCTGCAAGCGTTCTGAGCGCCTTGCCGTCCGCCCAGGCTTCACTGCACACCGCCATATCAAGAATACGATCGAACGCGCCTGTGCCAAGCATGGCGCCGAACTCGACGCTACCTTGCGTGCCAGAGCCGCCAAGCACAGGAATCCCGCCCTACGGCAGCCTCGATCTTCTCCGATCAGCCGAGGACTGGAGGAGTTCCGGTCGTGAAGAGATCACCGGCGGCACGCCGCGCAAGATCAAAAGCCGAACGTCTTCTGCGTGGCCGGTAGTAGCTGATCCTTGTCGGTGATCGTCGAGGCCTTCAGGCGCCGGGCGCCATCCTGTCCGACAATATCGATCTCTTTATGCTGGACCAGGCGCTCCAGCGCCTCCTTGTAACGCACGCTGTCCGCTGGCGAGAGGTTGCAGGTCGTTGCGAACAATTCGCCGAACGACAGGCCGTCGTCGTGGGCGTAGATGAGCGGCGGCAACTGCTCCATCAGCGTCGTGACGCTCGATTCGCCGGCGAGGTCATCGAAGCAGAAACCGAACGCGCCCTGGCCGGTAAATGCCCGGTCACGATCGGCGCTGTAGCCCAGACCGCGAAACATATCGATGCCGGCACCGCCATAGTGGATGAAATAGTTGTTCTTGCTCCAATGCACGCGCGCCATGACATCCCGGGCACGCGGGTGCTGTGACAGGTGCACCAGCCAGTAGTCGCCGTGACCCTCGGTGCGAATGAAAAAAGCGTGTAATAGCGCGCACCGCAGGCCTCGACGAGTTCGCGGTACAGGCAGCTTTGGATGTAGAGCCGCCAGTCCTTTTCGCTGCGCTTGATGTCCTCGATCGTGCGGCCGCGCAATGCGTCGGGAATGCCGATATCGGCCAGCGTCTTCTTCGTCGTCTCCGAGTCGCTGGCGTAGGTCAGGAACGAATCGACGTTGAAGGTGAGAATGACCTCGGCCGCGGGCAACGTCTGGAAGATGCCGCGGATCTGGGCGGTGGGTACATCTGAATACCCGTACTGATCCAGCAGGAAGATCGAGCGGCCCGCCTTCGGGCTCTTCTTAGCGATGAACTGCAGAATCGGGTCGACCTGGCTCTCAAACGCACTGTTGAACAAACGGATGTCCTGGCCGATGCGCGGGCCGTATCCCTGCGCCACCAACGTGCGCTGCAGCGATGCGTAGGCGTTCGCATCGAGCTCGACGAAAAAATAGTCGATGTTCATCTGCAGCAGCTTCTGGCGGCCGCGGTTCAAGAGCTCAGCCGCCGCTTCAGCCGACTGAAGGAACGCAAACGGTGACCCGTAAACAGTCTGACGCGTGGTGTCGTGGACGTAGATGCCGCCGCCGGCGAAGCCGTCGACGACCGTCAGGCGAAGTTGGTCCTGCTGTGGAGAAACGACTAGTGTCTGGATGTAGTCGATTAGGTAGGCGCGTAGCACATCATGCTTGGCCACGCTGTGCTGCTGGATGACTGCGGGCTTGCCGTCAGCAGGCCATTGATACGGCTTTCGGGCCACCGTGCGCTCTCCCCCTAGAAGGCGTGAGCGGGCATTTCATCCCAAGTGCGGCCGTTGAGCAATCGTCCATTTTTTGACTTGGCGCGGCGCTTGCCATCAGCGCCCCAGCCACCCCACTGCTTGAAGAAGAATGCGACCTCTTGCTTGGCGCACTGGCGGCGGACCGATTCGGCCCATTCGGGTTTCATGGGCCGAGCCTTGGGGCCAGACTCTCCACCGACGATGACCCAGTGAATGTCGCGCAGATCCAAGTCGCCGACATCATCGAGCAGCGGCTCGACAGATAGGAACCGGATCCGCGCCGGCACAGTCCGCAGGTAGTCGATGCGAGGCACGCCGTGCTTGCGGTTTTCGACGGAAACGCCGAGCCAGACGTTGGGTGGGACCACGCGATCGCGGAAGTAGCGCGCCAGGCGTGCCGCGCGCTTGGTCAGGATTTGGTAGCTGTGCTGCGGCGTGGCCGCGATCACATCGAACACCTGCTGGATGTAGCTCTCGGGCACCTTCTCGTGGAAGAGGTCCGACATCGAGTTCACGAAGTACACGGTCGGCTTCTGGCGCTTGGCCGGGTCTGCAAGGCGCTCGGGCAGCAACCGCAGCGCGAACCCGTTCTCGTAGCCGGGCGTACCCATCGCCTGCAGGCGCTTGGCCATGGTCTCGGCGTAGCAGTGTTTGCACCCAGCAGAGATCTTGGTGCACCCGACGATCGGGTTCCAGGTCTGCTCGGTCCATTCGATTTTCGAGGTGGTCGTCATGACGGCCGCTCCAGGATACGCCCAACTACGCCGGCCGCGTCTCACCGGGTGCGACGGCGGGTGGCGCTCGGTTAGAAACTATGCGCATACTTATACCACTTTATGCGCATAAAAACCTCGCAGCTCAACGCTCCTGTAACGACCACCCAGGCACAGCTTCTGGGGCGGGCGATCGACCGCTGGCGGCGCGCAAACGGCCTTACCCAGACGCAGTTGTTGCGTACGGCGCAAGTTTCCCAGGGACAGCTCAGCCGCATCCTTTCGGGTCGCTTCAGCCGCGCCTCGGAGGCCGTCCTCCGGTTGTGCCGCGCCGCTGGCGTCGACGTCGTACAACACGTGGCGGACCCATCGCAGCGCGGCGATTGGGGGACGGTGCTGGAGCGTGCCGTGCATCGCAGTTGGGACGGCACCCCCGGCCATGCCCGCGAGCTGCTTCGCCTCCTGCGCGTGGCCAAAGCGCTGCGCACCCCCTGACGCGATCGGGTGTGCCTTTTCTCTCGGTGTGTAGGGCCGGCGCGGCGAAGCGGCGTGTCTGGGCGCTCGTTACTGCGGCGAGCGCACCGCTGCAGGCGCTGCAAGGACGGACGCCATGCGCCGATCGAAGAACCGGAAAGCCGGCTCGAATCCGTAGGTCACCAGACCGCGCTCGCCGGATTTGAGGTGGACAATGTCGAGGTCGTACGGCCCGTGGTAGGTGTCGCGGATCACCAGGCCGCTATCCCGCACGACGGGCTCGGGATCGCCGTCGATGTCGAGCCCGAG
This sequence comes from Tahibacter amnicola, assembly GCF_025398735.1. Taxonomy (NCBI): domain Bacteria; kingdom Pseudomonadati; phylum Pseudomonadota; class Gammaproteobacteria; order Lysobacterales; family Rhodanobacteraceae; genus Tahibacter; species Tahibacter amnicola. Next base: position 3,810,311 of record NZ_CP104694.1, read on the forward strand.
CAGTAGCGATTCGCGCGCATCGTCGTAGAACCCGCTCACCAACGCCAAGTACGCGCCCCGTACATGCGCGAGCTGGCTGTAGAGCAGCGTCAACGCGTCCAACAGGGGAACTGGCGGATTGACGACGCCGCGGAACGACACCTGCCGGTCCGATGCCAGGGTGAAGCTCTCGGGCACGACCAACGATCCGTCCCTCAGCATAGCGTCGACGTCGGACGGCATCACCTGCAGGTTGAATTCGCTGTACGGATTCAAATGGAGGATCGCGCCACGCGTCAGCTCAAGGAGCTGTCGCGTATCGAGCACCAGACACTTCGCTCCGTTCGGTACCGCTTCGAAGAACGTTCGCGCGGACGAGAAGAACGGGATGGCGGCCGTGCCGTCAACCCGCTTCCATTGCACGAAGTGGACGCGATCCGGCCGCGCGACGTTTTTGGCAGCCAACGCATCCGCAACGATCACAAGAACGCGGCTATCCAACAGCTGCCTATATAGCGCGGGACGCCACGCCGCGGCTTGGCACGCCTGTCTGAGCAGTCCCTCCAGCGTTGCGCCGTCGGGTACGTTGGGAGGAAGTGCAATCACAGACCGGTACACCCTTGGTGATCACGAAATACACCGCTGCGATGGCGGCACGTCGATCCCTACAGTGGAAAGCAGGCGCGAATCCGCGCCTTGTCGTTGCTTCCCAGTGCGCCGAGCAGCCCTTCGTAGCGGAACGCTTCACGGTCGAAGTATTCGTGAGGACCGCTCAACGTTGGCACGGAACGCAGCGCGCCGAGCAATCCGTGCAAGGTGGTCTTGAGGTAATACTCCAGGTTGGAACAAAGCAGCAGATGATTGGCGCCACGGCCGGCGCTGTGCACGATGTCGCAGCGGGTGCGCCAGATGCGCTGGAGGTGCCAACGCACGCGCTTGTCGCGCTTTTTCAGCCGATCCAGCAGCGCCGCGGGACTACCAAGATCAGCCAGTATCTGCTGGACTTGGACCTGCAGAAACGGCTCCGCCGAGAGGCCATTGAGTACCGCGGCTTGCTGCAGCGGATCTTCAATGGCTTCCCATAGGACCGTCATCGCACACCCGCGCAAGTCGACTGCTGCCCCCTGAGTGTCGCTTACGCCAATGCCCTGATCGCTCAGCACGGTGCGCAAGGACTGCAGCAGTTTCGGCACATAGCTCAAGCCGATCACCGGCGCGACACTGGTTTCGATCGACTTGCCGATGCCAGCGCTGGCTTGGCTGCCGCGCACCAGGTATTCCAGCGCAGTCCACCAGTGCACCAGTTTCGTTTCGATCGTGTCCTGATCGCGCCCTTGGCGATAAAGTCGGAACGCCGACGTGATGCGATCGCGTCCCTCTTCGGTGAAATGTGCCCCGGCCAACAGCTCATTGACGCTGGCGACGAACTGCGCCACGTCGACACCGTTGAGCGAGGTCGCCGGATTGGGAACGACACGCGGCAACGGATAGACGTGTCCGCCGGCGGGCTTGGCGACATCCAGTACCGCAAAATGGTCGGGAATCTGCAGGCGCGCCTGCTCGTATTCGAAGCGCAGCAGGTTGATGACATTGGCCACACGTTCGTAGGCGTATAGCCCAGCGGCCCGCCGGTCGGCGGCCATGATGCCGCGCACCGTCGCAAAACGCCGCTTGGGTTGGGCCATCAAATAGCTCGTTCTCGCATGCCCCGCGTGCAGGCCGAAGGGCGGTGCCTCGGCAATCTCCAGGTTGCCCAGCGCGGCGGGAAGTTCTTCCGGGCGCGTGATGAGGTCCAGCGCGAACGTCACGTCGTACTGCTGCGGTGGGCCTGTCAAAATCTGGCGGGTCAATCCGATTTTCCGATCGAAGTGATAGGCCGGCGTTGCCCGTCTCGGGACGAGGATTTCGGCATAGATCCGGAACAGCGATTCCAGGGAGAAATCGCGATCGAGCAGCGTGCTCAGAAGTGCGGCGGTGATCGCGTGAACGTGTGCAAAATCCGGCGCCGGCGCCGGCGGTTCGGCGGGCGCCACCAGCAGACGCTCGAGGGCATCAAAAGCCCGCACGACGTAATGCTTTTCTAGCTGTGGCGCCAGTTCCTGGAGCGTATAGCGCAACATCCGCTCTTCGGTTGTTCCTCTGGTCGCCGCCTTCGTTTTGTCCTTGAAGAGCCCCAGCAGGCGCGGCCGCAGCGGCGCGAACTCGTCACCCATGAGAATCGGGTCGGCCGTCAGCAATCCCTCGGCCTCTTCCAGGATCACGGCCTTGTCCTCCGGCTTGGCTTCACTGAAGGCCAGCGCCTGTTGGATCTCCCGCACCATGGTCGCGGGATTCATCACCCGGACACGGAAGGCGTCCAACGAGTAAGCGTGGACGAGGTTGAACCAACATCCCAGGAAGTAACGTTGCGCGGGTGTCGGGCCGACCAATGCCGTCAGGTGCTTGTCAGTCCGCATGGGTTCAGCCGGGTGGTGGTGGGCGGGACGGGGGCGAGGTATACTGGCTTCCTGGCCCCAGCGCCACTCACAAACTAAAGGGGAAAGGAGCGTAGGCCTGGGCGCAGCCCGCTACGAATTCCGCCCCGCCTCTTCCAAGGCCCGCGAAAGCGGGCCTTTTTTCCATCCCTGGCGTTGTCGCGCCACAGCGCCCAGGGAACCTTCGCGGCGAATCGGAGTCTCGTGGGTTGCCACCGTCGACACAGGGCGTACGCTGTCCCTGCCACCGCCGGTCTACTCGTCGTTCGCTCTGGACATCCGTCGTCGCCATGCCGTTTCGCTACCGCCGCCATCGTCGCTGGATCGCGCTGTTTGCGCTGATCGGGCTGCTGTTCCAGCAGTTCGCGATGGCTGCGTACCTGTGTCCGCAGGAAATGGCCGTCGCGACCGCACAGGCGACCGCCGACACACCGCCCTGCCACACGCCCGATACGGCCGATCAGGCACGTTGCCACGAGCACTGCCATCCCACCACGCCATCGTCGGATCATGCGCCAGCGCTGACCGTGCCGCCCGCGCTCCTGCCAGCGACCACCTGGTCGCGTGACTCCGTGCGTCCGGTGCTGCCGGACGAGACTACGCGGGACTACGCCCATCGCGCGCGCGGGCAACCGCCGCCGCTGAGCATCCAGCACTGCACCTTCCAGATTTGAGCACTCTTCGCGATTGATCGTGGCGCCGCGCCGTGCGCGGCCGTTTCGTCATTGCCGTGGAGTTTTCATGCGTTCCCTACATCGCTTTTCCCCGCGCGGCGCCCGCCAGCCGCGCGCGTTACTGCGTTTTCTTTTGGCCGTGCTGACCGCCCTTGGATCGGGTATGGCCGCGGCTGCGGATGTCACGCCCTTGTCGCTGATGGACGCCGTGCAGTTGGCCGAACGCCAAGCGCCTGAACTGCGTGCGCGAGCCGCCGGGGTCACGGCCGCCCAAGCGGCGGTCGGCCCCGCCGGTCAGCTGCCTGATCCTGAGCTCGTCGTGGGCCTGCAGAACCTGCCGGTGACCGGCGACGATGCCTTCAGCACGACGCGCGACTTCATGACCATGCGCACGGTCGGCATCGCGCAGCAATTTCCGCGGCGCGAGAAACGCCGCCTGCGCAGCGAACGCGCCGTGACCGACGTGGACCGCGAACGGGCGCTGTTGACCAACGAGCAACTCGTCGTCCACGAAGCGGTCGCGCGGGCCTGGATTGCCGCGGCATCCGCGGAGCGCCGTCTGGCGCTGCTGACGGCGCTGCAGCCGCGGGCGGAGGCGCAGCTGGCCGCAGCCACCGCTGCGCTGACCGCCGGCCGCGCAACGGCCGCCGAGGGCATTGCCGCCCGGTCGGCGATTGCGACGTTGCAGGACCGCCTCGATGCGGCCAGAGCCGAACGCGACACGGCCCGCGCCGATCTGGCGCGCTGGCTGCCAGACCTGGGCGATCGCCCGCTCGGCGAGCCGCCGGACTGGCGCGATCTGGGCGGCGATCCCGAAGCGTTAGTGACGAATATCGCGCACCATCGCGAACTGCTCTCCTACGACGCGGCCGAGCGCGCGGCGACCGCCGACGTGGCGCTCGCCCGGGCCGAGAAGCGGCCCGACTGGTCGCTCGAGCTGGCGTACGCCCAACGCGGACCGCAGTTCTCCAACATGGTGTCGGTGCAGTTCCGCGTGCCGCTGGCGGTGTTCGCAGCACGCCGGCAAGACCCGCTCATCGCATCGAAGCAGGCGCTGGTCGAACGCATCGACGCCGAGCGCGAAGCAGCGCAGCGCATGCACGGCGCCGAGCTGCGCAAGACGCTGACGACCTGGCGCAGCGCGGTCGATCGTCTGGTGCGCTACGAGCGGGAATTGCTGCCGCTGAGCGAGGACCGTGCCGATGCGGCGCTGGCGGCCTATCGCGGCGGTCGCGGCGAACTCACGGCATCGCTGCGCGCGCTGGACGAAGCCATCGAACAGCGACTGGCCTTCACCGACCTGCAGAACACCCTGGGCCAAGCCTGGGCGACGCTGTATTTCGCGTTTCCGACGGAGCGCACGCCATGAACCGTCTATCGTTGCTTCTCGCTCTGATCGTGGGCGTCCTCGTCGGCGTTGGCTCGACCTGGTGGCTCATCGATCGTGGACACCGCGACATGCCGGCAACGGCAGCGGCGCCGACCGAGAAAAAGGTGCTGTACTGGTACGACCCGATGGTGCCGGCCCAGCACTTCGACCAGCCCGGCAAATCGCCGTTCATGGACATGCAGCTCGTCCCGAAGTACGCGGGCGATGCGCCGGAGGACGCGGGGACCGTGCGCATCGAGCCGCGGCTCGTGCAGAACCTCGGCGTGCGTACCGCACTCGCGACGCGCGGCGCGCCGACGGCCTCGGTTCGCGCGACGGGGACGGTGACGTTCGACGAACGCGGTGCGGTGGTCGTGCAGGCCCGCGTCGCCGGCATCGTGGAGCACCTCGCCGTGCGTGCCCCGTTGACGACGGTCACGGCCGACCAGCCCTTGCTGACGCTGATCGCGCCAGAGTGGACCGCGGCGCAGGCCGAGTACCTGTCGCTGCGCGCGGCCCGTAGCGAAGGACTGGATACCGTGCGTGCGGCCGCACGCCAGCGGTTGCTGCTGCTCGGCATGAGCGAAGGCCAGATCCGCGCCGTCGAGCGCCTCGGACGCGCCGAGGATCGGATCACGATCGTCGCGCCGCGCGCCGGCGTCGTCAGCGAACTGCTCGTGCGCGACGGCGCGAGTGTGGCGGCCGGTACGCCGCTGCTGCGCATCAACGGTCTCGACACCGTGTGGGTCAATGCCGCGATTCCCGAAGCGCAGATCGGCCGCGTCGCACCGGGCAACGCCGTGACGCTGGATCTGCCGGCGTTCCCTGGCGACTCGCTCGCCGGCACCGTCGAAACGCTGCTGCCAGATCTCGACGTCACGACGCGCACGCAGACCGCCCGCATCGTCGTACCCAACCCGGCACGCCGCTTGGTGCCCGGCATGTTTGCGCGTGTCGCCATCACCGGCCGTGCCGGAGACGCAGAGGTCGTGCGAATACCAACCGAGGCCGTGATCGCTACCGGCGCCCGCCAGGTCGTTATCGTCGACGCCGGCGACGGCCGCTTTCGTGCGCAGGAGGTGCGCGTCGGTGACGAAAGCGACGGCCACACGAGCGTGCTCGAAGGTCTCGACGACGGCGATCGTGTGGTGCTGTCGGGGCAATTCCTGATCGATTCCGAAGCGAGTCTGGCCGGCACACTGGCCCGGCTCGATGTGCCGGATACGGGCGCATCGCCGGCGACGACCGCGCCGCCGCGGTACTCGGCCGAAGGCACCGTCAAGCGCATCGACGGCAACGCCTGGTTCGTCGCGACCGACGCCATCCCCGCGCTGGAGATGGGCGCGATGACCATGACGTTCGTGCGTCCCGACACGGTGCCGGTCGACGGCCTTGGGGTCGGACAACGCGTGCGTTTCACATTCGTGCGCAACGCCAACGGCGACTTTGAAATCGCGACGATCGCCGCGCTGCCGGCCGGAGGCACGCCATGATCGCGCGAATCATCCGTGGCTCGATCGCCAACCGGTTTCTCGTGTTGCTCGCGGCGGTGTTCCTGGCTGCCTGGGGCGTGTACGCCGTGCGGCAAACACCGGTCGATGCCTTGCCGGACCTGTCGGACGTGCAAGTGATCATCCGCACGACCTGGCCCGGGCAATCGCCGCAACTCATCGAGGACCAGATCACCTATCCGTTGACGACCACGATGCTCTCGGTGCCGGGCGCGAAGACGGTGCGCGGCTTCTCGTTCTTCGGCGACTCGTATGTCTACGTGCTGTTCGAGGACGGCACGGACCTCTACTGGGCGCGGTCGCGCGTGCTGGAGTACCTCAATCAGGTGCAGTCGCGGTTGCCACGCGGTGCGAGCGCGGCGCTCGGGCCGGACGCCACCGGCGTCGGCTGGATCTACGAATACGCGCTGGTCGATCGCAGCGGCGCTCACGATCTGTCGGAACTGCGCGCCCTGCAGGACTGGTTCCTGCGCTACGAACTGAAAAGCGTGCCGGGCGTCGCCGAGGTGGCCACCGTCGGCGGCATGGTGAAGCAGTACCAGATCGTGCTCGATCCCGACCGCTTGCGCGCCTACGGCATCACGCAGGCCACGGTGACCGAGGCTGTGCAGCGGGCCAACGGCGAAGCCGGCGGCTCGGTGCTGGAATTGGCCGAAGCCGAGTACATGGTGCGTGCGAGCGGCTATCTGAAAACGCTCGACGACTTCCGCGCGATCCCGCTCTCCGTCGGCGCCGGCGGCGTACCGGTGCGGCTGACCGACGTCGCGCGCATACAGCTCGGACCCGAGATGCGCCGCGGCGTGGCGGAACTCAATGGCGACGGCGAAGTCGTTGGCGGCGTGATCGTGATGCGGTCGGGCAAGAACGCGCAGGCGACCATCGCGGCGGTGAAAGCCAAGCTCGCGAGCGTGCGCGCGAGCCTGCCCGCCGGCGTGGAAATCGTCGAAACCTACGACCGCTCGCAACTCATCGGGCGTGCGATCGACAACCTGAGCGGCAAACTGCTCGAGGAGTTTCTCGTCGTCGCGCTGGTCTGCGCCGTGTTCCTGTTTCACCTGCGATCGGCGCTGGTCGCGATCGTTGCGTTGCCGCTGGGCGTGCTCGCCGCGTTCATCGTGATGCACTGGCAAGGCCTCAACGCGAACATCCTGTCGCTCGGCGGCATCGCGATCGCGATCGGTGCAATGGTCGATGCCGCAATCGTGATGATCGAGAACGCGCACAAGCACCTGGAGGCCTGGCAGCACGCGCACCCGGACGAGACGTTGACCGCTGACGCGCGCTGGCGACTGATCGGCGATGCGTCGGCCGAAGTGGGGCCGGCGCTGTTCTTCAGCCTCGTCATCATTACGCTGTCGTTCGTGCCGGTGTTTACGCTCGAAGCGCAGGAGGGCCGCTTGTTCGCGCCGCTCGCGTTTACCAAGACCTACGCGATGGCGGCGGCCGCCGGCTTGTCGATCACGCTGATTCCGGTGCTGATGGGCTACTGGATCCGCGGACGCATCCCGGAGGAACGCGCCAATCCGTTGTCGCGCGGCCTGATCGCGCTCTATCGTCCGATCCTCGAGGCCGTGCTGCGGTTTCCCAAAGTGACCTTGTTTACGGCGGCGCTGCTGCTCGCGGCAACGGCTTGGCCGATCAGCCGGCTCGGTGGCGAATTCCTGCCGCCGCTCGACGAAGGCGACGTGCTGTACATGCCGAGCGCGTTGCCCGGGTTGTCCGCCGGCAAGGCCGCGCAGGTGTTGCAGCAGACCGACAAGATGATCCGCTCGGTACCGGAAGTCGCGAGCGTGTTCGGCAAGATCGGCCGCGCCGAGACAGCGACCGATCCGGCGCCGATGGAGATGGTCGAAACAACCGTGCGCTTCAAGCCGCGCGACCAATGGCGCGCCGGCATGACGCCCGAAAAGCTCATCGCCGAACTCGATGCCGCGGTGCGGCTGCCCGGGCTGACAAACCTGTGGGTGCCGCCCATTCGCAATCGCCTGGACATGCTGGCGACCGGCATCAAGAGTCCGATCGGCATCAAGGTCAACGGCAGTGATCTCGCCGTCATCGACCAGGTGGCTACCGCGATCGAACAGGCGATCAAGACGGTGCCGGGCGTCACCTCGGCGCTGGCCGAGCGCCTGACCGGCGGCCGATACGTCGACGTCGATATCGACCGCGAAGCCGCGGCGCGCTACGGCCTCAATATTGCCGACGTGCAGAACGTGGTGAGTGCGGCGATCGGCGGTGAGACGATTGGCGAAACGGTCGAAGGGCGTCGGCGGTTTCCGATCAGCGTCCGTTATCCGCGCGAGTTGCGTGACAGTATGCAGAAGCTGCGCGACCTGCCGCTGCTCACGGCGGCGGGCGCTCAGATCACGCTCGGCAGCGTCTCACGCATCGCGATCAGCGACGGCCCACCGATGATCAAAAGTGAGAATGGGCGCTTGTCCGGCTGGATCTATGTGGACGCGCGCGGGCGTGACCTGGCCTCCGTTATGCACGACCTGCGCGAGCGCGTCGCGCGAGACGTCCTTTTGCCGGCCGGCACCTCGATCACGTGGTCGGGCCAGTTCGAATACTTCGAGCACGCGATGGCCAAGCTGCGCGTCGTGATCCCGGCGACGTTGCTGATCATCTTCGTGCTGCTGTACGTGACGTTCGGCCGCATCGACGAGGCAGTGCTGATCCTGGCCAGCGTGCCGTTCGCGCTGATCGGTGGATTCTGGCTGATGTATACCTTGGGGCACGCGTTCTCGATCGCGACGGCCGTCGGTTTCATCGCGCTCGCGGGCGTGTCGGCTGAGTTCGGCGTGATCATGTTGCTGTACCTGAAGCATGCGTGGGAACGGCGTCTAGCCGCCGGCGAGCCGGCGACGCCGGATACCTTGCTCGAGGCGATCCGCGAAGGCGCCGTGCAGCGCGTGCGCCCGAAAGCGATGACCGTGGCGGTGATCCTCGCCGGCCTGCTGCCGATCCTCATCGGTACGGGCACCGGCTCGGAAATCATGCAGCGCATCGCCGCGCCGATGGTGGGCGGGATGATCACCGCGCCGCTGCTGTCGATGCTCGTGATCCCCGTCGTCTTCCGGTTGTTGCGCGAGCGCTCGCTGCACGGGACTCGCCATCTTGATGGATCCGCTTCTTCCCAAGTGCCGGCGATGCCGGCGTGATCCTGCTCGCGCGCTGGACGCGCGGGTACTTCGCTTCCAAGACAGGAGAATTTCTCATGAAACGTTCAACGCTCTCATTCGTTGTCGGCCTGGTGTTTGCTACGCTGGTCGCGGCGTCGTCTGCGCAGGCGCAATCCTCGGCTCACTCCGGTGGCGGTTCGATCACGGCGATCGACGGTGACACGCTGACGCTGTGCTTTCGGCATGCGCCGGTGCCGGCGGTCGGCGACACGCTTTCGCTCGAGCGCGAGTGGATCCCGTTCTCGAAAGGCACACCGGCGAGCCCGCGCTATATCGTCGTGGGGCATGCGCGCGTGGTCGCGGTCGGCGCGCCGCCCTGCGTGCAGGCCGAGCGACTCGACGGCAAGCCGCGTCGCTACGACCACGCTCGGCCAGACGATGCCATCAGTGTGGCGCCGACACCTCAGTCTGCAGGAGACCATCGCGGCGGGTTGACTCCGTAGCGGCTCCAGCCCCTAGGCTGGTGGTTGGCGAACGACGGAGCGCCCGATGAGTCATGGCAAAGCCGCGCCCCGCATGCGGTGGATGAGGATGGCAGCCGGCCGTGTGCGGTGGCTGCTCGCGCTGAGTGTCGTCGTGCTCGCGGGGTGCGTTCACGCCGTGACACCGCCCAGAACGGAACGGCTGGGTTGGGTCAAAGCGGTCATCGACGGCACGGCCATCGGCGACCCGTCCGAGCATCGCTGTGCCGCCTTGCTGTCGCCGCAGGAGCGCGCCACCCGGCGCTGGGTCGTCGTGGGCGTTCCGCACGGGCGCTACCGGCGATTGCATACCATCGTGCTGCCGGATGGCCTGACCGTGCAGCGCGGTGACCGCGTGTAGATCGATCCGGCCGACTGCCAGGTGGCGCTCCGGCGAGACGAGTAAGAAGGCGCCTCGTCGCGCCCGAGCAATCCACGGTCGCCTAGCGGCGATCCGCGGTCGCCGGTTTGCCACTGCGCCGGTTCACCACGAATCCAAGGACCGCAACGATCAGGACTGCCAATTGCGCGAGCACCGGCTGGAGCGAGGGGTAGATGCCCAATAGCGCGAAACGGGGACCATCGATCGGCTGCACCGCGACCCATCCGGCCTCCTGCAACGCGGCGACTCCCTTGCCGGCGAGCACCACGGCGAGGACGGCGATCAACAACGAACTCCAGCTAAAGAACTGCGCGATGGGCAGGCGCTTGCTGTAGCGAAGCAGAACGACGGCAATGACGCCCAGCAGAACGATACCGGTCACGAGACCGGCCAGCAGCGCGAGGCCGTTGTTCTCGTTCCACAACGCGATGTAGAACAGGATCGTCTCGAACACCTCGCGATACACCGAAATGAACGCGAGGGCGAACAGGAACCAGGCGGAGCGCCGTGTCAGGGCGGCCGACAGTTTCTCGCGCACGTACTGCTGCCAGCGACCGGCAAGGCTCTTCTGGTGCATCCAGATCCCAACGCCCAACAAGACGGCCGCGGCGAACAACGAGGAAATGCCCTCCGTTACTTCGCGCCCGGCACCGCTGACGCTCACCACATAGGTGGCGATACCCCAGGTGAGCAGACCGGCCAGCAACGCGCCCATCCAACCGGCATGGACATACCGCAGGACGTCGGTCCGTTCGGCTTTGCGCAGGAACGCGATCATCGCAATCACGATCAGCAACGCCTCCAGTCCCTCACGCAGCAGAATGGTCAGGCTGCCGAGAAAGGCGGTGGTAGCATCGGCACTCGAGGTGCTGAGCGCGGTATCCGCACTGTCGATCAGCGTGCGCAGCACGTCGGCTTGCGCCGCAATGTCAGCGACGGGAGCGCCGCGCGCGATGCGGGCACGGTATTCGCCCATGGCGTGTTCGACGCGATCCAACAGCGCGCGATCGTGCAGGGCCAGCGACGGTTCCACCGGCTCGAAACCGTCCAGGTAGGCGGATAAGGCCAGCGCGGTGGCGCGCGCCGGATCGCCGGCGGTGTATGCGGTTTGGCTTTCCTCCAACCGCTGCCGCGCGAGCACGAGGCTTGCAGTCGTACGGCCTGCGGTGACAGCCTCCGGGTGCGCGCGCAGATAGGCTAGCGCCGCACGAGCCGGTTGCTCGCCCAGATTCGCGCTGAGTTCGGCCTCGGTGATGCGCGTGATCGCATCCAGGTTCGGGAAGCGCTCGCGCAGCGCCGGGGTTGCCTGCCACAACTGCTCGCCGTCGCGTTGCAGTATGGGCGGATACGCCAGCGTCCCCACGCGAAATGCCAGCGCCCAGCGATCTTCCTCAGAGAGCGTCGTAAAGGCCGGCATGGCCGTTCCGGCCACGCCCTGGCTGATGACCTGGTACAGGGCGAATGTGCTGCGCTCACGCGCGCGGGCCGCATCGGCAAAGGCCACGGGCGGTGGCGAGAGCACCGCGGCGGCGGGTCCGTCCGCGTGGCCGGTCAGCCCGTGACAACTGCTGCATTGGCTGACGTACAGCGCCTGAGCGCGCGACAGATCCGGCACGGTGCGAGGCGCCACGGCAATGCCGTAGGTGGCCAGCAATGCGTCGGCCAATCCGTGTGCCAGGCGCGCGACCTCGGCGGCATCGACCTTCGCCGCCACCGCACCGACCAGCTGGTCGGCTTGTGCCAGGTGCGTGTCGCGGTCGTTGCTCGCCGGGAGCGACGCCAAGCGCGTTCGGGCCGTCGCCACGAACTCCTGCATCTCCTGGTACTCGGCTGCACTCACGACGGCGTGGTTGGCCACCGCACCACCGTAGTCGACGCCCACATAGTCCAGCAGTTGCCAGACCTGACGCACGTCCGCCTCCACGGCCGGCGTCGTTGCGGCGTGCAAAGGCAGTACGGCTAGCAGCGCGCACAACGCACCCATCATCCCACGCGATAACCAAGACACAGGCAGTTTCCAGTGATAGAGAGAATTCATCGAGCGTGCGCGACGCCGGCTAACTCGGCCCGCCGCAATGTTGCGTGCCTCACGTCGCCATCGCCGCGGCGGTGGTGCGGCGGTTGCGTGTCGCATGGACGAGGCGATACAGCGCGGGTAGCACCAGCAGCGTCAGCAGGGTCGACGACACGATGCCACCGATGACGACCGTGGCCAACGGACGCTGCACCTCGGCGCCGGCGCCGACATTGAACGCCATCGGCACGAAACCTAGGGACGCGACAAGTGCGGTCATCAGGACGGGGCGCAAGCGCCCGAGCGCGCCGTCGAAGATCGCGTCCTCCAGCCGATCCCCTTCATCACGCAGTTTCCGGATGAACGCGATCATGACCAGGCCGTTCAAGACGGCAACGCCCGACAACGCGATGAAGCCAACGCCGGCGGAAATCGAGAACGGGATCCCGCGCAGCAACAGCGCGAACACGCCGCCGGTCAACGCCAGCGGCACGCCGCTGAAGACTACGAATGCATCGCGTGCCGAGCCGAACACCATGAACAGCAAACCGAAGATCACGAGCAACGTGACGGGGACGACGATCGACAAGCGCTGGCTCGCCGACTGCAGTTGCTCGAACGTGCCGCCGTAGCCGATCCAGTATCCCGCCGGCACCTTCACCTCCGCGTCGATGCGCTGCTGCAGGTCGGCGATGAAGCCACCGAGGTCGCGGCCGCGCACGTTGGCGGTGACGACAACGCGGCGCTTGCCGTTCTCACGGTTGATTTGGTTCGGGCCGATCTGGTCCTCGATCCGCGCGACCTCGCGCAGCGGGATGTACGCGGGTGCGCCGGCCTGCCAATCGGCGAGCCGGCTGGATTCATCGGCGTTGCCGTGCACCGGCATGGGCACCGGCAAGTCGCCCAGTGCCGCTGCATCCTGCCGCAAGGCCTCGGGCAGGCGCACGACCAGGTCGAAGCGGCGGTCGCCCTCGAACAGCTGGCCGGCCACGGTGCCGCCGATCGCGGTACCGACCACCGCCTGGACGTCGCTGGCATTGAGACCGAAGCGCGCGAGCGCGCTGCGATCGGGCACGATGGTCAGCATCGGCAAGCCCGTGATCGGCTCGCGCTTCACGTCCGCCGCGCCGGGTATTTTCTTCGCCACCGCCTCGATCTTGCCGGCGACGGCGGCGAGCGTGTCCAGGTCGTCGCCGTACACCTTGATCGCGACGTCCGCGCGCACGCCGGAAATCAGTTCGTTCGTGCGCATCTGGATCGGCTGGGTGAGCTCGTAGTTGCTGCCGGGCAACTCCTGCGCCGCGTGCTCGATCTCCTCGACCAGGTCAGCCTTCGGTTTGCGCGGGTTCGGCCACTGCTCGCGTGGTTTCAGCATGACGTAGGTGTCGGCGATCGACGGTGGCATGGGATCGCTTGCGATTTCGGCCGTGCCGATCTTGCTGAACACGCCGGCGACTTCGGGTACCTGCTGGAGGCGCTTCTCGAGTTGGATCTGCATCGCCAAGGATTGCGTGAGGCTGGTTCCAGGCGTGCGCAGCGGCTGGACCAGCACGTCGCCTTCGTCGAGGCTCGGGATGAACTCTGTCCCCAGGCGTTGCGCAGCAAGTCCAGTGACGACGACGAGGAGCGCGGCCGCGACGACGGTCAGCACCGGTGCGCGCAACACCGTGCGCAGCACCGGTTCGTAGAACCGGCGTGCGCCGCGCAGGATGGCATTCTCGTGGTCGGCCACGCGCCCGCCGAGCAAGAGTGCCACGACCGCTGGAATGAACGTCAGCGACAGCGCCATCGCGCTGCCCAGCGCGAGCACGACGGTGATCGCCATCGGGTGGAACATCTTTCCTTCGACACCCGAGAGCGCAAAGATCGGTACGTACACCGCGGTGATAATGCCGACGCCAAAGAGGCTCGGCCGGATGACTTCGGTCGTCGCCTGTGCGGTGACCTCGAAGCGTTCTTCGCGCGTGAGCACGCGGCCCAGGCGCTGCTGGGCTTCACCAAAGCGGCGCAGGCAGTTCTCGATGATGATGACGGCGCCGTCGACGATGAGGCCGAAGTCGAGCGCGCCCAAACTCATGAGGTTGCCCGACACGCCGCCGCGCACCATGCCGGTCAAAGTCATCAGCATCGCCAGCGGAATGACGGCGGCCGTGATGAGCGCCGCGCGCACGTTGCCGAGCAGCAGGAACAGCACGACGATGACGAGAAGCGCGCCTTCGATCAGATTCTTCGCCACGGTGGCGATCGTGCGATCCACCAGCGCGGTCCGGTCGTAGACGGTCTTGGCGGTGATGCCGTCCGGCAGGCTCTTTTGCACCTGCGCCAAGGCCTGCGCCGTGCGCTGTGACACCGCGCGGCTGTTCTCTCCGATCAGCATGAACGTCGTGCCGAGCACAACCTCACGGCCGTTCTCGGTGGCCGCACCGGTGCGCAGTTCCTGGCCTTCGCCGACGTTGGCCACGTCACGGATGCGGATCGGCACGCCATCGCGCCGGTCCAACACGATGTCGCGCAGCGCGTCGAGATCGGCGATCTGCCCGGGCACGCGCACCAGGTACTGACCGCCGTGGCGTTCGATGTAGCCGGCGCCGAGGTTTTCGTTGTTCTTGGCGATCGCCTCGACGACGTCGCGCAGTGCGATGCCGTAGGTGGTGAGCTTGGTCGGGTCTGGCGTGATGTGGATTTGTCGCTCGTAGCCACCGATCGTGTTCACGTCGGTAACACCGCGCACCGTGCGCAGCTGCGGACGCACGACCCAATCCTGAAGCGTGCGCAGGTCCATCGCGCTCCACGGCGTGCCGTCGGGCTTGCGCGCGTCGGGGGCGGCCTCGACCGAGTACATGAAGATCTCACCCAGGCCCGTCGCGACCGGTCCCAAATCCGGATCCAAACCCGCCGGTAGCCGCGAGCGCACCTGCTGGATCCGCTCACCGACCTGTTGCCGCGCGAAGTAGATGTCGGTGCCGTCCTCGAACACGGCCGTCACCTGCGACAGGCCGTATTTCGACAACGAACGCGTCGTCTCCAGGTGCGCGAGGCCCGCGAGCGCGGTCTCGATGGGAAACGTCACGCGCTGTTCGGCCTCGAGCGCCGAGTAGCCCGGCGCCGGCGTATTGATCTGCACCTGGACGTTGGTGATGTCCGGCGTCGCATCGATCGGCAAACGCGTGAAGCTCCATACCCCGAGCGCGCCAATGCCCAGGGTGAGCAACAGCATCAGCCAGCGATGGGTGATCGCGAACCGGACGATGCGTTCGAGCAACGACGTCGGGCTAGTCGTCATGTTCGACGCTCGACTTTTCGATGTCGGCCTTGATCAGGAAACTCTGCTCGATCACCACGGCGTCACCGGTCTCGATGCCGTCCAGCACTTCGACGTGCTGGGCATCACGCCGGCCGAGCTTGACCGGGCGGGCCTCGTAGTCCTCACCCTCCTGGACGAAGACGACGTCGCGGCCGCCGAGCGGTTGGATCGCACTCAAGGGCACGAGGAGTTCCACCGGCGACTCGCCGACGCTGACGCGGGCACGCACGGCCGCGCCGGGCCGCCAGTCGCCATCGGTGTTGCGCAAGGTGGCACGCGCGATCGTGCTCTGGCTCGCCGTTGCCGTACTGGGAAGAATCCGGTCGAGCGTGGTCGTCACGGTCGCGCCGTCGGCGAGTCGCGCCACGGTCACGGTATGACCCGGGCGGATGTGCTGGGCGTCGGCACCGAAGAGGTGTACGTCGACCCAGAGTGCGGAGAGATCGGCGATCTCGAAGAGCGGCTTGTCGCCGGCGAGATCCCCCACTGTGACGTTGCGCGCCAGCACCGTGCCGGCAATCGGCGCCGTCACGGCATACTCGGAAAGGCTGACGTTGCTCTCGACGACCGCCAGCGTCTGGCCCGCCTTCACCGTTTCGCCGATGCCGGCGCGCACGGCGCGCACTGGCCCCGGAAAGCGGGCCACGACGCGGGCGTAGCGCCCTTCGATCGGCACGAGCAGACCTTGTACGGCATGCTCGTCATGAATCACGCCGGCGCCGGCCGGCGCGGTGCGGATACCGGAGGACTGTGCCATCGCTGCGGCGATGCGCGTGCGTGTGGCTTCCCCGTGTTCTTCGTGCTCCTCGTGCTCGCCGTGAGCCTCGGCGGTTGCGGCCGCCGCCGCCGCGCTAGGCGCCTCGCGCTGACAACCGGCCAAGCCGATGACCAAGGCGGCGGCCGCGAGGCAGAATCGATGACGGACCATCATGGTGTCGCTTCCTTGTCGGGGTCGGCGGTCAGGGGTTCGCCGGTCAGGCGTTGGATTTCGATCAGGGCACGCTGCGCGTCGATCGCGGCGCTGAGCTGCTGCTGGCGGGCCGCGGTGGTCTCGCTTTGCACCTGCGCCCATTCCAGGTAGCTCAAGGCGCCGGCGCGGTAGGCGCGCTCGGCCGCCGCTTCCGCTCGCTGCAGGCGCGGCAGCAGATCGTCGCGGCTGCGCTCGACCTCGGCCTTGCCGGCGGCGAACTGGCCGTAGGCCTGGGCGAGCGTGGCGTACAGCGTCAGCTCGCTCGACTCGCGCTCGAGGGCGAGCGCTTCGCGTTCGGCGGTGGCCGCGCGGATATCCGGTTCGGCGCGCCGTGCGCTACCGAGCGGCATCGACACACTGCCGACCAGCCCCCAGTCAGCGCCGTCCTGCAGGCGCCGGACACCGACCTGCCATTCCAGATCCGGCGTGCGTGCGCTGCGCGCCAATTGCAGGCGCGCCTCGCGAATGCGGGTCTCGTCCGCGAAGCGCTGCAGTTCCGGCGTGCGCTCCAGTTGCGCGGCGATCGTGGCGAACGCGGGCAACGCCGGCAGCGCGCGCGGATCGCCACCGACCTCGATCGGGCTGTCCTCGCGTTCCCCCCAGAGCAGCACCAGGCGCCGGCGCGCCGCGGTGACATTCGCGCGGGCGCGATCGCGTTCCAGCTCGGCGCGCGCCTGCAGAGCCTCAGCGGTGAGTCGCGCCGACTCGGGTGAGGCACCGGCCTTCAGGCGCTGCGCCGCGGCCGTGACGGTGCGCGCACGCTGGGCGACGTCAGCATCGCCGATGGCGACCTGCGCCTGCGCCGCGACCACATCGAGGTAGCGCCGCGCCACCTCGGCCAAGAGGTCCAGGCGCTTGGCTTCCCGCGTCAGCGCCAACGCATCGATGCGGCTGGTGGCCAGCGCCTGGCGTGCCGCACGCTTGCCGCCGCGTTCGAGCACGGACGCGAGCGTCAGCGTGAATTCGGCACCGTGAACGCCCGAGGCGGCGCCGGTTCCAAACGCGTTCTCCAGCGTTGCGCCGACGGTCAACGCGGGGCGCTGCGCCGCGGTGTCGGCCGCCGCACGAAGACCGGTTTCGGTGTAGCGGAAGATCGCGAGATCCGGGTGCACGGCGACGACACGGCCGATCGCCTGATCGAGCGTCAATACCGTCTTTTCGGACACGGCGGAAGCTGGCGCCGAGCCCACGTCGGCCACGGCCGATGCCGTCGCCAGCAGGAGCCAGGCGCCCGCAACAACACGCCGCCAACGCCGGCGGTGGAGCAATGACGCATCCATCAGGAACGCTCCTCGGGCACCGCGTGCGTCCTGCCGGCGTCTCGCGCCTCGGACAAAATTTCCAGCGCTTCCTTGCACACGTACAGGCCGATCAGCGCGCCGACCACGAGGTCCGGGTAACGCCACCCGGTCGCGAGGATCAGCACGCCGGAAACGACTACACCGATATTCGCCACGACGTCGGCGCGGGTAAAAATCCAGGTTGCGCGCAAATGCACTTCGCCGGTGCGGAACGGCCGCAGCAGGCGTAGCACGGTGAGATTGACGGCCAGCGACACGAGCGCCGTGGCGACGATGGGCCAGCCGATCGGCTCGCTGCCGAACCACGCCCGGCGGCCGACCTCGACTAAAACGCCGATACCCAGCAGCAGCAACAGGCTGCCGCTGACACCCGCGGCGCGTTGTTTGAACCGCGCGCTGCGGCCGATCGCGGCGAGACCAATCGCATAGGCCGTGGCGTCCGAGAGCATGTCAAGTGCGTCGGCCAGCAGGCCCGTCGATTGCGCCCACCAACCGGCCAGCGAGCCGATGACGGCCATCGCGGCGTTGAGCGCCAGCGCAATCCATAGCACGCGGCGCTCGGCGGCCGTGTTCGCCTCGGCATGGCAGCCGCAATCACTCATCGGGAATTTCCTTCGGTCAATTTCGTGAGGTCGGTGGGAATCGGCATGCGCCGGAACGCGCTGACGCGAGCGCCGCCGGTATTGCCGCGCGGCATCCATAGCCAGGTAAAGAGTGCGGCCGCCGCGATGCGCAGCAGCTGGCCGACAATTTCCCGCGCATCCCGTTGCCGGATGGCCCACCGCAGGAACGCCACATGGCTGCGGACATGCGTTCGTGTGCGCGGTTGTCCCAGCACGTGAGCGCGCTCGAACGCGGCATAGGCTGTCGCGGCATCGCCGGCGTCGAGCGCCGCGTCGCCCTGCGCCAACGCGGCCTGGAATGCAGCATCCCGCGGAAGGATCGGTGTGGGTGCCGCTCGGAAGGGCCAGCGCAGCTGCGCGCCATAGGCCGCCGGAACGGCGTCCTCACGCAATCCCACGTCGCCGGCACCGACGTGGCCGGGACGATCGAGAAACGTGCCGAAAAGACGGTCCCAGACCAGCCAGAACTCGCCAAAATTGACCTGCGCGTCCTCGTACTCGCGCTTGTGGTGCCAGCGATGCAGTTCGGCCGTTCCGAGCCAGCGCCGCAGCGGCCCGACCGAGTAGTCGACGTTGGCGTGCTGGAACGCCAGGTGCACGCTCAACAGCGCTAGCCACGCGCTCACGACCAGCGCCGGTGCGCCCAGCGTTACGACTACGAGCAGGCCGGGGCCGGCCATCAGCAGCGCGCTCAGCGGATGCCGGCGTTCGCCGTTGAGCCAGTACAAGCGCTCGGCGCTGTGATGGATCGCGTGTAGGCGCCAGGCCCACGCGAAGCGGTGGCTCACGCGGTGCATCGCGTACAGGCCCAGATCGACGATCGCGCCGGCCAGAAGGCACTGTATCCACGCCGGCCAAGTGGTAGGCCATGCCACGCCTGCCGGGATGACCGTACGCAACGCGTGCAGCGCGTAGGCGGCGCCGGCCAGGAGTGCGAAGTTGACCAGGCCATGCAGCCGATCCGCGCGCGTGTCGCCGTGGTCGCGCTGCCAGGCGCGCTCGAACGGCTGCAGGCGCTCCAGCAGCGCCACCGCGCCAATGCCCGCGGCCGCGGCGACGAGCAGCGTCGGCCACGCCGGCACGACGCCGAGGAACACGAGCGTGGCGGCCATCGCCATCGCGCCTATGACGAGGGGATAGGCGCCGTAGCGCATGGCAATGACGAGCATGGATCGACCCCCGGACACCCCTGGTCAGGGGCTTCGAAGGGCGCTAGCCTAAAGTCCGTAGTCGCTCCGGAGTCAAGTCGATGAAGATCAGCGAAGCGGCCGCCGCCAGCGGCTGCCACCTCGAAACGATCCGCTACTACGAGCGCATCGGCCTCTTGTCCAAGGCCGCCCGCCGTGACAATGGCTACCGCGACTACACCCACGCCGAGGTCGAGCGGCTGCGTTTCATCACGCGCGGTCGCGAACTCGGTTTCAGTCTCGAGGAAATCCAGAGCCTGCTGGCCCTGGCCGAGCAGACCGATATGTCGTGCGCCGATGTCGACCGGCTGGCACGCGAGCACCTGGCCGACATCCAGGGACGCATCCAGGCCCTGCAACGCATGGCCCAGGAACTCGCGCGCACCATCGAAGGCTGCGCCGGCGGCGCCCGGGCGCGCTGCGCGATCCTGAGCGACCTGCAGGCGCCGGCGGACCGCACCGTGCCGAACGCCACGCCGGCATCGAAAGGGAGCCGCCGCCCCGCGGTGCACCGACCGGGTATCGATGCATGAATCGCGTCGAGCAGTACCTGGAAGCCGCCACGCGCGCGAATACGCGCCGCAGCTACGAGGCCGCGACACGCCATTTTGAAGTCGACTGGGGTGGCCATCTGCCGGCCACCGCCGATAGCGTCGCACGCTATCTCGCCGACTACGCCGGGACGCTCGCCATCAACACGCTCAAGCACCGTCTCGCGGCGCTTGCGCAATGGCACACCACGCACGGCTTCGCCGACCCCACGCGCACGCCGCACGTGCGCCAGGTCATGAAGGGCATCCAGGCGCTGCACCCAGCCCTGGAGAAGCGCGCCACGCCGCTACAGCTCGAGCAGCTCGCCGGCATCACCGATGGGCTCGACCACGCGGCTGCGCTGGCCGATCGGACCGCACGGCCGGCCGACGCGCTGCGCCATCGGCGCGACCGCGCCCTGATCCTGCTCGGGTTCTGGCGCGGCTTCCGGGGCGACGAACTGCTGCGTCTTCGCGTGGAGCATCTGCAGGTCGTTCCCGGCCAGGGCATGACGTGCTTTTTGGCACGCACCAAGGGCGATCGCCAGAACGCCGGCACGACCTACAAAGTGCCGGCGCTCACGCGTTGGTGTCCTGTCGCGGCCGTTACAACGTGGCTCGAGGTGTCCTCGCTCACGGCGGGGCCGGTGTTCCGGCGCATCGACCGCTGGGGACACCTGGCCGACGACGCGCTGCACCCCAACAGCCTGATTCGTGTGTTGCGCAGCGTGTTCGCGGCCGCCGGTGTCGCCGACACCGCGACCTACAGCAGCCATTCGCTGCGCCGCGGCTTCGCCGGCTGGGCCAACGACAACGGCTGGGACGTCAAGACGCTGATGGAATACGTCGGCTGGCGCGACATCCACTCGGCCATGCGCTACATCGACGGCGGTGCTGGCTTCGCGCAGCGGCGCATCGAAACCGCTTTGCCGGCCATCGGACAGGACCGGTAGGCCACGAAAACGGCGCGAGCCGTGCCTATGATCGAATTTTGCCCGGATGTTGGCTCGCCGCAATGGCGACCCGCCGCATTGACTACGCCGAGCGGCGCGATGTTGAGCGCGCTTGGATCAGCATCTCGCGATACCGGTCGATGCCGAAGCGAAACAGCCCGCGAAAGTTGATGTGGCTCGAGTGGGCCGGCCCCATCCGCGCAAGCCAGGTGTCCTCGACCGTCTGTCCGGCTTTGCGCCACCGATCGACGACGGCTTGCATGCGATGGGTGTTCCACGCCACGACCACATTCGTCAACAGCGTATGCGCGCCGGAGATCGCCACCAGCTCGTCGCGCCGCCGTCCGCGTTCGGGCGCGATCTTGCCGGTGTAAACCGTCCGCTGCAGCTGGTGGACCGACTCGCCGCGGTTAAGAACCGTGTGGATTTCGCGGCGAAAGGCAGGATTGGAAAAGTAGTCGCACAAATAGGCCGTGCGTAGCAAGCGACCCAACTGCTCGGCCGCACGGCGCACCGGATCGTCGTCGGCCGCGCTGCCCAGACGTTGCAGCATCACCGTGGCACTCACTCGGCCACTCAGGATGGACGCGGCTACACGCATCATCTCGTCCCAGCCCGTCCGAATCGCTTTGAGCGACACGTCGCGGATCACCACGCGCTCCAACCCTTCCGGCGTATCCATCCGACGCGGCAGGAACAGCTTGCGCTCGGCGAGGTTCTTCAGGCGCGGACACAGGTCAAAGCCGAGCAGCTTCGCGAAGGTCATGCCCGGGTACGTATAGCCGTGCGTATCGACCGCGAGTCGCTGCAACCGAGTTCCTTCGTTCGTCGCGTTGTGCTGCACCACGCCTTCGATTGCGGGCCCCGCCTGGCGTTCGTTCAACACCACGGGCTGGTTGTACACAATGCCGTGGTGGTCGAGCAGGTGTGTGTAGACACCAACCGCGTACGTGCGCCGGCGCGGATCCACGCGCGCGTTCCACAGGTTGCGCGACGCATCGATGCTCATCATGTCGCTTGAGCCCAGGCTCCCGGTGCCCCACAGCGCCGCGATCGCGTGCTGGCGCTGGAACTCCACCACCTGTCGGTTCGCCCGCTGCAGGCGGCCCGGCGACTCCAGGGCCCGCATCGCCCCGGCGACATGGCCCGGGTTCAGTTGCGGAATCATCGCGGCCACGCTCTTGGCATCGATTTCGGTGCCGTGCGCGAAGAGCGCCGCATAGACCGCCACAAGCTCGTGTTCGTCGACGGCGCGCCGGCCGAGCAGCACCTCGCTGAAATTCACCAACGCGTCGATGTCCAGGATCAGGTCCGGAAACTGGACGCTGCCGATCTGCCGGTACATCAGGTCGCGCAGTCGTTGCGGTTCGACTTCATCCGGCAGCGGATCCATCGCCGGTAGCCGGAGCATGCCCTGCGCATCGATCGATACGGCGCCATCGTTCTTGGCCTCGACGACCGCTGCCAGTCCCGCTTCGACCAGCTTCAAAATCGGGTTGACATAGGCGTCGGGATCGGCCGGCAGTGACAGCGCGCTCAGATACTGCGACTTCTCGCGTTCCCATTGGTCGCGAGGAATCAGCATCTGCTCGCGCTCGCGGAAGGTAAGGCTGTGGTCGATCCAGATCGAGCCGCGGCGCAGACCCTTGCGCAGCTCCAACGCGGTGCAGGCTTCCAGCGCCCGAAACGCGCGGCGGCGATCGCTAGCATTGACGAGCGGATCCCAAACCTTGGAGACGGCCATCTTCTGGTCCGCCGGTATCGCGTTCACACCGGCCGCGCCCCATTGCCGAAGTTGCTGCAAATGGTTCAACGACCGGTCGTTGGGTCGTCCTCGAAATTCCAGGTTCGAGACCGCCGACAGCAAGGAGTGCACGCGCACCGGATCATCCGACAGCGCCTCGCGGACGACTGCCGCATGGCTGTTGGGGGACAGATCGCCGAGTGCGTCCAGCACCTCGGTGATCGCGGCCAGTCGCTGCTCCGGGGTCCGGGTCGCATCACTCACCAGGTCTTTGATGCTGGCCAAGCCGGCGCGGTAGTCCCCGGAGCGCTGGGCTTGCCGCGACTGCGTCTTTCCGGAGGCCTGGCGCGAGAAATCGCCAATCCGCCGGCCGGTTTGGAACAATGCGCTGTCGGTGAGATCCAGCAGGGTCATTCGCAGGAAGCAGATCACTTCCAGCAACTGGGTATTGTCCTTGCGACGACGGGACTCGGACGGTGGCCGGCCGGCAATCGCTTGCGCGTAGGCGCGCTGCCGCGCGAGGGGGATAGCCAGCAAGTCCCACTCGTGGACGTGCAACGTCTTCAGAAAGTCGATCTTGGCCAACGTCTCGTTGAGCGTCGAAGGACTATGCCGGCGCGGCGGCGTCTTCAACCACTCGAGTACCGTCATGCCCGCATCGCCGCGGGTGGCGAAGAGGGCTTTTCGACAGGCTTGACGCTGATCGGCCGGGATGACCGTCGTGATGGTGCGGACCGCAGCACGTTCGATCCCTGCGAACGCGTCGCGCGCCAGATCCCGCAGCGCACGGTCGGCAGGGATGAGCACCTTCTGGTCATACAGCCAGTGCGCGCCCGCCGTCACCAATTCATCGATCGACGCGACATCGCCGGCATGCGTCGACAGGACGCTCGACAACTGCGCGAGCATGTCCTTGGAGACGTCAGCGATACCCAGGTGCCGACGTGCCCAACGTTGATGCTCGGAGGCGGTCTCGCGGCGCTTGTAGATCGAGCGCAGGGAGGCGATCGATGGCGGCTGCACCTGCAACGCGGCACCGAGTGCTCGAAGCAATGCGGGTGGGAGTAGCGGGGCGTTGTCGAGCGCACGCCCGGTGGTGCGCAGGAAGACAATCTGCGCCGCCATCGCCACCATTCGATTCTCGACGCCGGGCAAGCGGTCGGCGTGAAATCGGTCCCGAATAGCCTGGATGGTGTCTGCCGGCAGGCGGAAGTACACATCGATGTCAAACGCCGGCAGGTTGCGCGGCAAGCGATCCGCGCCGATGAATCGACTCAGGTAGCTCGACATCTGTGTCTCCGACCAGATCCGAGCAGCCAGAATACGAGCGCAGCGGGTTGGCAGGCAACGCGGGGGCTGGTGATAGCGACCGCTCCCAGGTCGCCACAAACTGCACGAAAAACAACGGGCCTCGGATCGCGCTCAAATCTAGTGAGCTGATTCGGCTAGCTTTTTTGGCTAGGTCGCCACAAATTGCACGGAAAACAAGATCACCCCTGATTCAGCACTTGGTTCGGCTATTCCGCACCGCGATTCGCCGGATCGGAGTGGATTCCCACACTATTTGCCACCGCCGTCGACATCTGTGGCGGTGGCCCCTTAGGGAAAGTCTGAACAAGCCTCGAAAACTGCTTGTCTGAAGACTCGGTCGCATGCCGGTGGTGATGAAAATCGGTTCAGAGCGAACGAGATTGCTTTGCAAAGGCTGCAAATAGCAGCCTTTTTAACGCGCTATGCCACCTTCGGACGCAACTCGCCCGTCATCGCCAGCAATCGCTTTCGCGCCATCCACAGATTCGATAGCGCGAACAGCGTCAGGATCTGCGCCGTGTTCTTCGCCAGTCCCTTGAAGCGCACCTTCACGTAGCCGAACTGACGCTTCACGACACGGAACGGGTGCTCCACGCGCGCGCGAATACTCGCCTTGCGCTTCTCCGCTTTCTCGATCGCACGCTTCTGGCGTCCTTCCGGCATTGCCTTCACGCTGCTGCGTCGACGAGCAATCTGCCAGTCCAATCCTCGGCGCGACGAATGCTTGTCCGCGCCCGTGTAACCGGCATCGGCATAGACCACGCTTTCCTTGCCGTGCAGCAGATACTCCGCTTCATTCACATCCGCTTCGTTCGCTGCGGTTGTCGTCACCGTGTGCACCAGTCCGGAGTCGACATCCACGCCAATGTGCGCCTTCATGCCGAAGAACCACTCATTCCCCTTCTTCGTCTGATGCATCTCCGGATCTCGTTCACCTCCGGCGTTCTTCGTCGAGCTCGGTGCTGCGATGATCGTGGCGTCCACCATCGTTCCGCGCTTGAGCATCAGCCCTTTGCGCGACAGATAGCCGTTCACTCGAGCCAGAATCTCGGCACCCAGCTCGTAGGTTTCCAGCAACCTCCGGAAATTGAGAATCGTCGTCTCGTCCGGGATCGGCTTCGTCAACGATAGGCTCGCGAACTGGCGCATCGACGCGATCTCGTACAGCGCTTCTTCCATCGCCGGGTCGCTCAGCCCGAACCAGTTCTGCATCAGATGAATCTTCAGCATCACCTTCAGCGGATACGGTCGCCGCCCATTGCCAGCCTTCGGATACACCGGCTCGATCAAGTTCAGCAGGATCGTCCAGGGAATAACCTGCTCCATCTCTGCCAGAAACACCTCGCGGCGGGTCCGTTTGCGCTTGCTCGCATACTCGGAGTCGCCGAAGCTCATCTGGTCCATGCGCGTGCCTTTGTGTGGGAGGGTACTATCTCAACACAATCGGGTCGGACTTGTTCAGACCTTCCTTAGTGCGCGGTGCCGTATAAGGAGCGGCGTCCACTGTCTTCCCGGCACGATGACGCTGATCTCGCTGGCCAGGCACATTCATCGCCCTGGCGGCGGAGGGGTTGCCCCGACACGCTCCCGACCTCCAGGTAACCGGCAGCAGCGCTGGCGACGGCTAGAGGCGTCCAGGCTGCCTTTCCAGGGCGGCGGCTCACGGCATGTGGTTGGCACCCTCGACGGTTCAGCAGGCCTACTGGGTCGTCGCGTGCCGTCGCCGCGTGGAATACACAGTCGCCTGCCAACGGGCGACATCGCGAGCACGCGCAAACGACCCGCGGCGCCCCGAAATATCGAACACTTCCACCTCGACGCGATTCTGCGACAGGGCTTTTCGGAACGACGCCGGAGTCGCGAAACCGAGCTCCTTCCAGAGCGAGGACGGCGGAACAAACTCCCCATAGCGGTCCGTCAAGCGCGACTCGAATTCGATTACAAGGTCACTCATCGCGAAATGCTCGGCTCTTCACAGATCGTGTCTACGTCGTCGCATCAACGGTAGACGCAATCGGCTCAGCCAGACAAGGCAATGCGCGGAAACTGCCGCTCACACGCCGGAATCACAAGCGTGAACTGACTTTCAGGATTTCCCGGTGATGGCCGTGAATTCGCGGCGGATCTTGGCGAGAAGATTGTCGAGTTCGCTAGCACTTTCGCCAGCATACGAAAGGGCCAGAAGCGTCATCGGATGAATCGACAGAACCTGGCTTATGGCCGTGAGTTTGCTGAGCGTCGGGCTCTTCATGCCGCGCTCCAACGTGCTCATGTACGTGCGGCTGGACACGTCCGCAAACGCCTCCTGGCTCAAGCCCCGTGCTTTGCGGGCAAGTTTGAGCGCAGCAGGAAGGGAGCGTTTGGTCGGCATCCGTGAACTCTCGGGAATTCGCGGATGACAACCGATTGAACCCTATAGGACTACAATCTATAGTGTTCATTTGAAAGGGATTTCCAATCTACAGAGGCTGTTGGGGGCCTAAGCCATGCCATTCCACCGAGCTGTGAAGTAACGCTGTGGGAGCGACGAATCTCACTGCCGATTTGTATTTCGCCTCTGCCATGCGGGCAGGTGCAGACCGGTCACGCACACGGCTATTGCCGCTGGCTGATTTGAAGGAGCCACTGGCGCCGCATGACCGTTTCGCACAACGGATGCTTCTGGCGTTGCAGAGCTTGGGTTACATCGAACCGGAGCTGTCCCTGTCCTGGGCGGAGGATTGGTTGTACTCCCGGGACTGGCTCTCGCAGGGGTTCGAAAATGTCAGCTGGCGGATTCTCCGATCGCCAGCCTCGACCGTCGCAGCTCTTCAGATTGGGGACGACGAAGTCGACGCGTGCTCTGGCACGTTAGAAACGTGGACTGCCGTTTGGGAAGGCTTGGCGCTAGCGGAAGTCGCCGAATATGCCCGCTGCGCGCTGGCGGACACGGGGTTCAATCCGAATTGGGCGAACGATGCGACGGACGCGCTGCAGGCCGGACTGGCAAAGTTCAGCGTCCAACAGATTATGTATCTTGTGCACATTGCGCTTCGATCGCTCGCCTTTGAACAACGGCGAGCGCTCCCAAGAGTCTGCAAGCCTGGGCACGCTTTCTCGGCCGCGATCCACAACTACGTACGACGCGCATCGACTGAAGGTTGGATGATCCGCGGGATGCCACGGCCTTGGGAATTGCCGCGAAGTGCGATTGCCGTGATCTTTTCCGAGACGGTAACGGGCCTCGGGGAGCAGTACTACACCGAACGCCCATCGCTTGAAGCGTTGACGCGCTCCGTCGCGGCGCGCTAGAGCAACACTGGCTTCATGCGCGCCCGTTGACAGGTGGAATTTCTGCCCAATGAAGATTGAGATGACGCAAGACTGCCCTGACAACTCGGCATTGGAAGCCTTGATGATGAAGGCTTGCGCGGAACCGGCCTGGCGGCCGGCATTTTATCGGCAGCTGTTGGAGAGCCGTGTGTTGGTCTTGGTGCCGGACAAACCGATCGTTCCCAACGCTCAGGGTAATGACGTTATTCGGTTCGTTCAGTGGCGGCGTGTCGACGGACAATCTGCGATCCCTTTCTTCACGTCTGCCAAGACACTATTCGATGCCATCCCGCAGGGTGCCAAGTGCCTAGTACTCGAAGTTCCGACCTTTCTCGCCCTCACACGGGGTGCGCTGCTACACCTGAATCCCCACAGTGAGTTCAACCTTGAACTGACGCCGGATGACGTGGGTGGCCTACTTACTACCGGAACGATCGGGAAGACAGAAGCGTTTCGGTTGGAAACCAAACGAGAAGTGGTGGTGAGCGCCGTCACCGAAACGCCGACCGCGATGCTGGAAGCATTGGGAAAGCTCTTCAGTCAGTTTCCCACTGTGGAGAAAGCGTACCTTACTCAGCTTAAAGGACTATACGAAGGCGGAGAGCCCTCGCTGCTTCTGGGGATTGAAATGGCGGGTGACGCTGAGCCGGTGGCTCAGGCAACTGGCATGGTCGTACGCGACACCTACTGTGGATCGCTGAAAATCGATGTCACCGTAATCCGAGAGGATCCGACAGCCATGCCCGCATCGACATTCAACGGTATAGCGCCGTTTTACGATTGCTGTACGGCCCCTCTGTGGGTGGTGTCGCCGCCAACACGAACGCCGCAATAACGTCACGTCTCTGGACCGCCTTGGATTTGCGGCGCGCAGTGCCACTACCGCGATAGGGAACTCGCCTTGCTGCTGTAGGGCCGGTTTCCGACGATGCCCGATCGGATGAATCAGTAGACGTATGGCATAGTGCGGCGGGTATCGCCAAGGGTGTTGGCCATGCGAATCCGGGTCAGCTCGCGGAACAATGCCGTCTATCCCGCTGACGTGCCGCGCTATGTTCGATTGCTTAAGGGGTTCTTAGGGCATCAGGCGTTGGCGAACTCGCAGCGACGGCTCGATGATGAGCTCTCTCACCATGGGCTTTGCTACCGGCACCTAGCGATGGAGCGTCGCCCTTGGCTTTTTGCAGTCAGGGAATACGACGCCGCCACACTGGGCGGGCTGCGCACGCTGCGCCAATACCCAATCGACTTTCAGTTGTTGGCGGGCGACGGCCTGCTGTTGTCGAGTCTCCATGGCCTGATGTCGCCCGCGGTTCGGGCCAAATACGCGCGAGATCTGCTGCTCGATACGCACTTGGATTACATGCACGAGTTGCGTACGGCCTGGCAGTACTACCTCCGCGGTTTCCACCTGATCTGGCCAGAGCCTGGGCAGATCCGAGGTCCGGAGTTTCGAGTAAGCGGCGGCGGCCAGGACTTTGACGTCGAATGTCGCCATTTCGGCACCGACTTTTCGCAAGTGGCCAAGTCGCCGGCGGTCACTTCTTTGTGCGACGTGGTGTACGAAGTACTCGCAGCCCAAAATCGGTGGGGAGAGGTCAATCTCGAAATCCGAGACGGGTACGTGTTCGATAGTTCGCAGGTCAAAGGATGGCGTCGGACGCTCCGCGAGGCCATTGAAGCGGGCACCGCCGATTTCGAATTGGGTCCAACGGTCGGCGTCCGCTGGCAGATCCAACCCTCGCCAAGTCCGGAGCTCACTGCCAAGGATGTGGCGGCGCTTCGTCGCGGGACCGAGCCGGGTCAGTTCACCTGCGTTTGCACCAAACAACGTAACGGAAGCGGGGTCGAGGCAGTCGCGATGCGTTGCAGTACTCCGCGACGGACCGGCTTTGACCTGCGGGATCACCTCTATTCAACGCTCAAGGCCAAAGTGAAGCTGCAGCTGGGTAGTGATCGCGCTGGCGTCTTGGTGGTCAAGTTTTCAGGAATTTCTGACCGCACCGTGTTTGAGGAATCGGAGGGCATGCGAAGCGTGCTGGGGCGTCTTTTCCAGCAACCACAACTATCCACGGTGATCTTCCGTTGCGCGGACGTCATCGAGAGTTCCGACCACCTAACGGTAAGCAGTGGGCCGGCAGTCGTGTACCACAATCCGCATGCCAGCTATCCGGCCGTCCAGCAGTTCCGGCACCTGAGTTGATTGCTGATTCGTAACGCATTTGGCGGTTCAGGGGCCAGTTGGATGGCCTAACACCGGATAACGTCCAATTATCCGATGTGAGAAATTCAGAGTTTTCGGGTGATTTGCCGACAGAAAAATACGTAATGTAGTGCAATGTAATGGCTTACGATAAACACCGAGCGAGGTGATCATGGCACGAGGCGGGGTGTACCGAACGGACGTCGAGAATGCTCGTAACCAACTGTTAGCAAAGGGAAAACAGCCGACGGTGGAGGCCATTCGGGGGGTAATCGGAAGCGGATCCAATACAACGATATTGAAGCACCTGCAGGCCATCCAAGCCGAGGCAACACCGCGGACGAAAGTAGCCATCAGCGACTCGTTGGCTGAAACAGTTCAGCGACTCGCTCAGCAGCTGGAGGACGAGGCGGCCGAGCGCGTCAAACAGGCTCAAGCCGCCTGCGATGCCGCATTGGCGGAAGCGCGAGATCAGGTCAACCAAGCGCTCGGAGAGCGGCAAACCTTCGCCGCCCAGCTGGAGCGGACCGACGTCACCCTTAAGGCGGAACAAGCAGCCCACGCGGCTGCGCAAAAGGCCTTGAGCGAATCAAGCACGCAGAACCGCCAGCTTGAGGAGCGTGTCGCCGGCTTGTCCGCACGATTAGCGGAGCGCGATAGTCACGTGGCGTCCCTTGAAGACAAGCATCGGAATGCGCGGGACGCCCTGGAACACTTCAGGACCGCCACGAAGGAACAGCGAGACCAGGAGCACCGGCGCCATGAACATCAGGTGCAAGAGCTGCAGCTGGCGTTGCGTCAGGCGTCGGACGCGGGGGTGGCCAAAAACCACGAAATTCTCAAACTCAATCGCGACAATGCCCGGCTGGCCGAATTGTCCGCGCAGAATGATCGTGAACTTCGCCAGCTGCGAGCCGACCTCCGGCAGCGGGACCGTGACCTGGCGGACGCGAAGACGGTCTCGGTGGAGCTGCAAACCGTAAAGAAGGCCTGGGAAACCGCAACAGAAGCAATCGAGGTGCTAAAGGCCGACCTCGCGGCGCGGGAGACTGTTTTGGCGGTCGAACGACGAGCGCGACAGGAGGCCGAGCAGTTGGCGGCGCGAGAAGCTGGCCGCGCCTTGGCCATTGGGGAAGTGGTGGCGTCGTTTCGGAAGGGTTCGGGCATAACCGCCGGGCCTTACGACGAAAGTTGTGACTAACCGCACTACCGTAATCTGCATATCTGCGGATATGCTAACCCGCCTAGTCGAGATCGTTATGGCCACGACCGAAACCTTTGGATCCGTGATTTCCGCCGCCCGGCGCGCCAAGGGGTACAGCCAGAAAGAGCTGGCTGAGCGAGTGAAGCTCGTGGAGGACTCCGGCATGCTGAAATCGATTTCGCCGCAGTATCTGAACGACATTGAGCACGACCGTCGCAGTCCGTCGTCGGAACAACTTGTTCAGCAATTCTCCAAGGTTTTGGAGCTAAACGCCGACTATTTGGCCTTCCTGGCCGATCGGTGGCCGGAAAGTCTGCGGCGACAAATTAAGTCGGAACAAGACTTCGCCACCTTGGTCACGGCGTTCCGAAAACAGGCAGGGAAGACCCGCTAGATCGTGAAGCTGATTCCTGATCCCACCGGCCGATTTGCACAGCGCCCGTTCTACGAGGGCAACGAACTCGACATCGAGTGCGAACGGACGATGGGCGGATTTCTTCGGTCCCTTTACGGGAAAGTGTCCTTTCCAGTTTCCACCGACGACCTTACGAAGCTGATCGAACAGCACGTTTCGGATTTCGATTCCTACGCCGACCTTACTGCCGCCTACGGCGATGGCGTGGAAGGCGTTACCGAATTTCTGCCCCGTCAACGCCCCACGGTTCGCATCCACCAGGACCTCACCAACGACGCCGCACGGGAAAATCGGCTTCGCACGACGCTGACGCATGAACTTGGACATGTCCTGTTTCATACTTGGCTGTTTGATCAGCGCGCCGGTGGCGGGTTGTTCCCAAGTGCTCCACGCAACGACGACAAACAAGTCTGCAAGCGGGAAAATATCCTCGATGCGCCCCAGGTGGATTGGATGGAATGGCAGGCGGGGCATGCGTGCGGTGCGTTGCTGATGCCGGCATCGCACGTTCGCCGTCTTGCCAAGGAGGTTGCCATCCAGACTCCGCCGCCGTCCTTCGGCGACCTCGTTGTTGATTCAACGTATGGTCGAGCGCTAGTGCAGGCGATGTGCGCTCGGTTCCAGGTGTCCTCCGATGCCGCACAGGTGCGTGCGCACCGCCTGAAGTTGCTGGCACGTATCGACTTCGCGCTGAGGATCTAAAACCTCCGCCCCCTTTTGCTTGCAATCGAGCCGAAACTGGCGTACCGTGCTCGGCAGATCCGCTAATCTGCGGATTTGCGGTAAACGAATTGAACGCGAGGATCAGGCAATGTCGAACCAAGAGCATGAACGACCGCCACACGACGTGCGGATTCACATCGACCATAACCAATACCAGTCGCCTACGCCGACCACTGGTAACGCGCTCTATGCGCTCGGCAACGTCGCTGCGAATCGCCAGCTGTTCCGGCAAGCGCACGGCAATCAGGATGACGTGCTGATCGAACGGTCGGACGATCCGGTGGACCTGAAACAGGGCGACCATTTCTACAGCCACAAGGAGTTTCGTATTGTGGTGAATGCGCAGGAGAAGCTGTGGAACGAAACGACGATTTCGTTCGAGCAAGTCACGCTCCTGGCCTTCCCGAATCCACCGCCCGGAATTGTTATCACCTACACCGTCGAGTACGAAGCGGGCCCGCGTCCCAATCCGGAAGGTTCCATGACTGCTGGGCAATCAGTGCGCATCAAGAACGGGATGATTTTCAGTGTCACAGAAACTGGTCGATCGTAGTCCGGACCTGAAGCGTCTGCGCGACGAAGGGTATGACGTACGGGTCGTTGGTACACATTTGGTCGTTGCCAACATCCCGTACGTCACGTCCGCGCGAACAATTCAGCGGGGGGCATTGGTTTGCGTGTTGGATCTTCAACAAGATCGAACGACAACGCCCGCCACGCATACAGTCTATTTCGTCGGTGAAGTACCCTGCGACAAGGACGGCAAGCCGCTGGACAAAATCATCCATGACAGCACGCGGCAGCTCCTGGCGGAAGGCTTGGAAATCCAGCACATGTTTTCCAGCAAGCCAAATGGCTCTTACCCGGATTTCTATCTCAAGATGGCAACCTACGCGAAGATGCTGGTGCACCAGGCGCAGGCGATCGATCCAAGCGTCACCGCGCGGATATTTCCACCTATTCCCACAGACGGCGAGGATGACACGCCGTTCCACTATTTTGATACTGCATCGAGCCGTGCAGGCATCGAAGCACTATCATCAAAACTCCGATTGGACAGGATCGCTATCGTCGGTCTCGGCGGTACAGGCGGATACGTTCTCGATCTCGTCGCCAAAACGCACGTACGGGAAATCTATCTCTTTGACGACGACGACTTCTGTCAGCACAACGCCTTCCGCTGCCCCGGCGCGTTGGGCATCGACGATCTCAAGCCGATGAAGAAGGTCGAGTACTACAGCGCGCTGTACGGAAAACTACGCAAAGGGATTCGTCCGCGCACATACCGCATTGACGAGCAGAATGTCAGCGAATTGTCGAGCATGAACTTCGTTTTTCTCTGCCTGGACAGCGGAGAGGTGAAAGAAGTGATCATGGCCGAACTCGAACGAGCCGGCGTGCCATTCATTGACGTTGGGATGGGAATCGAGCGTAGCGACGATGCATTGACCGGCATTCTCCGCGTCACCACGAGTACGCCAGAAAAACGCGACCATGTGAGAGACAACGGACGCGTCTCATTTGCCCCGGCCGTTGGCGAGAATTTTTACTCGCGCAACATACAGGTCGCCGACCTCAACGCGCTTAATGCGACGCTTGCGGTTATTAAGTGGAAGAAGTTGTTTGGGTTCTACCACGATTTGAAGCGCGAACATCACTCAACCTACGTCCTCGAAACCAACAAACTATCGAGCGAAGACCGCTCATGACCAAACTCCATTCGCTGACGCATGAGTTCGTCGACTTTGTGCCAGAGCAGCTGGAGCCAGGTACGTTGTACGTTTCTATCCGCTACAAGAGCGCGTCGCACCTGTGTTGCTGCGGTTGCGGCGAGAAGGTCGTAACGCCGCTATCGCCAACCGGATGGCGTCTCACCTATGACGGGAAAACCGTTTCGCTGAGTCCATCAATTGGAAACTGGAATCTGGCGTGCCGCTCGCACTATTGGATCGAACGCAATCGGGTGGAATGGGCGGAGACGTGGTCACGGCAGCGAGCTGCTTCGGGATTTGCCCGAGACATCGCGGACAAACAGGCCTACTTCGCGCCAACTCCAATCGAACCGAGCCTGCCTGAGGCGGGCAACGTCAAGAGGACGCCATTGCTGACGTTTGTTCGGCGGTTTCTCAAGCGAAGCGCGAAATAGCCGGCGGCCCGCGAGCGTACGCGGCTTTCGCATGGAAATTCACGTAATTGTTCAATCGCTTATGCGCCAAGTGAGCGTTTTGGGGCAAATGTCGGCCGTCCCTCATGTGCGCTACCGCACCGACAGGGACTGCACGCGCGCGCAGGCTCTTGTCATGCATATGCCTATGCCACTGACCGAGCAGCGCGTCTACGACGCTGCCGACAATGCCTATCTTTCGGAAGGCGGCTATCTGGCGCCGATCGGAGATGGCGCCGCGGTAGTCGCTCGCGATACCGCCGCAGTCAGCCAGTACCGCGGCAGCGAACGATTGCCGCCTGCAGGTCCCACCCCGGACGAGCGCGGCCTACTGGCGCGTTTCGGTATCACCCATTCCGGTCGTCTCTATTGCTACGCACAGCGCAGCTACGAGCACCTTTACGACGCCCTCGTTCGCGCCTGGGCCGCGGCCAGACGCCCGCACTGACGCCGTTTCCGACACGGCATGCCATTTCGGCATCGCGTACCCCCGCTACGGCGCGGGGCAGTCGGCAACGGACAGCAGCAATGGCGTCGCTACTTGCCATCGCCGTGACCGGATTCAGACACCAGCGTGCATCGGTTGATGATCTGGGCGGGGCGTCGACCAGGGAATCCACGATGCGCCACGCGATGGAACGCAACCAACACCGGGCGACTTGCTAACCATGGTGCCATTCATGAGGAAAGCCCTGGTTGAAATGGGCTTATGGTTACACGCGGCGCTACGCGCGCCGGCACGTGGTTTCCTGCCGGACGGCGACAGCGAGCCACCGCTGCGGGCTGAACTGTTCAGCGCCGACCAGATGGAAGAACACGGCAGCGTGCTGGCAGCGTTCCATCGCGTGCAGCATGGCCCCGCACCGAACCGGCTGCTGCCACGCCTGGCCGACAACGAGGCCGTGCTCGTAGATACCTGCGCGCTGATCACCGCGGCAATCCGCGAGGGACGCCGCGTGACGCCGGCCAGCGAGTGGCTGCTCGACAACTACTACCTGGTCGACGAGCATGTGCGCACGGCCAGGCGTCATTTCCCCAAGGAATACAACCGGCAATTGCCACGCCTGGTCAATGGCGTGTCAGCGGATCTGCCGCGCATCTACGACATCGCGCTCAACGCGATTTCCCACGGCGACGGCCGCTTCGATCCGGAAAGCCTGCACCGCTTTGTCGCCGCCTACCAGCGCGTAGTGCCGCTGACCCTCGGCGAACTGTGGGCCATCCCCATCATGCTGCGGCTTGCCCTGGTCGAGAACCTGCGCCGCGTCGCCACGCGCGTCGCGCAGGACCGACGCGACCGCAATCTTGCCGCCGACTGGGGCGAGCGCATGGCCGATATCGTCGCGCACGATCCCAAGAGCCTGATCCTCGCCGTCGCTGACATGGCCCGTTCCGATCCACCGGCGAGTGCATCGTTTGTGGCGGAACTGATGCAGCGTCTGCTCGGCCAGAGCGCTTCGCTCGCCCTGCCCGTCTCCTGGCTCGCCCAGCGTCTGGCGGAAGACGGCGTGACCATCGAACAGTTGGTGCAGTCCGAACATCAGCAGCAGGCTGCCGACCAGATGTCCGTC
This sequence comes from Tahibacter amnicola, assembly GCF_025398735.1. Taxonomy (NCBI): domain Bacteria; kingdom Pseudomonadati; phylum Pseudomonadota; class Gammaproteobacteria; order Lysobacterales; family Rhodanobacteraceae; genus Tahibacter; species Tahibacter amnicola. The sequence goes on from NZ_CP104694.1 coordinate 3,845,872, forward strand.
AGCAACAGCATCGGCAGCCTGCGCCTGCTGCTGTCGACCGACTGGCGTAGTTTCGTCGAGGGCCTGAGCGACATCGAGGCGATCCTGGCCACCGATCCGGCCCAGGTCTACGTCGGCATGGATTTCTCGACTCGCGATGACTATCGGCACGCGGTCGAACACCTCGCACGCAAGGCAGGTAGAACGGAATCCGATGTCGCTGGTGCTGCGATCGCACTCGCCGCCGCCGCGGCACCTGGCACACCGCAGGCACATGTCGGCTACTACCTCGTCGGCGACGGGCGTGCAGCGCTACAAGGGAACTGCGGCTTGCGCCCGACGCCGCGTCACCTGCCGGTGCGGACCTACGTCTGTGCGATTGTGCTGATCACGTTGATCCTGGTCGGCGTGGCGGCGACGTGGCTGCCGCTGCCTGAAACGTTCGTCGGCCGCTGCGGCGTCGTTGTGCTGCTTGCGTTGGTCGCGAGCCAGCTCAGTGTCACCCTGGTCAACTGGCTGGCCGCCCACCTGGCTTCGCCGCAGGCGCTGCCGCGCATGGACTATTCACTGGGCCTGCCACCGGAGGCGTCGACGCTGGTCGTCGTGCCGACGCTGCTGGCCAACGCTGAGTCGGCCCAGGGCGATGTCGACGACCTGGAAATCCGTTACCTCGCCAACCGCCAGGCGAATCTGTATTTCGCGCTGTTGACCGACTTTCCCGACGCCGCATCGGAGCACTGCCCGGACGACGCGAGCGTGCTCGCCGCCGCCGTCGCCGGCATCGAACGCCTCAACCGGCTCTATGCCGATGCCGACGGCGCGGTGTTTTACCTGCTGCACCGGCCGCGCCGCTGGAACCCGAGCGAAGCCGCGTGGATGGGCGAGGAACGCAAGCGCGGCAAGCTCGGCGATCTCAATGCATTGCTGCGGGGGCACGGCGCCGCACGCTTCTCGTGCATCGTCGGCCCGGCCGAGCGCCTGCGCGTCGTGCGCTATGTCATCACCCTCGATGCAGACACGCGATTGCCGCACGGTGCCGCGCAGGAGCTGGTTGCCACGCTGCATCATCCGCTCAACCAAGCGCGATTGGATCCGCACAGCGGTCGCGTGGTCGCCGGCTACGGCATTCTGCAGCCGCGCGTCGGCACGACCTTGCCGCCGGCCGGCGCCTCGGCCTACGCCGCGCTGTTCGGTGGCGACCTTGGTCTGGATCCGTACACGCGCGCCGTTTCCGACGCGTATCAGGATCTCTTCGGCGAGGGTTCCTTCACTGGCAAGGGCATCTACGACGTCGACGCGTTCGAGCGCTCCCTCGCTGGACGCATGCCGCACAATCGCATCCTGAGCCACGACCTGCTCGAAGGCTGCTATGCACGTTCCGGCCTCGCGAGCGACCTGGCCGTGTTCGAGAGTTTTCCGCAGAGCTATGCCGCGGACATGAAACGCCGGCAGCGCTGGATCCGCGGTGACTGGCAGCTGACGCCTTGGCTGTGGTCGCGCGTACCCCTGGCTGACGGAACCCGTCAACGCAATCCGCTGCCGGCCTTGGCGCGCTGGAAGATCTTCGACAACCTGCGCCGAAGCCTCGTTGCGCCGGCGCTGTTGGCGCTGCTGATCCTGGCCTGGACGGGGCTCGCCGCACCGGTGCGCTGGACTGCGTGCCTGATGTTCCTGACCCTGTTGCCCGTGGCACTGGAAACCCTGCTGGCGACGGCACGCAAGTCCACCGACGCGTCCTGGAGACAACACCTGCGGCTGGCATCGCACAACGGTGCACGCCGCTTCGGGCAGAGCGCGTTCACGTTACTGTGCCTGCCCTACGAGGCCGGCATCTCGCTCGACGCCATCCTGCGCACGCTATGGCGCAGCCACGTCTCGCGCCGCAAGCTGCTGGAGTGGGTGTCTTCCAGCGCTATCCAGCGCGGCGGCGATGATAGCTGCGGCAGTTTCCTGCAACGCATGGCGATCGCGCCGGCGACGTCCGTCGTGACCGGTGCCGCGATCGTGCTGCACCAGCCTGCCGCCGTGGCAGTAGCCCTGCCCTTCGTCGCGCTGTGGCTGATCGCGCCCCTCGCCGCGTGGCTGGCGAGCCGTGCGCCGCGACTGGCTGAGACGCGGCTGGATGCGCGCCATGTTCCCGTGCTGCGCGAGGTTGCGCGCCGCACCTGGCGCTACTTCGAACACTTCGCCGGCCCCGACGACCACTGGCTGGCACCAGACAATTTCCAGGAACAGCCTTGCGGCGTGGTGGCGCACCGCACCTCGCCGACCAACATCGGCCTTGGCCTGCTCGCGACGCTGGCCGCCTACGACTTCGGCTATCTCACCCGCCAGCACCTGATCGAGCGTCTGGAGGCGGCGTTCGATTCGCTGGACCGCCTTGAGCGCTACCGTGGCCATCTGTACAACTGGTACGACACGCGCACGCTGGCACCGTTGCAGCCGCGCTACGTTTCCACGGTCGACAGTGGCAATTTCGCTGGCCACCTGCTGACGCTGCGCCAGGGTCTGCTGGCGCTGGTCGCCACGGTGCAATCGCCACGCCAGCTATTGCAAGGCGCTGTCGACACGGCAACGGAGCTGCACGGCCAGCTGACGCCACCGGCCCGGGGCGCGCTGGAACGGTGCATCGCTGCGGCGAATGTTGCCGTCGACGATACGGCGGTGCACACGGCCCTGCGCGACCTGCACCTCCAGGCGCAATCGCTGGCTGCCGATGAGGCCGAGACAGTGCCGGCGGGCTGGGCGCGCAGCCTGGTCCTGCAGTGCGCTGGCGCCGAGACTGAGCTGGCCGCGGGTCCGACGGCAGATCAGGCGGAGCGGCTGCACCGGCTTGCCGCGCGCGCCGCGCAGTTCGCGGTGCTCGACTACGAGTTCCTCTACGACCGCACGCGCGACCTGTTCTGCATCGGCTTCAACGCCACGGATCACCGGCGCGACAGCGGCTACTACGACCTGCTCGCCTCTGAGGCACGGCTGGGAATCTTCGTCGCCATCGCCCAGGGCCGCATTCCGATCCGCGGCTGGTTTGCGCTCGGCCGCCTGCTGATGCAGGCCGGCGGCACGCCGGTGCTGCTGTCCTGGAGCGGCTCCATGTTCGAATACCTGATGCCGAACCTGGTGATGCCGGTGTATCCGGGTTCGCTGCTGGCGCATACGGCCCGCGCCGCGGTTGCACGCCAGATCGCCTACGGCCACGAGCGCGGTGTGCCCTGGGGCGTATCGGAGTGCGGCTACAACCTGACTGATGCGGCCAACAACTATCAGTACCGCGCTTTCGGCGTGCCGGGCCTGGGCCTGCAGCGCGGCCTGGCGCAGGAACTGGTGATCGCACCTTACGCTTCCGCCCTCGCCTTGCTCGCCGCACCCAACGCGGCGGCGGCCAACCTGCAGCGCCTTCGCGACCTTGGCTGGCTTGGCAACTACGGCTACTACGAGGCGATCGACTACACCGCCACACGGCTGCTGCCAGGGCAATCGCAGGCCGTGGTCCGTTCCTACATGGCACATCACCAGGGCATGACCTTGCTGGCGCTGGCCCATGTGCTGCTGGACCGCCCCATGCAACGCCGCTTCGAGGCTGATCCGCAGGTGCAATCCGCATTGCTGTTGCTGCAGGAGCGTGTGCCGCGTACGAGTGGCCAGTCGGCCAGCGACCCGCGCCTCGTGGACGTGCGCGAGCAGGCCGACACGCCCTCGATACCGCTGCGCGTCTTCGATCGGCCCGACCCGGATTCGCCGGCCGTGCAACTGCTGTCCAACGGCCGCTACCAGGTCATGCTGACCAGCGCCGGTGGCGGCTACAGCCGCTGGCACGACATCGCACTCACGCGCTGGCGCGAAGACCCTACGCGCGACGCCTGGGGCTGCTACGCCTATCTGCACGATGTGGACAGCGGGCAGGTGTGGTCCACCGCGTTCCAACCCACGCTGCGCCCCGACGAGACCTATGCGGCAATCTTTACCGAGGCTTGTGTCGAATACCGCCGCCGCCACGGCGATTGGGAGACACATACCGAAATCGTCGTGTCGCCCGAGGACGACATCGAGCTGCGCCGCACGCGCATCACCAACCTGTCCGCCACCGAACGCGTGCTCGAGTTCACCAGCTACGCGGAAGTCGTGCTGGCGCCCGCCGTCGCCGACAGCCTGCATCCGGCCTTCAGCAAGCTGTTCGTCCAGACGGAAATCGTGGCAGCGCGCAACGCGATCCTGTGCTCGCGCCGGCCGCGTGACCGGCGCGATACGCCGCCCTGGCTGATGCACCTGCTGGTCGTGCGCGAAGGCGAAAGTGTTGCCGTGTCCTATGAAACCGACCGCGCGCTTTTCATTGGCCGCCGCCGCGACACGACGTGCCCGGCGGCACTGGAGCGCGGCGCCGTGCTGTCGGGTACCGACGGCTCGGTGCTCGATCCCATCGTTGCGATCCGCCATCGCATTCGTGTGGCGCCCGAGGCAACAGCGCAGATAGACCTGGTCGTCGGCGTCGGCACCAACCGCGAACACTGCCTGCAACTGGCGGACAAATACCGCGACCGCCGCCTGGCGGACCGCGTCGTTGACCTTGCCTGGACGCACAGCCAGATGGCGCTGCGCCAGCTCAATATCAGCGAAGCCCAGGCGCAGACCTATGCACGCCTGGCCGGACGCCTGCTCTACAGCCACCCCTCGCTGCGTGCCGACGCGCAGCTGGTATTGCGCAACCGGCGCGGCCAGCCGGGCCTGTGGGCGCATGCGATCTCCGGCGATCTGCCGATACTGCTGGTGCAGATCAGCGACATTGCCAACCTGGCGCTGGCGCGCGAAGCCTTGCAGGCGCACGCCTATCTGCGCATGAAGGGATTGGTCGCGGATCTCGTCATCTGGAACGAAGAGCGTGCCGGCTACCGGCTGGACCTGCGCGACGCGCTGATGGGCATGGTCGCTGCGAGTGTGGAGTCGAGCCTGCTGGACCGGCCGGGCGGCGTCTTCGTACGTGCCGGCGAACAGATATCGCACGAGGACCGCCTGTTGCTGCTGGCTGTGGCGCGCATCGTGTTCGACGATCGCAAGGGTGGGCTGGGCGACCACCTGCGCCGCCGGCCGGCCGCCGAAGTCCTGGTGCCGCGCCTGGTGCCGAACGAGGCCGCGCGACCTGCGCCGCCCGCCTCCCCGCTTGCGACCGAACCCGCGCTCGTGCTCTACAACGGTCACGGTGGCTATTCCGCCGATGCGCGCGAATACATCATCGTCAGCCGGCCCGGCGAGGCCACGCCAATGCCCTGGGCCAACGTCATCGCCAATCCGGACTTCGGTTGCGTCGTGTCGGAAGCCGGTACCGGTTATACCTGGCGCAGCAATGCGCACGAATACCGCTTGACCCCCTGGCACAACGATCCGCTCAGCGACGTCGCCGGCGAAGCCTTCTACGTGCGCGACGAGGACAACGGCCGCTACTGGTCGCCGACGTTGCTGCCCGCGCGCGGCACGGGCAACTACGTCACGCGGCATGGCTTCGGCTACAGCGTGTTCGAGCACGCGGAAGACGGCATCCTGACCGAACTGCGCGTCTATGTCGCGGCCGACGCCGCGGTGAAGTTCTTCGTACTGCGCGTGCGCAACGCTTCGGGCCGGCACCGCGCGCTATCGGTTACCGGCTATGTCGAATGGGTGCTTGGCGATCTGCCGGCGAAATCGGCCATGCACGTGGTCACCGAACTCGACCCGCACAGCGGCGCGCTGTTCGCGCGCAATCCCTTCCATCCGGAATTCGGCGACTGGGTGTCGTTCTTTGACGTCGATGAACCCGCACGCACGCTCACCGGCGACCGCCTCGAATTCATCGGACGCAACGGCAATCTCGCCCGTCCCGCGGCGATGGAGCGCACCCGCCTGTCGGGTCGTGTCGGCGCGCTGATGGATCCCTGTGGTGCGATCCAGATTCCGTTGGATCTGGCCGACGGCCAGTCGCGTGAAGTCATCTTCCGTCTTGGCACGGCAATCAGCGCCGAAGCGGCCAATGCGCTGGTGCTGCGCCTGCGCAAGACCGGTGTCGCGCGCGTGGCGCTCGCCGCCGTCACTAGCCAATGGCGGCAGCTCCTCGGCGCAGTGGAAGTGCAGACACCGGACTCATCGCTCGACGCCCTGGTAAACGGCTGGCTGGTTTATCAGGTCATCGCCTGTCGCCTGTGGGGACGCAGTGGCTATTACCAATCGGGTGGTGCCTTCGGATTCCGCGACCAGCTGCAGGATGCAATGGCGCTGGTGCACGCCGCGCCGCAACTGCTGCGCGCGCAGCTGCTGCTGTGCGCCTCGCGCCAGTTCAAGGAAGGCGATGTGCAGCACTGGTGGCACCCGCCAGCGGGCCGCGGTGTGCGCACGCGCTGTTCCGACGACTATCTCTGGCTGCCGCTGGCAACCTGCCGCTACATCATCTGCAGCGGCGATACTGCCGTTCTCGACGCGACCGAAACCTTCCTCGACGGCCGCGCGCTCAACCACGACGAGGAGTCCTACTACGACCTGCCCCTGCGCTGGGACACGCCGCTGCCGCTGTACGACCACTGCGTGCGTGCGATCGAGCACGGACTGCGCCTGGGACCCCACGGACTGCCACTGATTGGCAGCGGCGACTGGAACGACGGCATGAACAATGTCGGTGCCGAGGGGCGCGGCGAAAGCGTGTGGCTGGGCTTTTTCCTGCACCGCGTGCTACTGGACTTCGCGCCGCTGGCGCTCGCCCGTGGCGATGCGGCGTTCGCCACACGCTGCCGCGACAGCGCTGCCCAGCTGCGCACGAGTCTGGAAACCAGCGGCTGGGACGGCGATTGGTACCGCCGCGCCTATTTCGACGACGGCACGCCGCTGGGTGCCGCCGCAAATGTCGAATGCCGCATCGATTCCATCGCGCAAAGCTGGGCTGTGCTGTCCGGCGCCGCACCCGACGAGCGTGTCGCGCAGGCGCTGGACGCGCTGCAGGCGCATCTGGTTCGTCCGGGTTCGCAGCTGATTCAACTGCTGGATCCGCCGTTCGACGGCGCGGGCGCCGACCCGGGATACATACGCGGCTATGTGCCCGGCGTACGAGAGAACGGCGGCCAGTACACGCATGCAGCGATCTGGGCGGCGATGGCGAATGCGCAAGCAGGTCGCACCGAAGCCGCCTGGCAGCTGTACGACATGATCAACCCGGTGCGCCACGCGCTCACGCGTACCGACGTGGACACTTACCAGGCAGAGCCCTACGTGATCGCAGCCGATGTCTATGCCGTGGCACCGCATACCGGTCGCGGCGGCTGGACCTGGTACACCGGCTCCGCCGGCTGGATGTATCGCCTGAGCGTGGAATCACTGCTCGGCATACGCCGCGAGGCCGACACCTTGCGCATCGATCCCCGCCTGCCGGCGCACTGGCCGGGATTCCGCTGCACCTACCGCTACGGCAGCAGCGTTTACCGCATTGCGGTAACGGCAGACGCCGAGGCCCGCTTCGTCGAAGGCGGCACCGTGCTGCGCCTGGTCGACGATGGTGCCGAGCATGTCGTTGATATCTCGGTCCGTAGCCGTGCGGCCTCCGACGTGGCGGACACCCGCGTCGACGCTACCCCATAGCGGCCCCGGTCACGGCCGCGCAGTTGGTATCCGCGCCTCTGCCCGATGCGCGGTAACGCCGTCAATTTCCTCTGCATCCGGCCCAAGCCCATCTTGCAAGCCATTGATTCAATAGGTGCTTGAGCCTGTGGCAACGTTTGCGCGCGACGTCGCGCCATCGCATTTCAGACTCAAAACGCCCGGACATTGCGCAGGAGATGTCGCCGAATGGGTTCGAACGCCGGATCGCCGTAGAGCCCTGGGAAACCCGCACATTCGAGAATCGCCGTGCGCAAATAGCCGACCAGGTCGATGGCTCCCGGCAAAACGCTCACCGGGCGCTCGCACCACGCGAAGTTCTGCCATGGCGCGAGCCATGCCTCGCCAATACCAATACCGTAAGGAACGCCGCCACTAATGTTGTCCTTGTGATAACCATCAGGCGACAGCGAGATCAGCGTCGGGCTGGCATCGCTTTCCTCCGCATCTACGATGTCGTCTACGCAGACATTCATCCATTCGCGCGTGCAAGCAGCGACCATGACGCCATCGCAATATTCGCGCGACACGCCAATGCGGTTCCAAAAATCGACGTGCGCATAGTTGTCGAGATCGACGAACATGAGCCCACCGACGGAGCGCCAGAATGTGACGAGTACCGACGGCACGACGATGCGCGTGCGGTCTTCAACCCCGCGCACGAGCACGTCGAGATCTGATGCCGACGGTACGACAACCTCGCGGACGGGGTAGCGCAGCGCGGCAAGTTCCCGCGCGATGGTGCGCGCGGCCACGGCACAGCCAGCGAACGCTTCTGTTGCCGCTGCATACGCTAAGTCGCCGCCTGTTTCCGCGTTAGCGCGCCATCGTCGCTGGCGTTCGAGGATATCATTCGGGTCGATTGTGCCCTCCCCTCAGCGTCGTGCCGAGTGCCGTGCCGTGAGCTTCATCGAAGCTGCTGCAAATCTCCAGGCAGCCATTGCCGCCGGGCAGTCCAGCGGCTTCGACGACTAAAGCCGAGTCACGCAGGTGAGCAGGCAAGCCGTTCTATCGAGGCGATGGCTGCGCGCATGCGCTCGCGCGCAGCCGGGTTCGCCGAATGCACATGGATCAGCGGCGGAACGAAGCCGTGTACGACCACTGCTTCCTCGATCCAGGCAATGACGTCATAGCCGGTCCCGCGGGCATCGTCGCCGAGGTCGTGATCGAGACTAAGCTCGACCACGCCGCCTTGCTGCAGCAGCGCAATGGCTTCGTCAGGCCAGTAGACGCGCGTCCAGCCAGAAGGCGTGGCGCGTTCGTCGTCCAGGTAGACGCGCATTCCAGCGGCGTCCGCAGCAGGTGTCGTGAGCTTGAGCATGGCACCAGCATGCGCGACGGCCGACGTGCGGGCAACTGCCAAGCGGCCGTCAAACGCTCGTCCGGCTGGCGCGCGGTTCGGTTGCCAGTTTGTGTGGGAATACTACTGACATTTCGCAAGCCATTGATTCATAGATGCCTGGCTCAGTGACAGCGTTTGCGCGCACCGACACTGTCGTTGCTCGCTTACCGCTAGAATCGTCCCCCGCCGCCGTCCAGTACGCCACGCTGCGTCTGTCGCATCGGCAGGCTCGCCACCCACACAGGACGCCGGCCCTCGATGGAAACCGTGTTATTGCTCGGAGTCATACAGGGCGCCATCACCGGCCTGGGATTGCTGTTCTATGCCGGCCGCAAGAATGGCTCGCACTGGCTGGCTTTGGGTGTGCTGGCGCTGTCGCTGACCCTGCTGCGGCTGTGGACGCACGCGGCCGGGCTTGAAGCGCATGGGTTGCTGCGGCGGCTGCCACTCAGTTTCGATCTGGCGATCTTTCCGCTGTTCTACCTGTACGCGCTGAGTCTCACGGCGGCCTCGGCCGCATCCATCCGTCGCGCGTTCGCCTGGTTGCTGCCGTGGACGATCTTCATCGGCTATTCCGTACTCGTCTACGCGGCGGCTATCGGGGAGTCGGGCGTCCCGCAGATGGATGCAGTCGCCGGGCGGTGGCACTACTGGCAGTTCAAGCGGATCGAGGATTACCTGACGATCGGCATCAACACCGTGCTGGCGGGGCTCATCTGGTCGCGGGTCAGTCGTTACTACGCCCGCATCGAGCACTGGTTGCCTGAGCGGTTCGCGGATCTGCTGCGCCTGCTGAAGACCGTCATGGCCCTGGCACTGGTCACGGCCGTCGTCAACCTGGTCAGCTTTTCAGCAGAGCACCTTCTTGGGCTCGGCGACCGTGGGGTGTTCAGCCATGCGGCCCAAGCGTTCTACGTCGTGCTGGTCTACACGGTCGGAATCGTCGGCTTCCGGCTGAAGGATCTGCCGCAGTTTCCGGAGGCGACGACCGAGCCCGCCCCGCCTGCCCTGCCTGCCCGGCCGGACCCGGGCACCGATGATGCCTTCCAGAAGCTGCAGGCCCTGATGCAGACCACGCAGTTGTTCGCCGATCCCGATCTGAATCTGAACACCGTCGCGCAACGCCTGGGTTTGACCGCGACCGAAACCTCCCGTGTGATCAAGGAAGGCTCGGGCAAGCACTTCCGTGCCTACGTCAATGAGTTCCGCGTCGAGGCCGTCAAGCGGAAGCTGCTCGATCCCGACTACCGCAGCGTGTCGGTACTGGCGATCTCGCTCGAATGCGGTTTCAACGCCGAATCGAGCTTCTATCGCGTCTTCAAGGCGGCGACAGGCCTGTCGCCAACCGATTTTCGCCAGCGGCCCTAGCCGGAGACGGCCTCTCATCGTTTTTTGAGAGCATCCACTTCGCTGGCGGGAGGCCCATCGGCCGTGGCTTGGGGGAGCCTGAGTGCTCCATTTCCCAGGAAGAGCCACCCGATGACACCCCGCCATTCCGGTTCGCACCTCGCCGCCGCCCTCTGTGCGGCGCTGCTGTCTCTCGTGTCCGGCTGCGCGTTGAACACGCGCTCGCCCGGCCTTGCCGATTTCCCGAGATCCCCGCACTGGAATGCGCCCGCCATCGCCCAGTTGACGAGAGACGCTCCCGAGCATCGCTCCGATGCCTTGATTATCGCCAAGGGAGATCAGCTGGTTTTCCGGCATGGCCAGACCGTCGAGAAGATCAATACGCATTCGGTCCGGAAGAGCATCGTTGCGGTGCTCTACGGCATTGCCATCGACAAGGGCATCCTGAAGCTCGACGACAGCCTCGAAGCGCTCGGCTACGACGACCGGGTAACGCCCCTGACCACCGGCGAGAAGCAGGCCACGATCCGCGACCTGCTGATGTCGCGGTCGGGCATTTACATCGATGCTTCCGGCCAGAACTGGCAACGCCCGGACCGCCACGCGTCCCGACCGGGCGAATCGTTCTTCTATAACAACTGGGGATTCAATGCGCTCGGCGAAATCCTCGAGCGCAAGACGGGCATGGGGCTGGGCGAGGTGATCGCCGAGTGGCTGGCCAAGCCGCTCGGAATGCAGCACTTCACCCCCGCGGATGTCGATTGGGACAGCATCGATGGATCGAGTGTCCGGCAGTACGTCATCTACATGAGCGCCGACGACCTGATGCGCCTCGCCGTCCTCGTGGCCGACGAAGGCAACTATCGCGGCAAGCGCCTGGTACCGGCGGAGTGGATCCGCGACATGACGGCCACGCACTCCTCGACCGCAACCGACCCGAAAGACGCCTTTGGCGGAGGCTTCTTCGACGGATACGGCTACCTGTGGTGGACGCGCCACCAGAACGGGCGGCGCCTGGTCTGCGCCGACGGCTGGGGCGGGCAGTACATCATCATCGATCCGGAAACCCGTCTCGTAATGATCAATCGCCGCAACACCGGCACGAACCTATTGGCCCAGGGCTGGTTCCTGTGGCGTGGTGTCGAGACCGATCGCCCGTACGTCTATGCCCTGTTCGAACAGGTCAACGGCTTGCTTCAGACAGATGGCGTGCAAGCGCTAACGAAGCAGGCCGACCAATGGAGCTATTGACCACGATCAGCTCGTTGGATGTCATGGAGCCTAGCGCCGTGTTAAGCGGCCGCGCACGCGCGGACCACCAGCTTGAATGAACATCGGCTGCGCGGTCCGCTTGAACACCCAGCTAGCGCGCATCCTCGCGGACGTTCCAAAGGAGATTCAGCGCCTCGGCAACCTCTTTGGCGTGCGGTGCATCGCACAACTTCGGGTTGCCGGCGTAGAACGCAAAGTAGGACCCGTCGTAGCGACCTTCGATGAGGTAGCCGGTCCCGTCGTGAACGCGACACGTAACAGATGAACCATTCAAGGCAGCGAATTCGGCGAACTGGCGAAGAATGCCACGGGCATCGCTTCTGCGCTGCGAATAGACCCGTCCATATGCGTCGCCAGGCCGGTGAACCCCATCAACAACGATTTCGTTTGAGTACACGCTGATACGGGTCGGGGTAACGATCCATCCTGTCCAAAGCCCGGTGACACCACCACCAGCCCAAACACGAAGTTCCCTCCCTGACGTGGCCTCGGGAAGAGGCTGTACACCCGCGGCCGTCCACAGGTCGTTAGCTTGCCCCGAGTAGTCATCGATCCGACGGAGCTCCTCGGCGTCGGGTACTGCAAGCAGCAGGCTGCACAAGAGAGCAAGCATGCGCGCTAACGTTCGACGTAAGGGGCTGGCCGCAGGCCAGTCCCCGTGACGGAGGGGTTAGGCGGCACTCTCACGCCCAACCCTTTTGACGCGCCGCGTCGGCTTGGCGACGCTTCTGCAACTTGGACTGATTGTCGGCAGCCAGCTTTTCGAAGTCGGGGTGACGTGCGAAGTACGGACCGTTCACGAGTCATCCGAATGCCGCCTAACTCAAAATAGACCGCCCCGACACTACCCCCTGACACCCCCTACGTCAATCGCAGCATATATTTATACCCAACATTTACAGTTACTTACCTGGCTTTATCGCGCTTGCATCGCCACGTAAGGCCACCTAAGGTTTCGCTGATGAAAGACATGCCGCCGGCCCCGCGAAAGCTACTGGATCTGGTCCGCGATCGGGTGCGGGTGTGCACTATTCGATACGCACAGAGCAGGTGTACGTCGATTAGGTGAAGCGCTTTGCGCTGTTTCATGGCAAACGCCATCCGCGCGAGATGGGAGCGGAAGAGGTCAGCGCATTCCGGTCGTATCTCGCGGTTGAGCGCAGCGTTTCGGCGTCGACGCAGAATCAGGCGAAGTCGGCGCTGCTGTTTCTGTACAAGGAAGTGCTGCAGCAGGATCTTCCCTGGCTGCAGAAGGTCGTCGCGGCGAAAGTCGCGCGACGGCTGCCGGTGGTGTTGACGCAACACGAAGTGCGCGCGTAGCCGCTCCGCACGCAGCGCCGGCCACATGCGGAACCCTTCCGGTTGCGGTGCGAGACGCAGCATCTGCATCTTGCACCCCGCGGATCGGGTTAAAGGCGCCAGTGGAGGCCCTGCAGGGGCTGTCGAACATCCATTCACTGCCAGCCCTCCGGCCTTTTGTCGGGGAGGTGGCGATGAGGCAACCGGTTCTGGTGCGCCGTCCCGTTTCCTATGTCGTTCGCTAGCCTGCAAGCAGCCGGACGGCCAGCCACGCGGGCAGACCCAGGTAGAACGCCACGCGGCTCAGCATCGTCAGCGCGCGGCGCACCGCGCGTGCGCGCGTCGGCCAGGGCAGCATCGCTACATGGACGGCCTCAACGACACTGCGCAGCGCAGCGGCGAACATCATAAGTCCGATGGACCAGGCACCCCACCACACCAGCAGTCCTGTGAGCCACGCCGCGAGTCCGTAGGTGTAGTACTCGCCGAAGGTGCCGCCGAACGCGACGTGCTGATGCAGCCGAAATGCCGGCAGTGCCAGCAGCAGCGGGAACGCGACGAACTTGACCAGCGGGTGATCGAGCCGTGGCCACCTCGCGACGGCACGCGTCGTCGCGTAGTCTGCCCTGCGTGCCGAGCCTGCGCTGGCCGGGCGCAGCGGTGATCCGGCGTCGCCCAGCAGGCGCTGCAGCGCTTCAACATCGGCAACAGCGATGCCGGGTGCGAAACGCGCGCCGGAAGCGAGCTGCAGATCCACGCCCGTGCCGGGCAATGGTATGCGCCACACGCGGACGTCGACGATGCGATCCAGCGGCACCTCGATACGCTGGTGACGTTGTTGCAACACGAGCATTCCGCCATCGATCCGCACGCGCGCCGCGAAGGCGCGCTGAATGCCCCATGCCGCGACCGCCGGCAGCAGTGTTGCGCCGATGAAGATCTGCAGCTGCACCAGCGAATTCACCTGCAGGCCGTCGCGCAGCAGCATGCGCAAGGCCAGCCAGAGCAGGCCGGTACCCGCGCAGATGCGCAGTAGTGCGGCGACGATGCGCCGACCCGGCGTGAGCAGGGCAACGGCGATGGCGCCCGCAGGCTTCGCGGCCGCGGCGGCCATGGCCGCAGTCGATTTGGCATTCCCGCTGTGCTTGCGCCACACACGCACGACGGATGCCATCGCGAGCAGCAGCAGGAACGCACCGGCTGCGGCGCCCACCCAATCGCCCCAGCGCGCCATCAGCGTTGCCGGTGGATCGCGCAACGGCACCTCGCCGGCGAGTACGGCGCGATCGCCGATTTTCGTGCTCGCCAGCACGGCCCCGGTGGGATCGACGAATGCGCTGAAGCCGTTGGTGGTGACGCGCAGCTGCGGCAGTCGGGTTTCGATGCTGCGGAATGTCGCCACGGCCAGGTGCAGGCGCGCACCGAGGGCGGACGCGGTGAACCAGGAATCGTTGGAAAGGCCGACGATGGCCTGGGCGCCCAGACGCGCGCCGTCCAGTGCGAGTCCCGGCTGCACGTCGTCGCGGCAGATCAGCGGCACCACATTGAGTTCGCGCCCGTCGGCGGCACGCAGCAGCATCACGCGCGCGCCGGAGCCGGGTTGCCAGCTGCCGGCCCAGGGTAACCCACTGCGCAGCCGCGGACCGTCCAGCCAGGCGGGAACGTGTTCGGTGAACGGAAATGGAAATGTCTTGCGGTAGGTGCCGATGACGCCGCTGCCGGGTGCGAGGAACGTGGCCGCGTTGTATTCGCCCGCGGCGTCGCGATCGTAGGTGCCGAATACCAGGGCAACGTTGGCGCTGGCAGCGAAGTCGAGTATCTCGCGATCCAGCGCCGCACCCTCTTCGCTGCGCGGCTGTCCGAAGGTGGTCGGATAGACCGTCTCCGACCAGAGCACGGCGTCGGCCGCGTGATGTTCGATGGCGGCGCGCGACAAGGCGAAATGCGTGTCCAGCACATCGCGGACCACAGCATAGGTGCCGCGTTCGCGCCGCTGGCCTTCGTAATCGACGATGCTCGCCTGGACCATGGCGACGCGCATCGCGTCGGCGGGCGCGCTCAGCGCCGTTTCGATCGTGGCAAGGCGCAACACACCGTATCCGGCCATCAGCAGCGGTAACGCGAGCGCCACCGCCAGCGGCCGCAGCAGATGGCGCAGGCCTTCGCGCCGCTGCGCCACGGCCTGGGCCAGCGCCTCGTTGACGAGGATCAGCACGACGCTGATGCCGGCGGCGCCGCCGAGATCTGCCACCTGTCGCATCCACGCCGCGGCCGCAAGGCCGTGGCCCAACGTGTCGCCGAGCAGTTTCGGCCAAAGCCATTCGACAGCGACCCAGGCGCAGGCGCCGGCAATCCCACTTACCCAAGCCTTGTGGTAGTGGCGCCGGGCGAGATGGCGCACCACCGCAAAGACCATCACCTGCGGTTGCAGCAACGGTGACAATAGACACAGCATCAACACGGCGGGAACCGTGCCGATGCCCGTATAGTCGGCCACCGCGGTGCCGAACCACAGGAACGCGGCCACGACGTACGCGACGCTCATCAACCATCCGCTCAGCAGCGTGCCGGTGAACGTACGCGTGGCATCCAGCGCGAGCAGCCACGGCAGCAGCAGCACGAAACCCAGCACCCAGGCGTTGCCGCCGCGTCCATACAGCGCCAGCAGCGACGCAGTCGCAATCACGCCGGCGAGCGCGCGCCCGAGCTCGCGATAGGTGCCAGAGGCGAACACTACCGGTTACCCATCCGTGCGAATGCACCAGAGCGAACACATCAGGGCGAACCCATCAGCGCAGGCGCTTCAAGGCCGGCGCTCCCCGGCAGGAGGAATGGTGATTTCGCGGATCGGCAGTCCCGGCGGCGCCATGTCGGCGGGGACGACCCGGTCGTCCGGAAGCGTGATTTGCCGGCCCGATGTATCCACAAATGCCCCGTCGGGCGAGAACATGAGGATGGGTTCCAGCACTTCACCCTCGTCGGTCACCTGGTGATGACGCACGTAGCCGGGCGGCAGCTCGAAATCGGCGGGTACCGCGAGGCCGACGAGTGGCGGACTCGTCCCGGGAGGATTGAAGGCGCCGATACCGGTGTGATCGCCGCTGTCGTGCAGGGCCTGGATCACCTCGGTCATGGTCGGCGCAGGCTCAGTCGGCGAGAGGTAGGTCGCAAGGTCGTTAGGATCGCCACTGGGCAGATGGTCGGGATCGGGGTCGGGGTCGGGCGCGACAGGCATGGTGTGCATGGAAGCATGGCGTTGGGGCATCCGCACCGGTGCTGTGGACGGGCGCAGCGGCGCGGCACGGGGTGCCTGGGCGGCGGTCGCGTCGGCTGGCGCCGTGCCGGCGTTGCCGGCCCGTGCCACCGCCGAGCGCTGCGCTGGCGGCGTTTGCGGCCAGAACACCAGGCTCGCGATGCCCGCCGCGATAACTACGGCGGCAAGCATGATCATGGCCGTTGCCCCCGACAACCACGAACGGCGTTCGCGCACGACGCGCACGCCATCGCCGCCCATTGCAGGCGGCGTGGCGTGCTCATGGCCGGATACGCTCACCGGCGCGGTCCCGGTCTATCAGGGCGTAGCCGGGCTATAGGTCGAAAGCGACCAGCCCATGCGTTCGTGCCCGAAATTGTTCCAGATCGGACTCTTGCCGCCGCTGAAGCTGGTGTAGCGTGGCGCCCCGCTCCCGGTCGATCCGCCGAACAGGCCGGCACTCACCGTGCCGCCGGTGTAGGTCGGGTGCACGTCGTCGGACTGGATGTAGTCGTAGCTGCTCGACGAACTCGCAAAATGCGTGTTCGCATCCCGCAGCGTGGAGCGAAGCGTGGTGGCGATGCGCGTCACGTAGCTCGCCTCGCTTTCTCCGGCCACGTAGCGCAGCGCGTCCGAGTCGACCTGGCCGTCGCCGTTGCTGTCGTAGTCCGCGCCCATGTATTGGGCGAAGCTGTCGGCGCATTTGAACCCCTTCTGGCGCGCGTAGTCGCACATCCAATAGTTCATCGTCACCAGCGCGGGCAGGAAGCGATCGCGCAGGTTTACCGTGGCGCCGGTAGTCGCATCGCGGCATGCGCTCTGCACGTTGTCCGCGTTGTAACCCGGGTAGTACAGGTTCGTGATGATCTTGAGCCGGGTATTGGCATGGGCGTTCGCGTTGATGTAGTCCATCGCCTGCGCGACGTAGCTCTTGCAGGTGTTCACCGCGTTGTTCAGCACGCTGTAGTCGCAGGTACCGGTCTGCGACTTGAACGCGGAACGCGCCTGCAGGCCGTCGTTGCCGCACATCTCGAAAGTCACGACGCGGGTAGAGGCGGCCTGCATGTACGAGCGGTCCGCCACGATCTTGTTCTGGAAAACATCCGATGCTATCGCGCCCGACTTGGCGCGACGGATGCTCTCGATGTCCGCGTTCCAAAGCGCAGAGAGGTATTCCGAGTCGACGGTCGGCGCTGAATAGCGGGCCGCATTGCTGATGGAGCCGTTGTAGCCCGCGTAGATCGAATCACCGTATGCCACGACGCGATATTTCGCGCTCGTTCCAGCCCGATCGACAGTCCAGGAGACGTTCTGATTGAGCGTATTGCCCATGGCCTGGGCGCTCAGTATCAGCAAGGCGACAGCCGGCAACCACCGGCGGGTAGCGCCGTGGAATCGGATAGACATGGTTATCCCCATGAGGTCAGTGTGCAGAACAGACGCGGAAACCGCACGGTTTCCACGATCCCGAACCAAACGCAACACGTGGCGCACGCCAGAACCAAGGCGCTCCCCTGGGCCGGGAAGAAGACTAAATGTGCGCGTTATAGAGGTCAATACAATCGTTTGAATGACTTGCGATGCACTGCAACATCCATTGATCGTCAACGCCGCGCCGTCCTCGCCCAGGATGGCTGCCTGATTGCGCAGGAATGTGCAGCGATTGAAGGTCGCCGATTGCCTGGCGTATGCGCCGTCGCCACCGTTGCTTTGGTTGTTCGCCAGCGTCGACGCGTTCGTCTTGTACCAGTCAGGCAAGTCATGCGATTCGTCAAAGCGTCGGCGGAGCCACGCCGAGAGTGCGGAAGCATCCGAACGCGCACACCAGACAGCAACACCTATGGTGAAATGCGCTCTCTTCCACCAACACGCCACCTGCAGGACGTCATGATCAGAACCTGCGTTCTTGCTGTACTACTTGCCGCCACACACCTGCCGGCCGCTGGCGCAGCCGAACTGGCGCATGAGCCAGGACGGGCCGCCATTGCCAGCGCACACGCGCTAGCAACGAAGGCAGGGATGACGGTACTCAACCAGGGCGGTAACGCGTTTGACGCTGCGGTCGCCGTTGCAGCGACGCTCTCGGTCGTCGAGCCGCAGAGCTCGGGTATTGGGGGCGGTGGCCTCTTCCTGCTGCACCGCGCCAGTGACAATTCCGATCGAATGATCGACGCACGCGAAACAGCACCCCGGGCGACCCGCCCGGCCGACTTTCTTGACGCTGACGGTGGGCTGGATCAGGAAAAGGCCTGGAATGGCGCTCTTGCTGCCGCGATTCCAGGGGAACCGGCCGCCCTGGTCTGGATCGCGAAGCACTACGGAAAGCTTCCCCTGAAGACGTCGCTGGCACCGGCGATTCGCATCGCGCGCAAGGGATTCGTACCCGATGCGCGCATGCTGGATGACATTGAAGAACGCCTCGAGGTCATCAAACGGTATCCGGCATCTGCCGCACTGTTTCTGCAACGGGGAGCACTACCAAAGCCCAATTGGGTCCATCGCAATCCGGACATCGCCAGGACCCTGACGCTCATTGCGGACAAAGGCCATGATGGCTTTTATGGAGGCGAGCTTGCGCGAACATTGGTCGAAGGCATCAATGCTGCTGGTGGAAACTGGACGCTGCAGGATCTCGCGGACTATCAGGTCAAAGAACGCGAGCCATTGGTCTTCCAGTACCGCGAGTGGCGCATAGTGACCGCACCCCCGCCCTCCTCTGGCGGCATTGCACTCAAGCAGATGCTCAACATCCTTGCCGGCTACGACCTGGCTTCGCTCGACCGAATTCATCGCGTGCATTTGACCGTGGAAGCCATGCGCCGCGCCTACCGCGATCGTGCGGAGTATCTCGGAGACCCCGACTACATCACCATGCCGCTGGAAGAGCTCGGTAGCCCGCTGTACGCGGCCGGACTCCGTGCGTCGATTCACCCGGAGCGCGCCACGCCCAGCGATTTGCTGCCGGGCTACACAAAGGCCAAAGAGCGGGAACACACATCGCATTTTTCCATTATTGATGCCGAAGGCAACAGGGTGTCGGCGACACAGACCATCAATCTCGCGCTGGGTAGTGCCCTGGTAATACCCGGCACCGGATTCGTGATGAACAACGAGATGGACGATTTCGCCCTGAAATCGGGAGCACCCAACGCATTTGGCCTTGTCGGCGCTGACGCAAACGCGCCACACCCAGGGCGCCGCCCGCTGTCGTCGATGTCGCCAAGTTTTCTTATCGGCCCCGACCGCATCGCTGTGATTGGATCACCCGGCGGCAGCACCATCATCACCCAGGTACTTGAGGCCATGCTGGCATTCATCGATGGCCAGCTCCCCGCCCAGATCGTCGCCAATCCACGCTATCACCACCAATATCTTCCCGACGTGATCGAAATGGAAAACGACACCTTCGATGCGGAAGAGGTGCAGCAACTGCAAGCGATGGGACACAGCGTCATCCGACGCGACAAACCGTGGGGGTTCATGAACATTGTCAGTTGGGATAGAAAGTCAGGGCAGCTGCACGCCGGTGCAGACAAGCGTCGCGCAAGCGGTAGTGCGGTTGTTCAATAGCCTGGCCAATGGCCCCGGCGCCACTCGCCGGTGACAGGACCGACGAGCATCTTCGCGTCCGCCACGCGCCCAGGCGCGTGAGCTCAGCGCGCCCTCCAGGGGGCGCGCCGGGACAATTTTGCGAACGCCCCAAGGAAAACGGCGTTCAATCCTCAAATCCATCCGCGAAGATGGCCTCTACCGAACAAGCACTGCTCGGACAGGGGCTGCCGAGGTACTCCCAGATGTAGGAAGACAGTGTGCGCGGCCCGCCGTAGAGGCCAAGGCCCGGTGCAGCGAATCCGCGCGCGCCGGGCAGCCCTCCGCCACTGTATGCCGCGAACTCGGCCTTGATCACCGCCTCGTTCGGAAACGGCCAGAGGCGGTCTTCTGGTCTGCCGTAGCCATTCTGAGGGCTACGTTCGACGTTCCAGCCGGGCTCTCCGTAGAGAGTGCCGTCAACACCAATCTTCCACAGCAGGCGCGCTCCGATCCTCCCGCCAGCGGTACCGGCGGTTGCGAGTGGCGAGGCGTCCTCGGGGCCGCGGGGAAGGAAACGAAGACTGCCTCCGGGGTTGGTGGGGGAATAGACGATGTTGTGGGTAGTGACATCGCCAGCACCGGGAGACGGCTGGGCTCCGCCGTACGGAGCACCATTGCCGAAGTAAGCGTTGTGGTTTCCGTGAACGAAGCCCGCAACACCGAACGACTGGTTGTTGACGAAGATCGAATCGACGACCTGGTTGGCCAGATTCTGGTTGATCGCGAAACCCGTCCCCCGCATGCAACCGCCGTTCGGTGGATCATAGATACCGGTATGCGCGCCCGAGGTGAGGTGGGTGACCACCGGCCACGACGCGGCCAGGCCATCCCCCTGCTCGCCACAGTAGCCGCCGTTGCTGTCCCACCAAAGGTTGTCTGTGAGGTGGCGCGTGCCGGACGTTACCCAGTCCAGATGGGCGCCGTAGATCGACTTGTAGTTGAGCACGATATTGCCGTGGAACTCCTGGCTGGTGTCCGGGGCGTGATCTGTCTTGTTCTCATTGAAGAAGGCGGCGTAGAGCCCCGAGTGTCCTGTGCAGCAGCCCACATTCGAATCGATGGCGATGTTGTTCTGCCAGACCGTGTCAGTTGAATCGTAGTTGGTGAATGCTGCCGCCTGGAGCGTGCCGTTCCAGTAGTCGTTTCGCGCGACGTTACGACGGAATACGGAATGAGTGGCCCAGTAATTCAGGAACATGTACCGGGCACCGCCAAAAGCAAAGTTCTCCTCGAACAGCACATAGTCGGTATCCGGCCCGGCGCCCGCTGCTGCCACATTGCCCGTAACGCCGGCGTATCCGAAGCCGTTGCGGATGATCTTGATGTGGGTTGAGGAGTCGAGCGACATGGGCCCGCTATTCTGGTGAGCCTGGGATGTGTAGAACCGGAAGCCACGTACTTCGATGAAGTGTTTGCCACTGAGTCGCAAGCCGAAGATGTAGGTATCGGGCCACTGTGACCCATCGATCAGTACGCCGAAATCGGATTCCGCACGCACCCTGGTGTAGACGTCATCGGGTGTGCGGGGAATGCCGTCCGGACCCGAATTGCCCGAGGGCACATGTCTGATGGCGTTGGGTTCCGTGTAGGTGCCATTCCCGACGATCAGTGTGTCGCCGCCGCTCATCTGCGAAATGCCGTAGGAGATCGTCCGGCAGGGTGCTGCGGCGCTGGTGCAACCCCCGACGTCCTGGCCGGTTGGCGAAACAAATCGTGTCGATGCGATGGTGGTCGTCGGCAAGCCAAGCAGCGCAATGGCAATGGCCGCCAGGTTGAAGACTTTTCGTGCCGGCCGAGCTGACGCAGGGCAGCCCGGTATTTTCACCGGCGGCAGTGCACCTCGTTGCGTGCGTCCCTGTGAGACCTGGCCTCGATCGCCCGTAAAGAGCCCTGGCTGGATCAGCCTGGCAGCAGGTGCTGTGCCTGCTGCAGCGGCGGCCGGAATCCGGCCAAACGATAGCGACATGGGGAGGGGCATTAGTGGCCTCACTACGGCGGTAAATTCGACGCATACGTGCGAACGGGGTGAATTCCGCCACGACGTGGCGTCGACGGGAGCACATCGGGAGTTCGTCGGCCACGGCCCGGGCAACGGGCCCTACCCGCCCCGCCCCCAAACCGCGGTCGTCGGGTACCGGCTAGTCGTAGCCGTGCTAGACCACCGGCACCAGACGCCTGAGCGAAGGACTTTGGCTACCCGGCGAGTGAAACCGTCGAGCTGTCCGCCGGAAAACGTCATCTCCTCCACCGTGTCGCACTACGTCCTCCGGTAGTGCGGTGATTTGTGTCCATGTGCGACCGCCATCTGGCCCGCGCTCCATTTCCCCGCGACGGCTGCACATCCCCGCAACGGCTGAGCCTGCCCACCCCGAATTCCCGCGCTGCGTGTCGCATTGTGCACACCCTTAGGAATATGCGGAATATCACGCGCCAATGCGCATTTTCGCCATAACGAAAGGCCACACAATCGGTCGCCTTCGATGGCAACGCTGGCGACGGGCGGCATTCGAAACGCACCGCGGCGGCGCCACACACGCATTGATCGGGAGGGAGCAATGAACTATCAGACTTCGGCAAAGCGTCTGCTTTGCCTTGCGTTAGCGTCGGCCGCGATGCCGGCGCTCGCGAACGAATCGCTGTGGCAGAACCCGGGTGCAGCGACGGCCGGCGAGCGGTCTACGCAGCTGCGCTCGGTGCAACTCGACACGGCCGCCCTGAAACAGTTTCTCGACACTGCCGCGCGCAGCGGCGAAGCGCTGTCGTTGCCGCGCCCGGACGGCGGCTTCGATGCGTTCGTCCTGGCCGATTCCGGCGTGCTGCCGGCGGAACTCGCCCGCAAGTATCCGGAGATCCGCAGCTATGTCGGCACCTCGGCCGACGGCCGCATGGCGCGCATCGATGTCTCGCCGCAGGGCCTGCAGGCGATGGTGTTCGATCGCGGCGAAGCCTGGGTGGTGCAGCCGAGCGCATCCGGCGGACGCGACGCGTACCAGTCGTTCGTGCGCAGCGCCTCGCCCCTGCCCCGCTCGGATTTCCGCTGTGCGGTGCACGATGCAGCCGGCGCACCGCGAAAGTTCGCGTTCGCGGCGACACCGGTCGTTCCACTCGGTGCAACCGGCGCGGTGCGGCGCAACTACCGCATTGCCGTTGCAGCCAGCTACGAATACACCAGCGCGGTCAGTCCGGGCGGCCAGGCGACGGTCAGTGCCGGCCTCGCCGCGATCACCACGTCAATCAACCGCGTCAACCAGGTCTACGAACAGGATCTGGGCGTTCACCTCACCCTGGTGGCGAACAACGATCGCGTGGTCTACGCCACGAGCAATGATCCGTATAGCAACACCAGCAGCGACATCAACGTCAACACCAGCAATCTCAATAGCGTGATCGGCTCGTCCAACTATGACATTGGCCACGTGTTCACGACCGGTAGCGGCGGCGTGGCGGGCCTGGGTGTCGTCTGCGGCAGCAGCAAGGGCAGCGGCACGACCGGCCGGGCGAATCCGGTCGGCGATCCCTTCGATATCGACTACGTGGCGCACGAAATCGGCCACCAGTTCCGCGCAAACCACACCTTCAACAGCAGCTCAGGCAGTTGCAACGGCAACCGCGCCAGCTCGGCGGCGTACGAGCCTGGCAGCGGCTCCACGATCATGGCCTACGCCGGCATCTGCGGCAGTGCCGATCTGCAGCCCAATTCCGACCCGTTCTTCCACGCCAAGAGCCTCGAAGAGATCACGAGCTTCATCAGCGGCAGCGGCGGCAGCTGCGCTTCGTCGACCACCAACCCCAACGGCGCACCGACGATTGCAGCACTCAGCAACATCGTCATTCCGGCGCGCACGCCGTTCACGCTGACCGGTTCGGCCACGGCCGCCGCCGGCGGCACGCTCAGCTACGACTGGGAGCAGTACGACCTCGGCGCGATCAACAACAACTTGAGCGCAGACCCGGGCAATGGCCCCATCATCCGTTCCTTGCCGGCGACAGCCAGCGGCGTGCGCACGATTCCGCGCCTGTCCAACCTGCTTGCCGGCACCACCTTGACTGGCGAGATCTTGCCGACCACGTCGCGCACGCTGAATTTCCGCCTCACCGTGCGCGAGGCCAAGCCCGACTTCGGCCGCAGCAACAGTGCCGACATGAGCGTGCAGGTCAATGCATCGGCCGGACCGTTCGCCGTGACGGCGCCGTCCACGGCCGTCAGCTGGAACGGCAACAGCACGCAGACCGTGACCTGGAGCGTTGCCAACACGAATGCGGCGCCCGTGTCGTGCAGCCAGGTCGGACTTGATCTCTCGACCGATGGCGGCCAGACGTTCACGCGCAACCTGGGCGTGTTCCCGAATTCCGGCAGCGCCAGCGTGACGGTGCCGAACGTTGCCACGACCAGCGCACGCATCCGCGCCAGCTGCGTGGGCAATATCTTTTTCAATATTTCCAGGCCGAACTTCACCATCGTGGCCACCAGCGGCAACGTGCCGCCCGTGGCGAATTTCAGCAGCGCCACCAATGGCCTGACCGCAACGTTCACCGACAGCTCCACCGATTCCGACGGCAGCATCGCCTCGCGCAGCTGGAACTTCGGCGATGGCACCACCTCCACCGCGACCAACCCGAGCAAGACCTACGCGGCGGCAGGAACCTATACCGTCACGCTAACCGTCACCGACAACGCCGGCGCAACCAACACCAAGACCGCTTCGGTCACCGTGACCAGCGGCCCGGGCAACGTGCCGCCGGTGGCCAACTTCACCGCCAGCACCAGCGGCCTCACCGCGACCTTCACCGACACGTCCACCGACAGCGACGGCACCATCGCCTCGCGCGCCTGGAACTTCGGTGACGGCACCACGTCGACGGCAACCAACCCGAGCAAGACCTACGCCGCGGCCGGTACCTATACCGTCACGCTGACCGTCACCGACAACGCGGGCGCGACCCACACCAAGACCGCCTCGGTCACCGTGTCGACCTCGGGCAACGTGCTGCAGAATGGCGTGCCGGTCACCGGCCTGTCGGGGGCCACCAACGCCGATACGGTCTACACACTCGTCGTCCCTGCCGGCGCCACCAACCTCAAGTTCGTCACCAGCGGCGGCAGCGGCGATGTCGACATCTACGCCCGCCTCGGCTCGCCGCCAACCACGACCTCGTACACCTGCCGCTCGGAGTCGTCGACCAACGCCGAAACCTGCAGCATCGCCAGCGCGCAAGCCGGCACCTACTACGTGCTGCTGCACGGGTACGCCGCCTACTCCGGCGTCACGCTGACCGGCAGCTACACCACCGGCGGCGGCACGCAGACCTACACCAACACCACCGATTTCGCGATCACCGACAACGCGACCATCAACAGCCCCATCGTCGTCTCCGGCCGCCCCGGCAACGCCCCGAGCAACGCCTCGGTCACCGTCGCCATCGATCACACCTACCAGGGTGATCTCAAAGTCGATCTCGTCGCCCCGGACGGCACGCTGTACAACATCCACAACCGCACCGGCAGCGGCACCGATGACGTGCGGAAGACCGTCACGTTGAACCTTTCCAGCGAAGCGCTCAATGGCACGTGGAACTTGCGCGTCAATGACAACGGGCCCGGCGACACAGGCACGTTGGAAAGTTGGTCGGTGACGTTCTGATCGAGCTGTGCACTAGCCTGCTGGTTATCGCAGGCCGGCAGTGCGATTCATATGGCGGGCCCTTCGGGGCCCCCATTCTTTGGCGTGAACGTGCCGCCGCGATGGCGCGGCTTGCTTCCGTACCGCGTGGCCCCCACAGGGAGCCACGCCATCTTTCTAGCGCTACGAAACCGGCAAACCAAACACCCGGGCGTCATCGTAGAACTGTGACTCGATCGTTCCGCCCGGCCGTGCCAGACACGTCGCAACGTAGTCGGCGAACGGCGCTGACGGCGCGAAACCCTCTGCACGCAGATGCGTGTCGTCGAAGGTCACGGCCTGTGCGACGAAGCGGTGGTACGTGCGTGCGGCCAATGCCATGGTGCGCCGCAGTACGTCGCGTTCTGGAAATGCCCGTGCAAATGCGTGGGTGAATGATGACCAGCCGCCGCGTGCTTGTGGATCGAACGTGGTGTAGGGGCGTGAGCCCGCATGCCCTGCACTGGCGAACGCGGCGGCCATGGCGTGCCACGACGTTGCACCAGCAGCGCCCGCGGCGACGTGATAGAGCGTATGCGCGAGCACAGGTTTCCACGTGAGATCGTGCAGCCGTTGCGCGACCCAGTCTGACGTGACGATATCGATCGCCTCGTCGGGTGAGCAGGGCAGCAATCCAGTCCGGTCCACCAGGCGCAGGAACCAGAAGATGCTGGAGCTCACCGCGCAACCGAGTTGCGAATCGCCGACGACGATCGACGGCCGCGCGACGACGATCGGCAAGTCAGCGAATTGTGCGGCAAGCGCGCGCTCCGCCGCCGCCTTGCTGCGGGTGTATTCCACGATGTGAGGCGCGTCGGTACCCGGCGGCGGTGCCTCGTGCACGAGGGTGTGCCTTGGCGATTCGCCGCAGCAGAATGCCGTACCGACGTGGAGAAAGCGTGCCAGCCGTGGCATGTGACGCGCGCGACGGGCGAGTGAAAGCGTGCCGTCGACATTGGTCGACCACACGCTGCGTCCGGCGGTGAACGAGGTATCGGCGGCAAGATGAACCACGCGTTCGATCAGGTCGAGCCGTGGGTCGGGGTGTGAGTCAAGGCTTTGGAGGTCACCGCGCAAGATCGCGCAGGACTGCGCCGCGGCGGCGGCGCGCTCGGGGCCCAGCGCGCGCTCGAGACTGCGCGCAAGCCGCGCGCGGCACGCTGCTTCATCGGCACCGCGTACGAGCAGCAGACAGTCGGCGGCATAGCCGAGCTGGAAGGCGTTTGCAAAGAATGCACTGCCAAGGAATCCGGTGGCGCCGGTCACCAACAGCTTTTGGGTCAATAGAGGTTCCTGAAGGGGTGTGTTGCGGTTGAGGGGGCGCGGAGTGTAGCGATGTGCGCCGCGGGCGCAAGATCTTTTTGTGCATGAGCGGCAATGCCATCCAGTGTTACTGGGTCCGGGTTCGGATCGCGCAGCGTGCAACGGCTGCGGGAGGGACGCCGATGCCGCACATCTGCGCGGTAGGCATGGCGCTGATCATGCAGTTCGAGCAGTTCTGCGCCACGGTGTACGAGTGCCCAGCCGGACTTCCTACAATCGGCTACGGCCACGTAGTGCGAGCGAGCGAGTGGGATGAGTTCCGCTTGGGTATCCGCCGACAGCGGGCGGAAGAATTGCTGCTGTAGCCAAGGCCGAAACTGCGCTGCAACGTCTGGTGCTCGTCAGATTGTCGCCAAACCCATTCGACGCGCTCGTGTCGTTCAGGTACAACGTCGGCAGCGGCGCGCTTCGGCGTTCCACATTGCGCCAGAAGCGACTTCGCGGTGACTACGCAGCGGTGCCGAGAGAACTGCAGCGATGGGTCTGGGCGAAAGGGAAGCGGCTGCGGGGGCTGGAAAAGCGGCGGGCGACGGAGGCGGCATTGTTTCTTGGAGTGCCGGTGAGTCAGGGGAATTTCAGCGCAGGGAAACGCGCGGCTTAGGACGCCGGGCAGCCTAGATCAGTACCAAGGGGATTCAAGAGAAACACCTGAATCTTCCAACCGTCGCCTCACGGCGATGCTGCGCTGAGCTCCGAACTCTAGCCGCGCTATCAACAGTTCGTCAACGTTTGCGCTCCCTTGCCGGGCCGCGTGGGCAAAAGGGCCCGACTGGCGGGCCCCGCGAAGCGACCTTGCTCAAAGAGTCGTAGGTCTAGCCACTTCCAGGTGGCGTAGCGCTTTGTGGTCCGCCAGTTTGGCGGCGTAGCTTCATCAATGACTATTCATAGACTTTGCCCGCCTCCAGTATGAGGCTGAACAACTCCCAACACGGCTTATCCGCCACACGGTCCTTCATGGCCGTCAGCCAGTGCATCATTCCATCGAGATAACGTTCCACAGTCCCGTTCTCCCATGTTTCGGGTTCGCGCCTAATGCTATCTAGTGTGGTGTTCCATTAATACGCTTAACTAATTGCGCGCCCCAGCCGACCGACACTCGCGATGATCTGGTCGGCAGTGCGTCGCCAAGTGAAAGGCTTTGGATCTTGGTTGTGTTGGTGCAGGTATTCGCGAATGGATCGTTCGAGGTCGGCGACGCTCACGTGTGCGCCACGCTTGAGCCAGCGCGTGGTCAACGTGGAGAAGAAGCGCTCCACGAGGTTGAGCCATGAAGCCGATGTCGGGGTGAAGTGCAGGTGGTAGCGCGGACGCTGAGCGAACCAGCTACGCACCGCCTCGGTCTTGTGCGTGCCGTAGTTGTCGAGGATGAGATGGATGTCGAGACCTTTCGGCGCATCGCGGTCGATGGCATTGAGGAACTCGAGAAACTCGGCACTGCGATGGCGGCGCTTGAGGCGGCCAATCACCTTGCCGGTAGCCACATCCAGGGCAGCGAAGAGCGAAGTGGTGCCGTGGCGCTGGTAGTCATGCGTATGCGTTGCCGGCTTGCCGAAAGTCATCGGCAGGCCAGGCTGCGTGCGGTTGAGCGCCTGAATCTGGCTCTTCTCATCCACACACAGCACCAAAGCCCGGTCAGGTGGCGCCAGATACAAACCCACAATGTCACGCACCTTGGCCACGAAGTGCGGATCGGTCGACAGCTTGAAGGTCTTGGTCAGATGTGGCTTCAAGCCGAACGCACGCCAGATCCGATGCACGGAAGTCGCCGATACGCCGCTGGCCTGGCTCATCGAACGCACGCTCCAATGCGTGGCTTTCGTGGGTTTGGCTTTGCGGGTGCGTTCGATCACTGCCTGCACGCACTCATCGTCGACCGAACGCGGACGACCAGGACGCGGGGCATCGGTAAGCCCGGCAAAACGATACGCCGCGTAGCGACGGCGCCACTTCGATACCGTCTGCTCCGAGACAGCGTACTTCTTCGCAATCGCTTCCCCACCAAGCCCATCTGCGCACGCCAGCACGATTCGAATCCGAAGCTTTTCGTCTTCGGGCGCTTTGCGTACTGCCAGCTGCGCCAGCAATTCGCGCCGCTCATCGGCAGAGATCTCGAGCTTGCTGATCGGTCGACCCATGCGCGCCATCTTCGCAGTCTCCGTCGGGGACTACGAGAGATTACTCCTTTGGCCAATTAATTCAATCTATTAACGGAACACCACACTAGTCTTCGACGTACTCAAGAATTGGTTTTTCTAGCGCTTTCACGTAGAGCTCGCAGTCCAACCTAAGTTCCTCTAGCGTTTCCCCTCTGGGGTTTGTCGGATTCTCGCTGTATCCAGCGACACGGCCGTTCTCGCCATAATAGACCTCGTAGATGGCGAGATCGCCATTTCGGTTCATTACTCGATATTCCCAAGACATGGCCTCTCCCTTAGCTAGTGATAGTCAACGATATCGTGAATCGTTACTTCGTCTTTGTTCTCGGTAAAGATGACGCGATCTTTCCCTCGTCCTTTGCCGCTTCCGGTCAGGTCAATAGCGCTTTTTCCCGCGTACTCTCCCTTCAGTTGGTGTTGATTTTTTCCCGGCGTGCCTCGAGATAGCATGTCCTTAATTTTCTCGTACGCGGTTGCCATCTGGCCTCTCAAGGAATTTGCCTTCTTTTCGGCAATCGGATCCTCGACGATCGTTCTCGCGGGTGACTGTCCTATGCATTTACAGTTATGTACTAGAACCTTGTGGTCGCCAGCAAAGTATGTGTGGAAATCAGCGACGGTGAAGTTGTACGTTTCTGCTGCTTGCTGCGGAATGGTTACCCGCTCTAGACGGAGCTCGTGCGTGTCGATGCCCGTGAACGCCATGCCAACTTCCAACGCTTCGACATTCACCCATCCATGACCGTTCACCCAGTATGGGTGGTCGCCCGTCGCCTGCATATGCGAGATATGGCCGTTGATGTCACGAATTGCCAGATCGTATAAGGCCTTTGGCTTGGTGTTGATCAGCTGCGTCACCGGCTTGAGCGCTGTCTCTCCCGTTTCCGGATCCCGCGCATAGACCAACTGCCCCACTTGGATCTGTTCGATCGGAACCGGGCCCGTCTCCGTCCAAACCGGCGTACCCGCCGGAAAGCAACAACACGCCGCACCAGCCAGCGCGCGGGCTACGCCCCCTTCCGCACCGCGGGCAGCTCCCTGGGCCATTCCACGTACCGCACCATAGGCGCGTGCCGATGGGAGAAGGGTGGACAAGATCTCGAAAGCGGCCGCGCCACTAACCTCCTTGTCGCTGATCTCGGTCTCCTGGAATCCGTAGCCCGCCAGGAACTGCATGGCAGAAATGGGGTTCATCAGGGAGGTCGTTGTGCCGGTGAGATTGTAGGCGGCACGTGTTGCGCCAGTGACTGTGTCACCCCATGTACCTTCCACACCGCGTTCGCCCATCTCCGTCGTGTACGGGAACATCATGTGCGACGCCTTTCCAGCTAACGTTCGCTCTGGTGTCTTGGAGTTCACGCCGCCCTTGTCGGCGATTGGGGTCGACGGCTTGGTCGTAGATTGGCGTTCGGCGCCATTTGACTGCATGCTGCCGCTGCCAGCGGCAGCGCTGACAGCGCTCATCTGATTGGCGTTGCCCAGCACTACTTTTTCGCTACCAATGGCATAGGTGACGGTAATGGTCTTCCCATTCTTCTCAACCGTGCAGCTGCCCGCGCCGCCCTGATCGATACTCACTTCGCCGCAGGACTGGTAGCCACTCGGATCGTGCCCGGCCAGCGGATTGTTCATGATGTAGCTGTAGGGATTGAGCGACTGCGAGTGCATGGCCGCCTGAATCACTGGGTCCACCGCCAAGAATCGTCCCAGGTTGTAGTCATACACACGCCCGCCCATATGGATCAGTGCAACGTCGTCGGCGTGTTCATGCTTGGTGAAGCCGTGGATGGTGTTGGGCAGATTGAGTGTTCCGCCGCGGTCGGTGAAGTCGGCGTTGCGGGCCTTGCCGAAGGCGTCGTAGGCGCGGCGATGGTTGTTGCTGGCGTCGATGCTGGCGATAGTGGAACCGAGGCGGTCGCGCAGGGCAACGGCAACGGTTTCGGTGGCGCCAGTCTTGGTAACAATGACGGGGCCGAGTTCGTGGATGTGCGTGGTGCCCATGCGCTCGTAGCCCGCGTCGCCGAAGTAGCGTGCCCCGCGGCTGGTGACGCTGTAGGTGCGCTCGCCGAGGGGGCTGTAGGCCCAGCTATCGGTGCCGCTGGGTGAACTGACCTCGGCGGGGCCTTCGAAGCCGTACTTGAAGATCACGTCCGGATTGGCACTGGTTCGGCTGATGGTCTTCGGACGGTTCTCCGCATCCACCAGCACGGTGAGATTCGTGCCACGGATGACGTTGCCGTTGGCGTCGCAGAAGTACTGCTGCGTGCCACCACCGGACAGGGCGACGC
This sequence comes from Tahibacter amnicola, assembly GCF_025398735.1. Lineage (NCBI taxonomy): Bacteria > Pseudomonadati > Pseudomonadota > Gammaproteobacteria > Lysobacterales > Rhodanobacteraceae > Tahibacter > Tahibacter amnicola. The sequence goes on from NZ_CP104694.1 coordinate 3,876,990, forward strand.
TGGAAGCACCGTGTGGTCCGCAACCGTTCTGGTTGTAGGTGTAAGCGGTGTCGCTGTCGGCGCTGAAGTCGGTCTTCTTGCGGATATTGCCGCTGGCAGAATAGGCATACTTCACCGGCAGGCCGTTGGCGGTGGCTTTGGTCAGTCGCTGCAGCTTGTCGTATTCATACAGCTCGGTGGCAACACTTGCGCCTTGCGGGGTACGGCCCTGGCTGGCGAGATTGCCGAAGCTGTCATAGGTGTAGCTGACCTTGTCGACGGCCGTCGCCCCCTGCTTCCAGGTTATGGTCTTGGATTGGCCGGTACTACCGTAGTCCTCGTGAGTGCCGGTGAGCACGAGCGAAGGGCTCGCCGTGACCATCTCCCCGGTAATGTGACCCCAGGAATTGGCCGCGGTCGCCTTCCAATAAGGCGTAGTGGCACCGACCTTCTTCAGCGTTTCGCGATGGCCGATCGGGTTATACGTCGTTTCAACAGCCAATCCGCTGGGATAGGTGTAGACACTGGGGCGGCTAAAGTCGTCGTACGTCGTGCTGTGCGTCAGCGTGACCGCCGCGCCTTCGGTAATGGTGGTCGTGGCGCCATTGGGACGCCCGAACGCGTCATAGGCATGGATAGTCTTCCAGACCACCGGATTGGCGCCTGGATTGTTCCGGTTGCTGCCGCGGCGACGGGTGACTTCGTGGACCATGCCGATGGCATTGGCCGGGTCGTACGTGTAGTCGTCCTGGAAAACGTCATTGCTGAGCCCCTGCGGTAGCGACGCCGGAGGGACGATGCGGCTCTGTTTGACACGGCCCAATGCGTCGCGCTGCGTTACAGTGTTGACGGCGCCGCGGGCGTCCGTCTGGCTCAGGAGCTCGCCGAAGGCGTTCATGCGAACTTGCCAGGTGCCTTGATCGGCGTCGGACATGCCGACCCGCCGGCCGAGGGCATCGTAGGTCGATGTGCTGACGATCAGCTCCGGATCCTGGATCGCCACGACCTTGCCGTTGGCATCGCTCCAGAACTTCGTGATGCCGCCGTTAGCGTCCTTGGTGTGGAGTATCTGGCCGCGGCTGTCGACCGTGCGTGTCATGTCCATGCACAGATTGGATGCTGTGGCAGGACAGTTGGATCCGACGTCTAGGCTGACGCTTGCTGCGTGCACCACGATGCGAGTCGTGCGGCTGGAATAGAAATACTCCGTGACGACATTGCCGTGTGTCGGATCCAGTTCGGCCCCTGGACCCACCTTGGTCGTGGGGCGACCAAGGCGGTCGTACATGGTCAGCGTTTCGTAGGGGACGCCACCGTCCATGTAGGGCGTACTCTGCGCCGATACCTTACCCATGTCGTCATAGGCCGTATGCGTCTGGATCAGCGTGCCACTGAATCCGCGCTGCGCTTGCTTGATGACCCGGCCCAGACGGTCGTGCCACGTGATCATCGTCGGGTAGCCGGGATGTACGGTCGTTACACGCCATGCCGCCGTAGTGGCGTTGGTGTTGTTACCGATGATGGCGCCGGTGCAGGTCGCGCCGTTACACGGCTGGATCGACGTATCGATCGCCGAGCCGATCAGCTGGCCCGTGCTGCTGCGGTGCTCAACATGCGTGGCGCGGCCGAAGGCGTCATACGTGGAATGCAGGACGTTGCCGTTGGCATCCGTCGCGGCGATCGGTTGGCCGTCCGCCGGGTTAACGGTTGTGGTAACCGTGCGATTGTTTGCGTTCGTGATTGAGTACGGAAAATAGCCGTCCGGCTCGGCCACCGTTCCACCCTTGGTGTAAGTGAATGTCGTGGTTCGGGTCGGGCTTTGTGCCGCTTCCAGGCCGACGGCCGTCATGGTCAACTGCGCCGGCGATCCGTAGTTGGTCAACGCCGTCGGCAGTTCGTCCGGATAGGTGAACTCGGTTTTCGCCGCTTGATCCGCTACGCCACTTTGTATCGTTTGCGTTTTCGGCAGGCGCGTTGTCGGACGCCACGTGTATTCGGTCTTGACTGAGTGCGATGGCGCCGATGCGCCGGCGGGCATCGGATGCGTTCCGGTGTAGGTGATGGACCCGGTGACGGTTTCTGACTTGATACGATCGACCCACCAGTTAGCGATGTCGGCGGATTCGAGCTCAACGTGCGTGGCAGTCGTCTGCTCTTGAACAAAAGCGCTGGGACCTTCGTCCTTGAGCGTTACCACGTGGTCAATCAGATTGCCGTAGACACTGGTGTCGGAACCATCGTCCCACCCGGATCGGGTTGCGCCGGCGGCTGCGTAATCGGTGGTGTTGGTGCTGATTTTCGTTCCCGCCTCGTAGGCTTCGTCGATCTGCCTGTCGACGAACGGCCGGTAGACCGTCGTGCCGGTCGGTACCGCCAGAGCGTCGCCCAGCGTGCAGGCGCCACGGTTGCTGCGGGTACAGGCCCAGGTCGTACTGGATTTGCCCAGGAGCGTGCCGGTTGGCGTCGTTGTCCGCACCGATTCGATACGGCCCGTCAGCGGAAACTTCTGATGGAAGATGGTTTCCGTTCGCGACTGGAGGTTGGTCCGATCAGCGGCATTGCCGGAGATGACCTTGCGGAATCCTTGGAATCCGCGGCCGCCGTTGTTGTACATCGCTTCGGAATAGGCGTAGACCGCGCTGCGGTGGGCGTCGATGCTGCCCGCCGCAAACGGCATCCCTTCCCGGCCCTGCAGGAAAGCGCTGACGACTGGCATGGAACTGCGAAAGTAGAAGTGCCGTTTATCGACGTAACCATGGGTCGACGGCAACGAATACAGCGGCGGAAAATCGTCCGATTCTCTCGTTGTCGAGAGCGGCAGGTAGAGCCACTGGGCGTGATCGCCAACGCCGTTGACGACCTTGGCGAGCAGCTCTGGAAGAATCACACCCGGCTCCGCTGAGGGCGCGCGCGCGCCGGGACCTGTGGGTGTCGTGGCGTTGCCGGTACCGGATTTCACGCCGAGATTGTGGTTAACGTACGGTACGAAGTGGTCCTTGAAGTAGCTTGTCGCCACCGTGCCGCTTTCGGTTTGTACCGTCGCAGGGCCCCAGTTGCCGTCACCGACGACCTTGCATCCGTCGTAGTTGCCGGCGTTGATCGTGCGCTTGACGCCCGAGCAGCCCATGCCGGTGACGAGGTCAGCCATCCCGTCGCCGTGCAAGTCTTCCGAGCGCGATACCCGATTGATCGAGGTCAGCTGTGACACGAGGTTGGTCGTAACCAGCCTGACCGCAACCGAGCTCGCACCTGTCTGCACGAACTTGAGCTGATCCATGTGGTAGGTGCTGGGATCAAAATCCGACAGATTGGGCTTGGCAGCGCTGGCGCCTAGCCCATACATGTCATAAACGGGAAACCCTTCCCATTCTGCGGGATAGATCGAGTTCGTTGCCGCTGGCGGCATCGTCAATCCGGAGCCGGGATCCGGTGGGCACGCATAGACGGCGCAGCGCTGGTTTAGTGCCGCCTCGTCAATCTGCAATCCGCGGCAGCCATCGGGCGACGCGGGGACATCGGCCACGATGCACATCTTCACCGCAAACTTTCGCTGGTGGGAGACGACGAGCAGGTCCGACTTGCCGTCGCTGTCCACATCCATGACGGGCGTGCGGTTGGCGTAGCGGAAAGTCAGTCCGTTACCTTGCAATTCCAGGCCAATGTTGGAGCCGGTATCGATGGCGCTCGCCAGGACTCCCCTTTGTTGAAGCGAACGACCCAGTTCTTCGTGCGACGCGCAAACACCAGGTCGTCCAATCCGTCCGCGTTCACATCCAGCCAGCGCGTGAGGTAACCACGGCTCCACTGGCATTCGTCGGTCATCTCGTCGTTGCTGCTGACGAGCCCGAGTTGCGTGCACGATTTGGTCGTTGCGCTGATCACGCTACCCGATCCCTGCGTCATTGCGATGCCATGAAAGGCGTGCTGGAGCGAACCTGCTGACCCTGTCTCGCGCTGGAGGAACAGGTCGGGAAGGCCGTTGCCATCGAAGTCGGCAACGTGGGTGACGGAATCGCGGGTGATCACACCGTTGGCAAGACTGTCGGTCAGGCAGACCAGCGGCGCGGCAGGCACCGCGAACGTCGCTTGCGTCGTCAGTGCGCCGGACGGCGTGTTATTAGTGAAGACGAAAAAACCCTTGCCACCACCGGAGCAGGTCGGCGCCGCCTTGGTGATGCCGATGTCAACGCGACCGTCACCGTTGTAGTCGGCGGCGAAAGAGCTGCTCTGGTTGTAGATTTCCGCGATGTTGCTCGGTACCGTCCTGAGCGCGTTCGTGGTCGCAATAGCCCCGCGGGGGAGATTCCACACGCGAAATACGACCTTTCCCCCCTCGTTGTCGATGATCTCGGAACGGCCGTCGTTATCTATGTCGGTGAAACCTTCGCCCAGCTTGCCGGTGAGCTCCACCGCGGTGCGTGTAACGCGGTCGTCCTTGAGCTGCACGAGATAGTTGCGCGTGCTCGTGCCGCTCTGCACGTCCGCCACCACTTCGCGCGTGCCGTCGCCATCCAGGTCGCCGATCGGGCGCATGTTGTAGGGCGACCGTTCGATGCCCGCAGCAAGGAGCTGGCTGGTGTCGATATTCCACGCCGCCAGCGAGCGGATCCGAAAATCCATATTGCCTTCGGTCATTGTGAACGTGGTCGCCGGATGGCAGACGGTGCCGGCGCATTCCTGCCACTGTGTCAGCAGCAGGCGACCGGAATAGGCGGACGCCTTGTAGCTCGGCGTGTAGGTCCGGATCGCCGTCGCCCCCACCTTCGTGGTGATCGATTGAATCACTCGGGTCTGCAGCGACAGCCCTTTGGCCTGGTAGCTCGAACCGATTTCCGGATTGATTCCTCCGCTGGCCTGTGAGCGCATCTGCCATTGAAAGACAACGGACCGATCGCCTTCGGTGGCGTCGAATCCCGTGTAGGTGACGCTTGCCAGCAGCACTTCGCCGTTGCCGACATCGGAGTAGGCGTAACTCTGGAAATTGCCGACGCGGTCCTGCGTGCGGGCGACCATCCACGTGAGGGGCGCAGGTGCGCCGGACGGGGTGACGCTGGCGCCGGTGTTCGTGCAGGTATTGGCGCTGACCTTGCCGCCCAAATGCAGGATGCGGCCGGATTTATCCTCGACGGTAAAACAACTGGCGCCGCTGGCAATCGAACCAAACTGCGTGATCCGGGCGAAACTGTCGACTTCCGTCCGATATTCGGCGCCGGTTTGGCCATACGTTCCGGCGACGGCTACAAGACGCTGACCATCCAGGCACAGTTTGTCGTTCGCGTCGAACTGCACGCCGCGCGTCTGGCCATCTTGTTCCGGCGTGTGGCCGCAGCGCGAGATCGCGCTCAATCCGGATAGCGACCAACCCAGACCCGCCACGCCCTCACCGGTACGGCTGCTGTAGCTCATCGACAGCGCTGGCTGCATGCCCAGACGGCCCGGTGGCACGACGATCGGGAACGTATACGCCGCCGCGCCGCCTTCTGTACGGGCCTCACCTGTCAGCGAGCCGACCGTCGCGTAATGCGTCCCCAGATCTTCCGTGGCCTCGTAGAACGGACTCATTCCGCCATTGGGAACGAAGACGTCAGGTCCGCTGGTGTCGACAGTAAAGGAGGTGACTTGCACGCTGGCCAGAACTGGCACAGCGAATCCGAACAAGGCGAGCCCCAGGGATCGCCAATGGCTGGGTTGCATGGGTTGTTCTTCCGTGTTGGTACGGTACGACGAAGGAGTTAGTTCTGCGAGGTCGCAGAGACGATCGAGGGATATGTCGGGCGGTGGGGCCCGCCGTCCGCAAAGCAATTCGTTGTTGCGTCAAACCTAGTGCCGATGGCGCAGCAGCGCTCGCCGGCAAATTTCAGCCAGTTCATGGAACCCTCGTAGATCAAGACTGCGGCGGCCGGCAGTTCACATTGAGCTGGGCGGCGATGGTCTGGTTCAACACTGGTCCCTGATTCCGGTGTCGAGCGTCAAGCATACACTCCATACTGCCAATTAATGATTGGATCACACATGTGTATCGCCGTGTGAGATTGCATAACGCGCCCGCCCGCAATGCGTGGAATAGCGCGTAAGGCGTGTCTGGAGAGGGGGAGATAGCCGTCGAGGAGCGGCAAACGGTAGCGAATGTTCTGCGTCGAAAACATCGGAAACGTGCCAGGGTTGAGAATACTCTGATTCCGTATCCGAGCAGTTCTGCCGCCAGACGCTGCACGTGCTGGAACAGAACCCGCAGATCGTACCGCCCAGCCTGGACGAGCCAGAGCTGCGCGCCGATCTCGTCGCCATCGACACCTTGCGCACTATCCTGGTCCGTTTGAGCCGGCTGGCTGAACGCGCCGACGACAGCGATTACGCCCTGGGCAGTGACGTATGTCCGCGGCGCTGGAAGGCTACGGCCTGCTGAAAGTCGTGGGTCGCAACCAGGGCCTGGATACCCTGCGCAAAGACCTCTCCGCCCGCTTCCGCAAATCCGGCCGGGTTGCCGAAGAGACCGAAACCACCGCCTGAGCCCTGCCCCGCGCCGCCCGCCGCTCCAGGCGCGGCGGCGCAACCGCCACCGGATACCAGGGAAGCGTCATTCGTGCTGCGAAAAGTCTCAAGCGTGAGCCTCAAGCGGTTTACGCGCGCTGCTTTTCGGGTCAACGCTGAGGCGATGCGGTTTCGTCGTTGAGCAAAAAAGCATCAACGCCGACGGAATGGCGGCAATGGAATCGTGGATTAGCGACAGCGGCGGCGCTTCGGGGGTGTCGCGTGCAGCAAATAGCAGCGTGCGTTAAGCGGAAAGTGTCGTCGATTCGGTGCGGGTGCTTCCGGCTTGAGTCGGAGTGCTGCGTTGATGAGGCTTTTCAGGGGGCGTCTGGGGCTTCCAGGGATGGTGATGGCGCTCGGAGGTTTAGATGGCGGCAGATTTGTGTCGGTGGTGATGCAGCGCCCTTGACGCTCGGCACAGATTGCCGGACTACCGCAGCCTCCCACTACACCCTCCACCCGAATCGCCCCGTGTCCGAACCTTTCCACACCTGAACCGCCCTGCAGCATCACCACGGCGCAAGCCGGCACCTACTACGTACTGCTTGTCACCGACCGCCCCAATGGAGCCATTCCGGGATCGCCGTAATGGAGCCAGGTGCTGATCGGGTTAATGGAGCCACGGGAAGATCGGGCTAATGGAGCCAGCCCAGGATCGCCGTAATGGAGCCACCCGCGGATCGGGTTAAAGGCGCCAGTGGAGGCCCTACCGGGGCTCTCGAACATCCATTCACCGCTAGCCTTCCGGCCTTTTGTCGGGGAGGCAGCGATGAGCAACCGGAGGTTCGAGATGTATGTGTACCGACAGGTCCTGGTGCGCTTGCGCCAGGGCGACTCCGATCGCGATGTCGCGCGGCTTAGGACGCCGGGCAGCCTAGATCAATACCAAGGGGATTCAAGAGAAACACCTGAATCTTCCAACCGGCGCCTCACGGCGGTGCTGCGCTGAGCTTGATAACCTAGCTAGACGAGATAAAGCCGTCAACCGATCAGACGGAACTCTCCCTTCCTCATAGGGAAAATGACGGATCCAAGGCTCGTGCTTTGGCATACAAATTACAGGCTCCCCGCGAGCTGAAGCTCTGCGGTGTTATGTAACCCCAGGTGAACCCGAAGAGTTCACCTGGGTTGAATTTCGCGGTGAGGTTGCACCTACTCTTCGTAGCTCAGAACCGGCTTTGTTAGCGCTTCCGCATATAGCTGAAGGTTTTCGCGCAGTTCTTCGATGGTAAGCCCACTCGGAAATGTCGGATCTGCCGAGGTACTGACAATTCGCCCACTTTCGTCATAGTACACTTCATAGATCGCCAGAACGTCATCGCGGGTCATTACCCGCCATTCCCAACTGCTCATGTGCCCTCAATTCTTGTGATAGTCGGTCTCTACTATTGGGCGGGCTCAGTAATGGCACGTGGAACTTGCGCGTCAATGACAACGGGCCCGGCGACACCGGTACGTTGGAAAGTTGGTCGGTTACGCTAGTGCATGGTTGTACTCGCTACTCGCGATCGCGGGAAATTGCTTGATTACATCTCGATGCGCCGCAATTTTGTAAGCCTCACTGTCATGGCATTGGCCACAGCTTAGCGGCCACATTCGCTAGCTCACGCGATCTTTTCTCAACCTGGTCAAAGCGAAAATTCTGCATCGTCGCTAGCGATGCGTTCATCTTGATGCCGGACTTCTTATATGCCGTCCGCTTGCGATGGAACGGGTTGTTCGAAGCGCTAATGTTCAGGTCACCAGCAAACAAGGTCAGGTTACCGATCCTGCCGACATAGCTTGCGTGGCGAACTTCAGCCTTCGGTCCAAGGTACGTTAGCCAGTCGCCGCTTTCCTCTTTCGCCCGCTTTGACTTGATCTTCTGCGGAATGATGTGCTCCACATGTACGGCGTCTGGACCTAGCAGGTCGAGCTCTTCGTGCTCTCCGTGCAGATTCAGCTCAATTCGCTCAAGGCAATATCTTGCACGATCCATGAGGTTGGGGTTATAGCTCGTAGAAGCAAACTCAGCCTCGAACTTCTCGTCACTGGGGCACGCTTCGCGGTACTTCAAGCGAGTTTCCTCGACAGGCTTCTGCGGATCGACGGTGCACAGCGACCCGAACAGCCAATCGTTCTCGTTCGATCGCTCCCGACAAACCTGGCGCCGCAACATGAGGGACTCTGTAAGTCGAAGGATCTCCAGAAAGTCCTTGTCGTTGCAGCCTCCCACACGCAAGTGCATGAGAAACCCGTATGTCTGATAGGCCCGAATCATGCGAAGACTTCGTAGCGCACGGTCCACCTTGATACTTCCTGTTCCGGCCAGTACAAGCTCCGCGTAGACTTTGGAGGACATGACCAGCTGACCGAGAAAGGCGGCGAAACTCACTTTGGAAGGATTTTGATCGAACTCTTTCGGAGTTGTCGTTACAACGCTTGCGCCCTGCCCGCCTTCCACCACTTGCTCCTCCTCCGAGGAGTCATCGTCCACGAATTGGTGTCGATCCGGAAGCTTCGCGGCTTCGTCGACTTCCGTCATGAAGAGTTCTTTGAAGCTATTGACGACGTGCGAGGCAGTTACGCGCCGTTTCTGCCTCGCCACCAAGTAGTAGCGCAGAAACGTATCGCTGTTAACCCCATCCAAGTACGCGACCAGCTCTGACCACCTCCGGCGTGCCGCTTCAAGATCGGCCTTTCCGAATCGCGCAGCGTTCCCCAGCAAGAAGTTCTTGACTATGTCCGTTGAACTCAGCTTTAGGCCACGGTTGTTGATGACCTCAAAAAGCTTGAATGCATCTTTTGCTTCCGCGACGTCGAGCCGGATGATTACAGCCTGGTTTTGTAGGCGATACGCAAATCGGCGAACCTCTCCGATGTCTGCATCAGCGACCCATTCACGCACCAGGCGAAAAGCCGTGGCCAGGTTGTCGTTCCTAAAGTCACGGTCCAGCTCATTTGCTGCGAGGCTGCGAAATTCATCCGCGTCGAGTGACTCGAGCAGCAGCTTTGGTGCGCTATTCCCGTCGACGCTTCGCGAAGAAAGGAGCCGATCCAGTTCATGAGCGGACGGATCCCCTTCGCGCTTCATCCGCTCTCGGATGCACTCCATCACGATCAGCAAGGTTGTGATGCGCTGCTGGCCGTCAACCAGTTCCAACTGGTTGATGCCAGCTTGGTGAAAGCCTGTAAGGCAGACGATACTTCCAAGAAGGTGCGTATCGCCCTCCTCAATGAGGTTGATATCGTCGTACAAGTCACCGATTTGTGGCTCACGCCACGAATAGCGTCTTTGATAGGGGGTATCACATACTGTTCGTTTGCCGTGCCGAGAAGATTGGCAACCGAAAGCTTGGTAGGCGTGATCTGCACGATTGGATCTCCCTATTGCACCACCGACCACGTCAGGGACATGGGTTGACCGGCACAATGCGTTCTTGATGAGGCTAGCGTAGCTGGCCGTACGGAAACGGTGGATCGATGAAGCCATGCGTCGATCCCCTGTAGGTCGTCTCATTGCGAACAACCCGCCGTGCTGTGCGGCGGTCGGTTTAGTATTAAACTGGAAAGGTGGCAATGCAAGGCGGTTTGTAGTTTGTTGCAAGCATGCGTGTTGCAGAACTAGAACCTGCCGGGTCGCGAGCAAGCTTCCAGAACCACGCAAACTCCGCTCCGCTGTCGTCAGATCGGGGGAGTTCGGTGCCGCGCCCCAGGGTAACCAACAATCGGCTCCGCAGCCTAAGCGACGACGATCGGTCAGCAATCTTCCCGCTTTACCTAAGGGTTTGGCCGATTCTTGGTTGTCCTGGAGTCGCGATGACGGCTACAGCGCTCGCCGCCTCGCGTAGTCCCAGCGTGATCTTGCGGTAGCCGTACACCGTGCAGCTGGCCAGCACGATCCGCAACAACACGCTGGCAACGTCGGTCAACGCGTCACTCCGGAATCTGCTTTTCCAAAATATCCCGTGAACTGACGGTTCGCGAGGAACAGGAGCAATACGAGAAGTACGGTTAGCGCAACCGGCGACGTAGCTGGCAAGCTCGGAATAACTTGCTCGAACACTACTGTGCCGCTGTTGTTCGCCGTGTCGTTCGGGTCAGGCTCAACGTAGTAGTCTGGAAGCGAGAACGAGAAAGGAAGCCGGATGGGAGCATTCCGCGACAGCGTCAACGTGAAGGCACACCGTGTCGTCTGCCCAACGGCAAGCGGGCGATCCGGAAGAAGCGCTGCGTACCAGACAATGTTGTAGTGGGGTCCGGGCAGTCCATCAGACACCTGAAGCACCACGCCCGCACAGTCTACGGAAGTGGCTCCGAATTCAAACTCATTCGTAAAGTCCGAGCTTGTAATCGCGAGGCCGTTCAGCGTTTGGGGGCCGAGATTTGTCGCCAGAACCTCAAACCGGATCTGGTCCCCCGAATTCAGTCCGGTGGTGGGCGACGCCGAAAAGGCGACCGCAACATTGGATGGCAACGGCTCGGTTTGGGACAACGCGGCGCCGCTGGTGCTTACTAGCAGCGCCAGAGTGACCCAGACAGTTTTTACCGACCTACGGGGAACCATCCGCGAGTATCCGTCCGAGGCTCGCCCTGCGCAGTAACCGGAGCGTGCTCAGCGATTATTGTCGCATTCTAACGCCTACCCGGCGACTTCTTCCGCGACTTCTTCGATTCGGTGCGCCGCAACGGGTCGCTCGTGGATGCGAGGTGATCGCATAACGCCACTTCGCCAGCTCACGCGATATCAGTGTCACGTTTACAGTCCACCTTGAGTTTCTGTAGAGCTTTTAGCGTGGCCGGCGATAGCTTCTTCGTGTCTTCTGTCGGGATGTAGTGCAGCGGAAAGAAGAAGTGAGAAACGCTAAACGGTAGTCCACCCGGCTCACAGGAGCATCGTCGACTGCCGTTGAATCCTTAAAATCCGGAGTTGCTTGCTGGGTTGGCCAGGCATCTCCAAGGTCGCCAGCTCACCCTGCGAGAGACCAAGAAGCGCCTGGGCCAGAGGCGTGCGCTCGTTAACGATGCCCATCTTCGCGTTGCTTTCGCTGTCCACGATGTGGACATTGCGGCGCTCGCTGGGATCGTCCATCAGGCAGTAGGTCACCAGGTCCCCGACCTCGACGAATAGGTCTTCAGCATCTCCCGAGAGGCCCGAGAGATTATCCGCAATCTCCTCCGCTTCATCTGCGCCGTGGACGGCCTCCGGTCCGCTCTGGTCTGGCACTTCCTTCCAGTCGTCCTCCTGCGGCGCCTCTGAGCTCAGGCGGCGCCTCTCATCCAAGAAGCTTCGAAGTCGCTCGATCTCGGCCCTTGGGTTGTAGAACCAATCGGTTGACCAGATTCGGTAGATGCGCCCTTTCCATCCGAGAGACTCGATGATCTCTTGTCGAATGCGATCGCGATCCCGAACCGAAGACTTGCTGTGATAGGTCGCGCCGTCACACTCAATGCCAGCAAGGAATTCTCCGGGTCGGTCTGGATTGCGAACCGCCATGTCGATGAAGAATCCCGCGACGCCTAGCTGGGGCTTGACCTCATAGCCCATTGAAGCGACCACCGTGGCGACCGATATCTCGAAGTCACTGTCAGGATCTCGCGGTCCGCTGTAGTCAGCGGACCCCAGTACCCCGCGCCTCGCGAAGTCCAGATAGTCCCTCAGCGCCTTGGTGCCCAAGGGAGACTTCTCGTCGATGACGATGTCTTCCGGCACCATCGAGGTGAACAGTTCCACTCGTCGCTTCGAGCGCGTGAACAGCACATTGAGACGGCGCCAGCCATCCGGTCGGCTGATAGGGCCGAAGTTCTGTCTAACACTTGCAGTGCCTTCTGCCTTGCCGAAAGTCGTGGATATGAAGATGACGTCGCGCTCGTCGCCCTGAACATTCTCAAGGTTCTTGATGAAGAACGGCCAGCCTTCCGACTCCCACAGTTCAATGAACTCTGCGCACTCCTTGAACGTGCGAAGCTTCTTCTCGAGCAACTCTTCGATCAGCTCCCTCTGCGTCTGATTGAGCGTGACAACGCCGAGCGATTCGTCTTGACGTTTGAGCATGTGTTCGACGATCGAATCTACAACACGCTGCGCTTCAGGCACATTCTGCCGGTCCTTGTACACGCCGTCCCGAACATACCTGTACTTCACTCCGAGCCTGGAATGCTTCGCGTACGGAGACGGAAACACGATCAGATTCTTGTAGAAGTGGTGGTTAGAGAACGCGATGAGCGACTCGTGATGGGACCGATAGTGCCAACGCAGGCTTCGCACAGGTGTAAAAAGCTGCTGGCATATGTCCAGGATGCTTTCCATCCCCGTAATCGCGGCAGGCGCCTCGTCCTCGTCTTCCTCGTCTCCCGAATCGAGCATCCGGTCGAAGAAGCTCGTCGGTGGCAACTGCTTCGGGTCGCCAACGACAACCAATTGTTTTCCTCGAGCAATGGCACCGACCGCTTCCTCCGGGCGAAGCTGCGATGCCTCATCCATCACGACCAGATCAAACTCGAGGGCGCCCATCTCGAGATATTGAGCAACGGAAAGGGGTCCCATCATGAAGCATGGCTTTAGCTCTTGCAGCGCACGACCTGCGCGCTTCACGAGTTGACGTATGGGGATATGTCGGCGTTGCTTATTGATCTCACGGTGCAGAAGCGCCATGTCCGTGTACTCGCCTACCGTCGCCCCCCTGTGCCCTTCGGGCACCTTCGCACGCTTGGCGATCTGACTCGCGAAGCTCTTGCCCGTGATCGCAATGATCTCCGCGTCGAGAGCACGAAAGTCGTTCCGAGTCTTCTCATGAGCCAACCCATTGAAGCGCGAGAGCTCGGGGAACGACTGGTGGATAGCTCGCCCGATCGATTGATACGTAGCAAACTCGAACGCGGACGCAAGCATTACAGATGGCACTGCGCCGCTTTCAAGCGCTACTACGAACGCACTGAGACCTTCCTCTTCCGCGAGTTGTCGCGACGACAAGTACTTCGCCCACTCCAGGACCGATATCGGCGACCGCGTGACGGCCTCCAATCGAGCTCTGATCTCCGACGGACGATCTCTATCGGCAATCGTCCGGGCCTGCTGCTGCCATTGGACCCAAGAGAACGATCCGAACTGACCGAGCATTTCGACCGACTCCCGCGCAAGCTGGCATCCGCGATGGACGTTACCGTATAGGCGCCTCGATTCATCGAGGGCCAGGCTCGCATCGCTCGCGAGCAACCGCCGGCGAACAGCGGCCGGGAGCCGCGCTGCAGATACGGACGCACCCCACGCATGCGTCTCGAATAGGCTTTGAAGGTCGGTATTGGCACCGTCGAATTTGTCACCAAGCATTCGTCGCACGTGTTCGGACTCGGAGAGCCTCCTGAGTGTTGCTGCGGCCTCCGACTCCTCCTCAAGCGCAATAAGGAAGTCCGCAACCGACACGCCAACGCGACAGTACGGGACCACGCTCTCAAGCGCGCTCCTCGCCGCAGACGCTGTCTCGATCGCGCCATCTGCCAGCTCGGTCCACGTTTCGAATTTGTTCCGAGCTGGGACGCTGGAAATGTGTTCCCACAATTCATCGAGCTCGCGCTTCGCCTCAGCGAAGGCGATAGCGCGACCCAACGACGCGCTCCCGTCGCAAAAGGCGAGAGCCTGCGATGCCATTCGCGCCACGGCTGCCGCATTCGCGCTGATTTCGCCAAGGGCCTCTGTCCAGTCTCGAAACCTCGGCCGTGTGAGCGGTCCGAGCACATCGCCGCCAGCCGCCATGAGCGCGTCGCGCCCTCTCATAAGGAGAGTCACATCAGACGAAGCAGTAGTGAGTTCAGCCCTCACTTGCAATAGTCGCGCAATGTCCGTTGGACGCAGCGATGCATCGGCGCGCGCTTTGAAGAACGCTGCTATCTCACTGATCTCGCTTGCCGTCTTCAAGAGGTTGGCTAGCGTAGTCTCCAGGTCGTCTAAGCTGTGCCCCTCGAGATCTGAGACGCCTGTCCCGAGCATCGCGTGGACGCGGGAGTCCAAACCGCAAAGCATTACCACGTCTGACTGGACGGAGTCCGCCTTCACCGCCAGCTCGGCGAGCCTTTCCTCAGCGATCATGGTGAGATTGAATCTATCCACGAGACCCGGATGGCCGAGCAAAGCATCGCGGCTCGCTCGGTACCACTGGTCCAGACAAGCGATGTCGTCCGCAATGGTGTTGAATCCGCGGAAGAGCCCGCCAAAAGCGTCCTTGAACTCTTGGCTCGCCTCGAACGCGGATCTGCGTTCCATCCATGTGGCGAGCTTGGCCAGCTCCTCAGCGCGCTGGATTCGCGTGGACTTGCGTTTCTGTCTGCAGATTGATGCGTAGAGCCTGTTCGCCGCACGCCTCTCGTGGTCAAGGAATGAGAATAGTCCTCCATCCCTCCGAAGGGCACTCACTGCCGCTTTCACCGCCTTGGCGTTGGGTAGCGCGTCAAGGTGGAACAACGCCTGCAGCGCGTCTCCATCAGCTTTGTCTTCCGCAATCGCTGATCGGACGCGCGCAATGAGGACACCTATGCGAGCATGCCCGTAGCCATGGCGGCGGAACTCAAGAAGTTCCCGAGGGGCCGATCGAGCGATCGACGCCACGGCCGCGATCTCCGCGACCGAAGTGGCGCTCCGGTCAAGGCCTATGCGTTGCGCAGCTGCCGTGCACCGCGCCAGCGCACGCCCACACTCCGAGGCCTGGTGAGACACATCATTCGCGATTCTTTCGAGTTCGGCGACAGACCTGTTGGCCAGAGGGTGCGCGGCGAGACGAAACGCCTCCGAAATTACCGGTTCGTCGACGACCACGCCAGAGCTCAATCCGCGGATGCCGTTGGCATCTGCGAACATGGCGACGGCGTCTGCCGATGCATCGAACGGAATGCCGCCGCGCTCCGCAATCCTTTTCAGGATTGCAAGGGACTGATCAAGCGTTCGCACAACCTCAAGAACGCGCGCTGCCCCGTCTGCGAGGGTGAATACTGGGCTTGCATGCAACTCGGCGAAGAGCCTCTCGCGCACTCCCGCGAGAAACTCATTCAGCTGGGCCTTTCCGATCGATCCGTACGGGGCTCTGGCCTCCGAAGCGCAAATCGCAAGCTGCTCGGCCGCTCGCCCTAGTTCGGAGACTTTTCCAAGGGAATCTCCGATTTCTGTCGAGAGGAACACGGTAGTCAATCGACACTCAACGATTCGTCGTCTCACCGTCTCGGCATCGTCGGCGCGCAGCCTCACCCCTTCGGCCAATCGGCCTGCTGCCGAATGAAGTAACCTTCTGGCGGCGGAAACCCCTGCTTTGATATCGACAAGGAGCCTCGAACTGCGAACACCCTTTGGATCGGTGTCGGGCTCGAACATTCTCGGGAAAAGCGACGGGTCCGCGCGCTGGGGAAGCAGGGGGAGCTCCATCAGCACCGCAAGCACCTCGGAGGCCGCGGCGGCGTCTGGTTGATCCTTGAATCCAAAATATGAAACCGCGGCCTCGGCCGCCGAATCTGCTGATAGCGCGTGCTCAAGAGCGACTTGAAGGGCTCGACTGACGGTCTCGTCGTCGGAGGGGGCAATTGCCTGTGGTCGGAAACCCCACCATGGGTGATTCGATCCAAATCCCCCGACCAGGTCGTGAAGTTCGGCGACGGTGACGAGCTTGGCGCGACGAGATTCCAGGTCGTCATGCGTCCACTTCGACGCAGTGGGAAAACCGATAGCGGTGACCGCCGCCACCCGATCCGCAAGCTCCTGCCGCCGTCGCTCCGCGGCCCAGAAGACCTCATTGATCGTGAGTCCAAGCGCGTTACCTACTCGACTGCCCATCAACGCAGCATAGCGTGCGAGCTCTGCCTTCTGTCGGGCGAGAATGGCTAGCTTTGGCTCGGCATGAGCCGGCGCGCGAAAGTGTGCCTCGATGCGCGCCTGAATGTCCTCCAGGAACTTCTTTTTCTGGGTTTTGTGAGAGTGTAGTTCGAGGCAGAAATGGCCCAGTCCGGCACCATTGAGACGGTGACGCACAACTTCGAGAGCCGCCAGCTTTTCTGACACAAAAAGCACCTTCCAGCCCTTTGCCAGGCCTGCGGCGATGATGTTTGTAATGGTCTGCGACTTTCCGGTCCCCGGGGGACCGTTCACGACGATGCTCTTGCCTGAAAGGACGTCGATAATCGCGCTGTGCTGGGATGTGTCGGCGGTGTAGATGAGCGCCTGATGCGCCTCCGGCCTCTCATCGATCGGGTATTCCTCGGCGTAGAGCTTCCCTTCGGTACCACCGCTACCAATCCCAGAAAACACGGACTTGACCAGATCGTGACGGAGGAGCGGGGCGTTCTTTCGAGTATCCAGGTCTGCCCAGATCGCAAGCTTTCCAAATGAAAGCATCCCGAGCGAAACCTGCCGACGCACCCTCCAGCGACGCTTCGTCGCGACCGCACGCTCGATCCGGGAGAAGTAGCTTTCCGGCTCTTCCTCATCGGAAAGCTCTGGCAGAGACAAGGTGAAATCCCGTCTCAACTTCTCCCGAAGCGTGTGATTCTCGGCCAAGTCTTCGCCATTATGCTGTACGGAGTAACGATACGTTCGGCTGTCCCGGTCCACCTCGCCGCGCGTTAGGGTCACGGGGAGCGCAAGGAGCGGCGCAAGCATCGGACGCTCGGAGTCGTCGCTATCGAAAAGCTCAAGGAAGCCGAACAACAGGAACAACATGTTCGTGCCCGTCTCCTCGATCGCCGTCTTCGCCTCACTGGCAATCTTTCGCAACTGGCGCTCGAGTTCCGCGGGATAGAAGAGTGTCTGCACACCATCGAGTCGCTGACGGCGGGTACTTGGCACTGCCTGGCGTGCCTCGACGGATTGAGAGATCCCAATCTTGGAAGCTGTCAAGCGCGCGTCCGGTCGCCTGCCCTCGTAGGAATCCGGTGATGGTTCGGGGACATACTTGAACGGAACCGCTTTTCCTTCGAGGAACAGCCGTTGAAAGATCAGATCGACGTCCGGCTCATCGACGAGTTGGACGCTCCGACCTTTCGGGTGGCGATAGTTCAGCAGACTGTTTCGTGCCGAGAGATCGAGTAGCCGCGTGCGAAGACGCTCGATAGCGTCTGCGACCGAAACCTTGCCCGAAAAAATGTCGACGACCTCGGCGCCCGGGTCGTCGCCAGACGTCTTCCGCTCTCGTTCCGCCACAAGCACCCCCTTGCCTTCGCACCTTCATCGACACAACGCTGGGCGCTCATGCCCCCAGATGCGGCTGTCTCTTCGCAGTCACCATCGCGACCAAGGTAGTCTGCCGGACTCACGGCGAAGTTTGGAGTGGTGCGGTGGGGCTTCCAGCGAACGGCTCGAGAGCTCGATGGCCGCCGACGGGCGGTGCCGTCAAGGTGCTTGTGACGGGTTCCCAGCTCGAAGGGCGTCCAAGTGGTCTGCGCCCATATCTGCACGAGCTCCCGCGATACTCACGATCGAACCGAGCGTGGACCGCGGTCTGACAGCACAGCTTCCAAGCCGGATTTTCGCGCAACGGATTCACCGCCCCAACGGGCTCATTTAGCCACTTGATCACCGCCCTGCCTTCCCGAAACCAGTGTCTGTTGATCTGCGCGACTGTGGTATCGCACACACGGTACTTCCAAAAACCATGAAAACAAGAACGGGGATGGGCTAGCCAGTACGGTGTCAATCTGACTGACCAATCCGGCGACTGCAATTCCATCCCACACCGTATCCCCATTCTGCACATTTCCCCTCACAGATCTAGCTCAATTCCACTTTCCCGAAATAGAAATCCCACACGCGTCAATTCCTTGACACACCCCAAAATCCCCACCCCCGCCCGGCACCGACGAGCAAAGGATCCTCGTCACCCCACAGTGCCGATAGGCGGGACTTTGCAGACCGGCGTCGGTGTCCATCCCTCCCGATGCCGCCTGCCCGATGAGGAGTGTTGTGTATGAGTCAGAATCTGTTGTCCATTTCCTTTACCCCTGAGCAGCTGGCCGCCGTGGAGACCCATCTGCAGGGTCTGGAGGTGGCGCTGGCCGGGTTGATTTCGTTGAATCCGGACGATCGCCGGACGCTGCGTCGCATGGGCGCGAAGTCGGAGCAGTTTTGCCGGCAGACCTTGAATGTGCTGGAGCAGAATCCGCAGATCGTTCCGCCGAGTTTGAGCGTGGCGGAGTTGCGGGCGGATCTGGCGGCGATTGATGCGCTGCGGCCGTTTCTGACGCGTCTGAGCCGGTTGGCGGAGCGCGCGGACGATACGGAAGTCGCGCTGGGGAGCGATGTGATGAGTGCGGCGCTGGAGGGGTACGGCCTGTTGAAGGTGGTCGGTCGTAACCAGGGTCTGGATACGCTGCGGAAGGATCTGGCGGTGCGGTTCCGTAAGTCCGCCCGCTCGACGGAGGACGCCGAGGCTTCGGCCTAGGCCCTGCTGCGCCGCCGCCCTGCCCCCGGGCGGCGGCGCTTCTCGCTTCTGGTGAGACTTTTTTCAATTCCTTTTCAGGAAATTCCTGCGTTCGAGCAGCGCGCCGCTGCTCCCTTCCAGCAAATAGTGGCGGCGTTGATGCGCGCCACCTGCATCGTTGAGCAAGAAAGCGTCAGACGCGACACTTTCCGCGGCGTCTTTTCCTGTCCGAACCTTCAGCGTTGCAGCTCGGAGCGATTCGCGATCAGGAATTAGCTGTATGCGCCCAGCGCGTGGGCTCTACGTTGCAGGTGCCGACGCATTCGCTTCCGTCGCCAAGCTGATGCGGAATCGCATTTACCGGCAACCGTGGCGCTTGCGGCCTCGCGCCTGCCGCGTCGTGCGTAAACGGTGATGGTCCTGCGCTTTGCGAGATCAGCCGGAAGCGCGTCCCAATCCCGACGTAAATAGTAACGCGCCCGGCCCTTTGGACATGGCCTAGAGAATTTGGCCGTTCGAGTCTGGGCCTCATGCCAGCACGCAGGTGTTCCGGCGCACGTTTGCCCCCTTGGAACCATCGAAGTTCGGGTTCAGTACCAGGCTGGTCGGCATCGCGCGCCTGTGGCAGACTCTGCAAGACTTGGCAATCCGATCTCAGCATCTACGTAGGAACGGCAATGGAAGAGCCTGATGGCGACATCCTGACCTTGGACGAGGTCGCCGCATATTTAAAGGCAGGCAAGCGCACGGTTTATCGGCTTGCCGCCGAAGGCAAGCTGCCCGCTTTCAAGCTAGGTGGTACGTGGCGCTTCCGTCACAGCGATCTGGACAAGTGGATTGTTGCCAATCTGACTAGTAAGGATTCGCGGGCGGACGGCTGATGGAACTGATCGACAACATCAGTCGTTTGCTGGGGGATGACCTCAAGCAAACCGTCCGGCCAGGGGCACGTCTGAAAATTGCGGCCTCGTGCTTTTCGATGTACGCCTTCGAGGCACTAAAAGCCGAGCTCGAGAAAATCGACGGGTTGGACTTCATCTTCACCTCGCCCACCTTCGTTGCCAACGAGGTCACCGACAAGATCCGCAAGGAGCGCAAGGAGTTCCACATCCCCAAACTCGACCGGGAGCGCAGCCTCTACGGCAGCGAGTTCGAAATCCAGCTGCGCAACAAGCTAACCCAGCGGGCGGTGGCTAAGGAGTGCGCCGACTGGATACAGCGCAAGGCCAAGTTCAGGAGCAATCGCACTAAAGCGCCCATGCAGCAGTTCGCCTGCGTGCAGGCTGGCGGCACCGATACGGCGTACATGCCACTCCACGGTTTCACCGCCGTCGATCTGGGCTACCAGCAAGGCAATGCCGTTTCCAACCTCGTCAACAAGATGGACGAGGCGCCCTTTGCGGCCACCTACCTGAGCCTGTTCGATCAGATCTGGAACGATCCCGAGAAGCTGGAAGACGTGACTGCGCAGCTCTGCGAGCACATCGCATCGGTCTACCAGGAGAACTCGCCGGAGAGTATCTACTTCCTGATGCTCTACAACATCTTCAACGAGTTCCTCGACGACATCAACGAAGACGTCCTGCCCAATGACCGCACCGGCTATCAGGACACGCTGATCTGGAACAAGCTCTTCAACTATCAGAAGGATGCAGCCACCGGCATCATCAACAAGCTGGAGACCTACAGCGGCTGCATCCTTGCCGATAGCGTCGGCCTCGGTAAGACCTTCACCGCGCTCGCGGTCATCAAGTATTACGAGCTGCGCAACAAGTCCATTCTGGTGCTGTGCCCCAAGAAGCTGGCGGACAACTGGCTCAACTACAACCGCAACCTCAAGACCAACATCTTCGCCCGCGACCGTTTCAGCTACGACGTGCTAGCGCACACCGATCTCTCCCGCACCAGCGGCGAATCGTTCGGCACCCCGCTCAACCGCATCAACTGGGGCAACTACGATCTCGTTGTCATCGACGAATCGCACAACTTCCGCAATAACGACGCCTACAAAGACAAGGAAACCCGCTACCAGAAGCTGATGAACAAGGTCATCCGCGAAGGCGTGAAGACAAAGGTGCTGATGCTCTCCGCCACGCCGGTCAACAACCGATTCACTGACCTGCGCAATCAGCTTGCACTCGCTTACGAAGGTGACTCCGAGAACCTCAGCAAGAAACTGCGCACTAGCAAGTCGGTCGAGGAAGTCTTCCGTAACGCGCAGACGGCCTTCAATGCTTGGTCGAAACTGCCGCCGGAGGAGCGCACGCCGCGCGCCATTCTGGATGCGCTGGAGTTCGACTTCTTCGAGCTGCTCGACAGTGTCACTATCGCGCGCTCGCGCAGGCACATCCAGACCTTCTACGACACCAAGGACATTGGCCACTTCCCGGAGCGCCGCAAGCCCTTGTCGTTTCATTGCGCCCTGACCACGCGCTCGGACGTCATGGGCTTCAACGGTATATTCGCGCAGCTAGCCAAGCTCAAGCTCGCGGTGTATGCCCCGGTCAGCTACATCCTGCCCAGCCGCCTGCGGAAGTACGAAGACCTTTACGACACCAAGATCGGTGGCAAGGGAACACTGCGCCAGGCCGACCGCGAAAAGAGCTTGCAGGCGCTGATGACGGTCAATCTGCTCAAACGGCTGGAAAGCTCCGTCCACTCATTCCGGCTCACGCTACAATCCCTGCAAGCGAACCACCAGGGCACGCTCGCAAAGATTGCCGCCTTCAACCAGGCTGGTAGTGCCACCAGCGTCGGCGACCTGACCGACGTGCTGGAAGACCTCGATGCCGAGGAGGATGATGACCTACTCGATGCGCTTGGCCAAGGTGGCGACATCGGCGGCAAGGTGAAGATTAATCTGGCCGACATGGATCTGCCTTCGTGGGAGCACGACCTCCAGGTCGACCTCGCCAACATCGAGACGTTGCTAGCCTCGATGGCCAAGATCACACCGGACGACGACGCCAAGCTCCAGCATCTCAAGGGTCAGGTGCTGAGCAAGATCACCAGTCCCATCAATCCCGGCAACAAGAAGATCCTCATCTTCACCGCCTTCGCCGACACCGCCGACTATCTGTATGCCAATCTGGCACCTACGCTGGAAGCCCTTAAGCTGCACTCCGGCAAGGTCACGGGCAGTGATCGACCGAAGTCCACCTTGCCCAAGGCGTATAGCTTTCAGGAACTTTTGACGCTGTTCTCGCCACGCTCGAAGGAAAAGACCATCGTGCTGCCGGGCGAACCGGCAGAGATCGACCTGCTCATTGGCACCGATTGCATCTCCGAAGGCCAGAACCTTCAGGACTGCGATTACCTCATCAACTACGACATCCACTGGAATCCGGTGCGCATCATCCAGCGCTTCGGGCGCGTTGATCGCATCGGTTCGCCCAACGCCAGCATCCAGTTGGTGAATTACTGGCCCGACATCTCGCTGGACGAGTACATCCACCTCAAAGAGCGGGTCGAGAACCGGATGATGATCGTCGACGTCACCGCCACCGGCGACGACAACGTCATCTCCGCGCAGGCCAACGACTTGTCCTACCGCAAGGAGCAGCTGCGTCGCCTGCAAGAGGAAGTCATCGAGCTGGAGGACCTGAAGACCGGTGTCTCCATCACCGACCTGGGCTTGAACGACTTCCGGATGGACTTGCTGAACTACGTGAAGACCCACGGCGACCTCGATAAATCGCCGAGCGGCCTGCACGCCGTCGTGCCTGCTGACCCCGAACTCGGCCTCACGCCCGGCGTGATCTTCACGCTACGCAACCGCAATACGGGCGTGAATCCGCCCTCCCATCTGCCGCAGCACAACCGTCTGCACCCGTACTACCTCATCTACATCAACCGCCAGGGTGAGGTCATCCACGATCACACCGAAGTCAAGCGCCTGCTCGATTTGGCTCGTACCTGCTGCAAGGGGCAGGACAAACCCATCGTGGAGGTCTGCCATCACTTCAATCAGGAAACGGCGGACGGCCGCAGGATGCAAGCCCACTCCGACCTGCTTGGCAAGGCCATCCGTTCGATGATCGAAGTGAAGGAAGAAAAAGATCTCGACAGCCTCTTCACCGGCGGCAAGACTACGGCACTGACCAACACCATCTCCGGGCTGGACGACTTCGAACTCATCAGCTTCCTCGTGATTCAGACGGCTGTATGAGCCACGGAGCGACCCCACACCACCCCGCGCTGATCACCTATCCCAAGCAGGCAGCCTTTGGGCGCGTTCTGCCGAAGAACAAGATCTACGCACACGCCGCTGCCAACACCCAGTTGAAAGACCTGTTCGTCAAGCAGGTGGAACAGATCGTCTGGGCGTTCAAGCTGGCCCCGGAAACGATCCATTTGCCCGAGCGGCCCGGCGTTCCGGAGATTCAGGTCTTCAGTCTCCAGCTCAAAACGCCGGAACTGCACCGGGACGTGCTACGCAGCATCGATGAGGCGATTGCCTTCCCCATCGTGTTCGAACTGGCCTTCGACGGGAGGACGCGGGTGATTGCCGCCTACAAGCGCCCGAACGAGGCCGACGCCAGCCGCTGGGTGCTCTCCGATTACTTTGCAACGGATTGGTTGCCGGTCACGTGCGAGCGCACCGCCATGCCCGTCGCCTTGCACATGGGCGGCTTGTACGAGCAGTTGCTGCACCGCCTGATTCCCTTGGTAGCACGCCCGCAGGAAACGCTGGCCGCGCTGGTTGCGCGGGTGGAGCGGGCGCACGCCAAGCAGCGCGAGCTGGAGAAGGCAATGGCACGGCTGGAAAGGGAAAAGCAATTCAACCGCAAGGTGGAGATCTACGCTACCGTGCGACAACTCAAATCAGAACTGGAAAGCCTGAGCCGGTAAGGACAAGAACGTGGACAAACTCAAAATGCACTCGCCCAACCTGACCGAAGACAACATCGCGCGTATCCGCGAGTTGTTTCCCGGCTGCGTGACGGAGGCGCGGGGCGAGGATGGCAGCCTGAAGCTGGCGGTGGATTTCGACCAGCTCAGGCAGGAGCTGTCTGGTTCAATCGTCGAAGGCCCGCAGGAACGCTATCACCTCAACTGGCCGGGCAAGCGCGAGGCGCTTTTGACGGCCAATGCGCCAATTGCCAAGACCTTGCGCCCGGTGCGCGAGGAGAGTGTGGACTTCGATACGACCAGGAACCTGTTCATCGAGGGCGACAACCTCGATGCGTTGAAGCTGTTGCAGGAGACGTATCTCGGGAAGATCAAGCTAATCTACATCGACCCTCCATACAACACGGGCCGTGACTTCATCTACGACGATGACTTCAGCGATGACGCCGAGACCTATTTGCAGCAATCGAATCAGGTCGATGCTGCGGGTGGACGGCTGGTGGCCAATACCGAAGCTAACGGGCGATTTCACTCGGTCTGGCTCAGCATGCTCTACGCGCGGTTGCGCCTGGCGAGGAATCTTCTGAAGGAAGACGGCGTCATCATTATCTCGATCGACGACAACGAGGTCGCCAACCTGCGGAAGCTTTGCAACGAGGTTTTCGGCGAGGCCAATTTCGTGGCGCAGATCATCTGGCAGAAGGTCTACTCGCCGAAGAACACGGCGGACTGGTTCTCCGAGGATCATGACTATTTGCTGGTCTACGCGCGCGAGAAGGCGCTATGGCGACCGCAGAAGCTCGCGCGAACCGAGGAGATGGAAGCGCGTTACAGAAACCCTGATAGCGATCCCCGCGGTCCCTGGAAGGCGTCCGACATGTCCGCCCGCAATCGCTATGACGCGGGTGTCTACTCCGTCACGAGCCCCTCTGGGCGTCAGCTTCCCGGGCCCCCTACAGGTCGATACTGGGTAATCGATGAGAACAAGTTCAAGGCGTTGGACGCCGACAAGCGCATCTGGTGGGGGGCTGACGGAAGCAATGTTCCTGCTATTAAAAAGTTCCTCAGCGAGGTGTCTGGTGGTCGTACTCCGCAGACACTTTGGTTCTACGAAGAGGTCGGGCATACGCAAGACGCCAAGAAGACCCTGCTCAAGTACGTGCAGTTCCAGCACACCGAAAACGTGCTGAACTCGGTCAAGCCGGTGGAACTGCTGCAACGGGTGTTGCAGCTGGCGGGTAGGCCGAACGACGGCGACATCGTGTTGGACTTCTTCAGCGGCAGTGCCGCCACGGCCCATGCGGTGCTGAAGCAGAATGCCGAGGATGGCGGCAACCGGCGTTACATCGGCGTGCAGATCGATGAGCCACTTCCCATACCTGAGCCTGAGATGGCGTCGATTTTTCAGATGGGGCTGAAGCGCATCCGCAACGTGGCGGCTGAATTACGCAATCAGGCGGACAGCGATGCTAGCGACCTCGGCTTCCGCGTTCTCAAGATCTACACCTCCAATATGGCCGATGTCTATTACGCCCCTGATGCGCTGGAGAAGGGGAAGCTCGACCTCTTCGTGGACAACATCAAGCCCGACCGCACGCCGGAAGACCTGCTGTTCCAGGTGATGCTGGACTGGGGCGTCGACCTCGCCCTGCCCATGGAGAAGAAGGCCATCCATGGCAAGGACGTGTACTTCGTTGACGGCAACGCGCTCGCTGCGTGCTTCGACGCCCACGGTGGCGTGGACGAAGCCTTTGTCAAGGAGCTGGCCACCCACAAGCCACTGCGCGTGGTGTTCCGCGACGCGGGATTCAAGGACAGCGCGGTCAAGATCAACGTGGAGCAGATTTTCAAGTCGCTGTCGCCCTCCACCGAAGTGAAGAGCATCTGAGGGGCGGCGATGAAACTGAAGTTCAAAACGCAGTCCTACCAGACCGCCGCCGTGCAGGCGGTGGTGGACTGCTTCAAGGGCCAACCGCCTGCCTCCAGCGTAGCCATCAGCTACCGAATCGACCCCGGCAAGGCCAAGAAGGGGACGGACGACCTATTCACCGAGGCCGGATTCAAGAACGCCGACATCGTGCTCTCGGACACGGCGCTGCTCGACAACATCCACGCCGGGCAGCGGGCGCAGAACCTGCCGCTGTCGGACACGCTGGCCAAGACCAAGGTCGCACGGGTGAATCTCGACATCGAGATGGAAACCGGCACAGGCAAGACCTACTGCTACATCAAGACGATCTTCGAGTTGAACAAGCGGTACGGCTGGAGCAAGTTCATCATCGTCGTACCCAGCATCGCCATCCGCGAGGGCGTGGCTAAGTCGCTGGAGATCACCGCCGAACACTTCCTGGAGAGCTACCAGAAGAAGGTGCGCTTCTTCATCTACAACTCCAAACAATTGCACCATCTGGAGAGCTTCTCGTCGGACGCGGGCATCAACGTGATGGTCATCAACGTGCAGGCGTTCAATGCCACGGGCAAGGACAACCGTCGCATCTATGAGGAGTTGGACGACTTCCAGTCCCGCAAGCCCATCGACGTGATCAGTGCCAATCGGCCCATCCTGATCCTGGATGAGCCGCAGAAGATGGAAGGTGGCAAGACGCTGGATTCGCTGGTCAACTTCAAGCCGCTGATGGTGTTGCGCTACTCGGCCACCCACAAGACCACGCACAACAAGATTCATCGGCTGGACGCGCTGGATGCCTACAACCAGAAGCTGGTGAAGAAGATCGCCGTACGTGGTATCGCGGTGAGGGGGCTGGCGGGCACGACAGGCTACCTGTATCTGCAATCCATCGACATCTCCACTAAGAAGCCGCCCGAGGCGCGAGTGGAGGTAGAGCAGAAGCTCGCCAATGGCGACATCAAGCGCGTGGTGCGCAAGCTCGGCAAGGGCGACAACCTGTTCGACCTGTCGGGGGGCTGGATCAGTACCGCGACGGCTACGTGGTGGCGGACATCAACGCCAACACCGACACCCTGAGCTTCACCAACGGCGTCGAGCTGACGGTGGGCGATGCCACCGGCGACGTTACCGAAGCGGCGCTGCGCCGCATCCAGATTCGCGAGGCTATCAAGGCACACTTTGACAAGGAGCAGACGCTGTTCCGGCATGGCGTGAAAGTGCTGACCCTGTTTTTCATCGACGAGGTAGCCAAGTACCGTGACTACGCGCAGGTGGACGAAAAGGGTGAATACGCCCGCATCTTCGAAGAGGAATACACGCAGTATCTGAACGAGGTGCTTGATCTGGACGAGACGGCCTACGTCAAATATCTAAAGGGCATTGCGGCAGACAAGACGCATAGCGGCTACTTCTCGATCGACAAGAAGAGCAAGCGGCAGGTGGATTCGGCTGTTGCGGTGCGCGGCGAGAATGCTGGCCTGTCCGATGACGTCGATGCCTATGACCTGATCCTGAAGGACAAGGAGCGGCTGCTGTCATTGGGCGAGCCGGTGCGCTTCATCTTTTCGCACTCGGCCCTGCGCGAAGGTTGGGACAACCCGAACGTGTTCGTCATCTGTGCGCTCAAACACAGCGACAACACCATCTCTCGTCGCCAGGAAGTCGGGCGCGGCCTGCGCTTGTCCGTCAATCAGCAAGGCGACCGGATGGATCACCCGGCCATCGTCCACGATGTGAACGTCCTGACCGTGGTGGCCAGCGAGAGCTACAAGGACTTCGTCGCAGCGCTGCAGAAGGACATCAGCGATTCCCTGTCCGCCCGGCCACAGGTGGCCAACGAGGAATACTTCACCGGCAAGGTGCTCAAGACGCCTACCGGCGACGTGCAGGTGACGCCGCATCTGGCGAAGCAAATCTACCGCTATCTGGTCAAGAACGACTACACCGACAATGCGGATCGGATCGCTGGCGTGTATCACGATGCGAAGAAGGCCGGGACGTTGGCCGACCTGCCACCGGAGCTAAAGGTGTACGCGGAGCAGGTGTTCCAGCTGATCGACAGCGTTTTCAGCGCCAGCCAGCTGCCAGACATCGGCGACGATCGCCGCCCGAAGAAGAATCCGCTCAACGCCAACTTCGACAAGCAGGAGTTCAAGGCGCTGTGGAACCGCATCAACCGGAAGGCGGCCTACAGCGTCGACTTCGACTCGGACGAGTTGGTGCAGAAGGCGGTCAAGGAGCTGGATGCGGCGCTGCGCGTGACCCCGCTGCAATACACCATTGAGAAAGGGGAGCAGAGAGACCAAGTCGACGCTGACGCCTTGGAGAAAGGTGATGGCTTCAAGGTGTTAGAGTCGCATGTCGAGTACAACAAGCAGTCAATCCACTCGGCCGCCAAGTACGACCTGATCGGCAAACTCGCAGAGGGCACTCAATTGACCCGCCGCACGGTGGCGGAAGTCCTCAAGGGGATCAACGTCGCGGTCTTTGCGCAGTTCAAGACCAACCCGGAGAGTTTCATTGCCGAGGCGACGCGGCTGATCAATGAGCAGAAGGCGACGGTCATCATCGAGCATCTGGCCTACGATCCGGTCGAGGACAAGTTCGATCTCGACATCTTCACCTCCGGGCAGACTAAGCAGGATTTCAGTAACGCGGTCAAAACGCCAAAGCGCCACATCTACGATTTCGTGTTGCCGGATTCCGGATCGAGGCCGGAGCGTGAATTCGCCGAGGCGTTGGAGGCCAGTGTCGAAGTCGTCGTGTACGCCAAGTTGCCACGCGGCTTTCTGATCCCGACGCCGGTAGGCGACTACAACCCCGACTGGGCCATCAGCTTCAAGGAAGGCGAGGTCAAGCACATCTACTTCGTTGCCGAGACCAAGGGCTCGATGTCATCGATGGATCTGCGCGAGATCGAGAAAACCAAGATCAGATGCGCTCGCAAATTCTTCGAGGAGATGAATCGCCGCTTCGCCCCGGAGAACGTCAAGTACGACGTGGTGGACAGCTTCGGCAAGTTGATGGAAATCGTGAAGTAGCGGAAAGAAGTCCATGCCATCCACCATTCGGAATATTCCGATCGCCTGCCGGGCAGGTTCTATGATTCGACATTTTGCCAAAAGTACCAGTCCGTGGCGACCACCCTGTTGAAAAGTGGGAGGTAAACACCTTTGGCGATACTTTCCGGCTGATTTCGTGATGGTGGGCGCCGAGATGCCCAGATCTTTGGCAATGGGGCCAAAGGATGGATTGGCGTCATGCTCGCGGTGGCATCCAATAGAAGCGGGTAACTTTCCATGCACATTCCTCGTCACCCCACAGCGCCAGTAGGCGGGACTTTTGCAGGCCCACGCCGGTGTCCATCCCTCCCGACGCCGCCTGCCTGATGCATGTACTGGAGCAGAACCCGCAGATCGTGCCGCCCAGTTTGAGCGTGGCGGAGTTGCGGGCGGATCTGGCGGCGATTGATGCGCTGCGGCCGTTTCTGACGCGTCTGAGCCGGTTGGCGGAGCGCGCGGACGATACGGAAGTCGCTCTGGGGAGTGATGTGATGAGTGCGGCGCTGGAGGGTTACGGCCTGTTGAAGGTGGTCGGGCGTAACCAGGGTCTGGATACGCTGCGGAAGGATCTGGCGGTGCGGTTCCGTAAGTCCGCCCGCTCGACGGAGGACGCCGAGGCTTCGGCCTAGGCCCTGCTGCGCCGCCGCCCTGCCCCCCGGGCGGCGGCGCTTCTCGCTTCTGGTGAGACTTTTTCCGATTCCTTTTCAGGAAATTCCTGCGTTCGAGCAGCGCGCCGCTGCTCGCGTCCAGGAAATAGTGGCGGCGTTGATGCGCGCCACCTGAATCGTTGAGCAAAAAAGCGTCAGACGCGACCCTTTCCGCGGCGTCTTTTCCTGTCGGAACCTTCAGCGTTGCAGCTCGGAGCGATTCGCGATCAGGAATTAGCTGTACGCACTCAGCGCGTCGGCTCTACGTTGCAGGTGCCGACGGATTCGCTTCCGTCGCCAAGCTGATGCGGAATCGCTTTTACCGGCAGCCGTGGCGCTTGCGGCCTCGCGCCTGCCGCGTCGTGCGCAAACGGCGATGGTCCTGCGCTTTGGGAGATCAGCCGGAAGCGCCAGCCACTCAGGAAATCGCCGCTATCGCGACGCAGCCAGCTTGGTCCCTGAGCGTGGTTGCCTTTCCATTGCGGCGCGACGCTGCAGGCGTTCAGCGTTCTGTTGCGCGATAGCAGCGTAGAGCCTCGGCGGCGCAGGTGAAACCTGGATCGAACCCGGTGGGCAGAGCCTGTCTTTGCGTTTGTCGGGGTGGCGGTTCGCCAATGCGACGCGTGGCTTATCCGGCTTCGCCGGAATCAGACCGCGTCGCGAGATTTCACCCGGGTGAACCCTTCGGGTTAACCCGGGCTACGGGTACGACGACCTGTTGCGCTTGTGGCATTTTGGTGCGGTGGCGCAGCGATATCCGTAGCGACTCGCGGACACGAAGTGCGCGGCGAAACATCAGGGTAGTCATCCATACCGCTCCGCCTGGATTTTCTGTCACCATACGGATTGACGCCGTCGCATTGCGTTCGCAGAATCATTCCGCTGCCGCCAAATCGGCAGCCCGGGATTGGTCTCCCGGTGATATCGGCGCATAAGGCGCCCATCCGACGATGACGGCGCTTTTTCTTACGCCCAGTCTTCGGCTGGGCGCCCTATTGCCCCCAGTTTATGGCGGGCGGCGCTTGGCAGCAGCAATGCTGGCCGGATCGATATCCCGGTAGACCAACCATGCGCCGTCCGTCACCGCCTCGGGTCCGGTGACGGGTTACTCCCCACTCGTCGAGGACACGCAATGTCTCTCCGCATGGAACGCCCGTTCGCCACTGGCGAACGTTTGCCGTCGAGTCGTACCCGCCGCCTGCATCCGGCCTCGCGCCGGTGCAGGCGGTTGCCCGCCCTCTCCGCTTCGCCACTCCCCCGCCCCCTAACTGGCGCTACACGCTACGGTGCGTGATGGTCGTCTTCCGCTGGAGGGCCTTCGCATGAATGACGCTCACCCAGACACCGCGCCAATCGAGTACAGCATTCACGACGTGCTGGTTTCCCCTTACGCCGTCAACCCGGCCGACTTCCCTCGCCTGCTCGGCACGGCGCGCCATGTTCGCGACCGCAGCCTGGCCGGTGTGCGCACCCTGGCAAAGATGCTACGTGTGATCACCGCCATCGACGATGGGCTGGATGCCGATCTTGTCCATGACGCGGGCATGCTGGTGGCGGATCTCACCGATTACATCGATGCGATGACGGTGCTGGAAAGCCATGCGGAGTATGCGTGGGAAAAGTCGGAGCCTAGCGTCGCGGCGAAGATGGAAGCGTAGGATTTCGCGGTGTAATGGCACGACGGGTGGTTGGGGCAGATGGATTGGCCCGATCGTGCGGTCACCGGTGGTCGCGAATGCGACCGCACGGTGGAGCGGTTCCGTGATGGGCGGCGCTCGACCGTGCGGTCCCTCTGGTGGCGATGGAACGTGCGAACGCCACAGGAAATGCCGTCGACCGCGCCGGAGCGGTCACTCACGCTATGCCTCGGTGTGGGCCTTTCCGGAAGGTCCGCAGCGTCGCAAACGGTGAGACGGTGTTTCCGGTGACGTTTGCCTGTCATAAACACGGGTAGTCATCTCCTGCCGATAGCCCAGGCGCGAATGGGGTGTCGGGCATGCGCGCGCTGACGAGTGCGGGTGTGTCAGCGGGGAGGGGCTGCCGGAGTCGTTAGTCCGTCGCCGCGGCCGCGGTTGACGCCCTGTTCTCTTGATCTGCGCAGAACGCTTCAACACCCCGTGCAGCTCCGGCGTTTCCTTCCAACGCCGGGGCTGCACGCGGGTTCGATCGCGCCCGGGCGATCAAGCACGGGCCAACAAGTCACCGTGCGGCGGACGCAACTCGCATGTATCGCGGGCCCCGCCGACCTCGCGCAAGGGGTTTGGTGGTGTCCTGGTTCAGGTTCCAGGGCGTGGCGCTGGCTATCCGGTCGGCAGTGTCGCCGCCGTGCGACAGATCTTCCCTCCAATCGGGATTTCTCATTCGATTGTCGGCACCAGCGGGGGGATGCCGGCCCTTCTTGCGTCTTCCCTTTCCGGATTCTGCGCGGTTTTCCCGTGCAGGTAGTTCTTCGCAAGGTCACTTCTGCAGGGCACGGATGGCCCGCCCTGCGATCGGGTGACCTTGAGAACTCCCCGGCCCCTTCACCGTCTTGGTCAGTGGAGAAGCCGTTCCATCCCGACCAACAACGGTCTGTGAGTAGTGCGGAGGTTGTTCTGTGATGTCTCCATTACACATGAGCGTTATCCGCTGGTCTGTCGCCCTGGCCGCGGCCGTGTCGTCATTCGCGGTTTTCGGGGCAACCATCGTGGTTCGCGATGATGCGAACGCGGTGGTTGCCGACGCAGAGGTCTGGGTCGATTCCGTGTTGCGGGGAAAGACGTCCAGTAACGGTGAATTCCAGACGGCGCTGGCGCCCGGCAACCACATCGTCGTGCGCAAGCTGATCGCCACGTCGCCCAGCTTCAAGGGCAATCACGACGGCAATTGGGCTTTTCGTATCTGGCATACCAATATTGTCCAGCACAACGACGGGACGTGGACCGACGCGGTTGTCTCCCATCCGTCAGCCACCTATGAGATTCCGATCCGGCGCAGCAACGCGATCATCGCGTTCAATTTCGTGGCCAGCCTGGAATACAACGCGACCCCGCGAAACATCACCCAGATCAGCAATGGATTCATCAACGCATCGCAGCATCTGTTCGATGTGACCGATGGCCAGATGATTATCGAAAATGTGGTGATCTACGAAGACTTCAGACACTTCGGCAGCGCCGATGCGCGGTTTCGCGTGGTTGAATGGCCTCATGCCAGCGGCGGCGGCAAAGACAGTGTGCAAGGGCCTGGCTATGGCATGAATTTGCCGGGGGCACGTCACCTGTGGAACTGGGACCATCCGGCTTCCGCCCGTGTGATCGGCCACGAGTTCGGTCACTATGTGATAGGCGCCTTTGACGAATACAGCAACGATGGTGGATCGGCGATGTGCACGGTCGATCGCAACGGGGTGCCCGAATCGCATCGGGCCAGCATGATGGACCATGAGCGCGACTCCACCGAGATCTGCCACGAAGGCAATCACAACCCCGCGACAGACCAGGGACGCGTGCTCAGGCAGTCCGTCTGGGAAACATTGGCTGCGTACTGGGATGACGACACGCTGGATCTGAAAACACCCCGGATACGCGGTGGGACAAACCCTGGCCCCACCACCGTGCCGCGCATGTTCGCGACGAAGGTCCGCATCGAGGAATCACCGGACTTCGCATGCCCTGTCTTTCCGATGGTTGTCGAGGCGAATGGCGTACGCGTTCCCGATGTGAACGTGACGATGACTCACAACGGGCGCGAGATTGCCCAAGGTGTTACCGACAAGGTTGGCGCGGTCCGTCTGTACGGTGCGGCGCCCGGCGACATCGTCGAATTCGGGAAAACCCTGCAGGGTGGGCCGATGTATTACTCCGGCCTGCACGGACAAACCGTCGTCACCGCGGATTGCGCCGGACAGGTCGTGCCCCTGAAGAAGACCGTCTCGATCGTCTATGTGGAGCGCCCGCGTTTCCGGATTCCGCACCATATGATCGAGATTTCCATTCCGATCTTCGACAACCCGGCCAACCTGCCGCCGATCGAAGTCCTGGCTGGCCATCCCGGGCTCCAGAGGCGCCCGGTCACATTGAAGTTCGATTCGGTCCAGGGCCACTATTTCGGCCGGATTCCCTTCGACGCCGCGCGCGGCCCGGAGCTGGACATCGTCGTCCGCACGACGACGCCGGATGGCCTGCGGATCAATCGCGTGAACACGGTCAGAGGGGCGCTGTTCCACCCGAATGGGCCGGGAACCGGCCCGGGGGCCGTGAATCCGATGATCGGCGGTGTGTATGGCAGCTGGAGCCTGTTCTCGCCGGATGCACCGATCGATCTGCGCGTGCGCAAGGACTCCATGGCAGAGGGCACGTCGGTCACCGTGACCAGGACGGTATCCCCGGGTGGGCTGCCGTCGGACTGGGTTTACGTCAGCCAGCCCACCGTCGTGGAGGGCGACCACCCTTTGCGTTCGGGGGCGACGCTGCGCCTGAAGTACGACACGACCGCGGTCTGCGCCGAGGACCCCTGCGTTGCCCGTCCGGATACGTTCCGCGTGGTGCGCTTCGACGGCAAGACCTGGATCGACCTGCCCGTCGCCGACATCGACAGCCTGCACCAGTCGGTTTCCGCCGACATCCGCGAGTGGGGCATCTACGCGGTCATCTCACCGGTTCAGCCGTGATCAGAAACAAGGGGCGACGAAGGTCGCCCCTTGTTCGTTCATCGCGCAATATCAGGCACGCAGTCGATGGCGACGTGCGGCCGCTGGGCGTAGGATGGCCGCCAGGCGATGACTGCTCAGGGGGGCTTGCCATGAAACGTCTGTGGGCATCTGCGGGATGGCTTTGCACCGCCCTGGCGCTCGCGCCTTCAACGGGCCTGGCCAGCGCGACCGCTACACTGGCCCCGGGTGGAAACCTCAATTTCAACACCGCCGCGTCGGGCGATCCGTCGCCGGACGCGACGAACGATGTTCAGGGGTATCTGGCGGGCGTCACCGCGATCCACTTGCTGAGCCCCTCCGGCTGGGCCTACAGCAGCGTCTCCGGCACATCCAACGCCTACGCGAACGCGACGCTGGCGGATGCGCAGGCGGCCAGCTACAACACCAACTATGCCCCGGGCACCGGCTTTATTCCGTCTGACTACGACGACACGTTGTCGGTCTACTACATGCGAACGGGCACCGGTGCGAGCATCAAGTATTTCAAGTTGCGCACGAACGGCACGAATACCGCTTCCAGCTTGCCGCTGCTATGGGACTACCTTGGCGGAGCACCGACACCGCCAAGCAGCCAGTTCACCTATACCAGCTACGACCTGATCACGAATTTCACCGACACCTCCACCGGCGGCGCGCCGACCACGTGGAGCTGGACGTTCGGTGACGGCAATACGAGCACGCAACAGAGCCCGCGCTATCGCTACAACACCGCGGGCTCGCGCTCGGCCTGCCTGACGGCGAGCAATACCAGTGGCAGCGGCGGCAACACCTGCCACACCGTGGTCGTGGCGCAGGTGCCATCGACGACGGTTGCCGTGGGCAGCTCGTTCAACCTGGATGGCGATGGCCTGAACGACATGCAGGTGCTCGGACCAGGCTGCCCGCCGATCACCAACCAGCTGCACATGCTAAATGGTGCAAAATACACAACCTTGAACAAGGATTACCGCACCATCACCGTGGCCGACATTGGCGGCGGCCCGATCAGCAGCGGCGATTTCTGCGTCAACGTCGACTACCTGGAAGGCTTTCTGGTCAAGGCCAGCAGCGGCGCCATCTACAAGGCGTGGACGGCGGCCAACAACGGAAGCGGCATTCGCCTGGAATTCGCCCTGCTGCAGGCGGCGCCGCCGGAAGTGCCGGTGAGCAGCTTCACGTTTTCCAGCTACGACCTGATTGTGCAGTTCAACGACACCTCCTCGAACACGCCCAACGGCTGGTCGTGGGTGCTCGGTGATGGTGGCACCAGCACCAATCAATCGCCGACGTACCGCTACAGCACCGCCGGGACGCGCAACGCCTGCCTGACCGCGAGTAACTCCGGCGGCGCGGGTAATCAGGCGTGCAACATGGTGACGGTCAGTCAGCGGCCGTCGACCACGGTGTTGCAGAATGCCGAGCTCGACTTGGAGGCCGATGCCAAGAACGACCTCCTCATCAGCCCTTCCGGTGGTTGCCCAGTACCGAACAAGCTGACGACCATCAACGGCACGCTGTACACGTTCCTGAGCAAGGACTATCGCTCGATCACCTCGGCCGATGTGCCGACCGCCACCTTCACGCATTCGGCCGGCGGCTTCTGCGTTGGCGTCGACTACCTGCAGCCGTTTCTGGTCATGTCGAGCTTCGGCGCCGTCTACCGCGCGTGGACCGCCGCCAACGACGCCGGCTCCGTGCGCATCGAATACAGCCTGCTGATCGGCAAGGAACGCTTGTTCGCGAACGGGTTCGAGTAAGGGGTATCGCCGCCCGGCAGCCCGCTTCGATGTCTCCCGACACATCCCCTTCCCGCCAGCGGAAGGGGTGGCGCTGAACGGCTCCGGCGTTCGTGGAGGCTGTCTGGTCCCAGTCCCGCCGTCGTGGCGATGCATGACGGCGTTCCACACCCTCTATTGTTTTCCACGGTGCCCGGCAATGACTGATCTGGGCCCGACTCGCCGCGCGTCTGCCAAGCGTGGTGAGCCTGCGGCCGGAACGGCGGCAATCACAAAGACCAAGCTGGAGACGATCCTCAGTAGCATCGCCGCGGCAGACCTAGCCGCCGAAGTCGTCCGCAAAGACCCCGTCCGCAATTTCGATAACGTACACATCATCAAAATGCGATGTCAGGGTCGTGCCGCTGGGGGCGAATACGCGCAGGTTCAGCTGGACCGATCGCTCCTGAGCTTCCGTTGTGACGCTCAGCTCAGTCGGCGTCCAGACATTGGTGGCCGTGACATTCGGCGCGACAATGTTCCGGGCCGAATTGCCATAGCAACCGGCATTCGTGTAGGTGTTGGCAAAGATGGTGGAAAAGGCTGTGGCCGGTGTTGTCTGGCCCGGCAGCAAGATCGTGGCGCCAATCGCATACGTCTTGTTCGGCTGTACCGTCACGCATTGCACCGCGTAGATCGGCATGCGGAATGTCCCATTGGCCGGTAGCGTCCCCTGGATCGATCCGGAATGCAGGTCGTTTGCCGAGTCAACGGGGCTCCACCGCTCGGTCACGTCGAAGGCCTGGAAAAGGTACCAGGCGCTGAGATCCTGGTCGAAGTGTGGGTTGATGACGAGATTCGCGGCACTCGTGATAGCGGTGCTGAACAGTCCTGCGCTGACGATCCCGAGCCGGGCCAATGACCTGAATGTGTTGCTCATCCACGATTCCTTCACTTTGACGAGGTAGTTGCAGGAGAACGCGATCCGACGGTGAATCACGCCACGCGTCACCAGAACGTTTCAGGATGGCGAACAGCGACAGGATGGCCCTGCCCGGAAGCACGAGTCCGACCACGCTCGACAAGCGGGAGAACCGTCGCTGACCTTCCAGGAAATGGCTTTCAAATGGTCGATCTGGTGACAACCGATCAGGCGTCCGGAGGCGTCGTGCGATAAGTCCCGCGCCACCTCGGCTCGCGCTCTAAGGGTTCTGGCCCCGCGCCTTTGAGCGTGACCTTCAGGGAAGATCGAAGAGCTGGATGCCGCGACCCCGGCGGTGGCCGCCGCCGAAGCACTGCATGCGCGAAGCGAGGCAGCACGACGCCGTGCCGAGGTGCTGGCAGCGCAGCAATTCGTCGCCGCCGACCCGGTGGACGGGATCCGTGCGCGCGCATACCCCATCAGATCCGACGCGCTCCGGTGGATATCCACCCGAATCTGGCGCGTGACGTAGCCCGCAGGCCACACGCGTCGACGAAAATATCCGGGTGCAAAATCAATCACCTGGGGTGACGTTCGGGATCACCGCGGCGGCAATCACGCCATGGCTGTGACGAACCCGGAACGTTTCGTCGGGACGGCCGCCTGCGCGACGGCGACAGTCGCCTTTTCCCTGCAGCGACTTCCCCATGACCGTGCGATCCCTGGCGTTTCTCGCGCCGGGCCTGGCCCTGGCGCTCTCCGCCGCCGCCGCGCCCGCGCCGTTCACTCTGCATTTCCGGCAGCAGTTCCCGCTCAGCGGCGGGATAGGCCTGCTCGTCTACAACGTGACGGGCGGTCTTGATCTCGACGGCGACCAGCGCCACGACGTGCTGATCGCCGCGCGCAACGCGCCGCTGATGTATTTCGCCAACGTGTCCGCGGGCCGGTTCGTCCAGCGCACGCTGCCCGGGTTCACCTGCGGCGGCTCGTGCGCGGTGGCCGGTGGCGATCTCAACCGTGATGGCCGCACAGACCTCGTCTATTCCAGCTCCCCCGACGCCCTCCAGGTGATTTACGGCCAGGTGGGCGGCATGTTCACCGCCGGGCCTACGCTGCCGTACCGCGCCGCGGCGCTGGCCATCACGGACGTCAACGGTGACGCCATACCCGACGTGGTCAGCACGGACTACGCCGGCACCAACAGGGTGAGCTTCGGCCGCGCCGCGGGCGGGTTCGACACCCCGGCGTCGGCGCCCACCGTACCGGGTTCGCAGTTTCTGGCGCTGGCCGATTTCGGCGGCGACGGCCGCGTGGACATCCTCACTGCCGGCGACCATGCCGCCGTCAGCGTCGGCGTGAACCAGCCCGGCGCCACGCCGTTCGCCCGCAGCGATCTGCCGCCCCTGAGCGCGGCGAGCGATGCGGACAGCTACGGCCTGGCTACGGGCGATGCGGACGGAGACGGCAAGGCCGACGCCGTATACGCACTGAACGACGCCGACCAATCGCGTTCGTTTCTGCGCGTGCTACTCAATCGCTCGGCGTCCGCTCCGTACCTCTCCGCCACGCCATCGCTCTACCCCCTGGAAGGCCTCTACGTCCGCAGCCCGGAACTGTTTCCCGTGGGCCTGCGGCTGGCCGACGTGACCGCCGATGGCCACCCGGACGCGGTGCTGGGGATTGCGGGCAGCGCATGCAGGACGCTCGATCCCGAAGGTCAACCTATCTGGGACGACACCTGTCCCTCGTTTGCTGTTTACCCGGGCACGGGCACGGGTGCGTTGGCCAGCCCGCTGACGTTTGCCGGCGCGCGCGCGCCACTGGGCTCCGTGGTCCTGGGCGATTACGACAGCGACGGCCAGCTCGACGTCGCGTTGTTCGGCTCCCGCATGAACGCGTTCGAGGTGTTCCGCTACGACGGCAACCGCGACCGCATCTTCGCCGACGGCTGGGGAATGCGTTGGCCCGATCAGCCGTGAGTCAGCCGCCGGGCGGAGAATGCGCCGGGCGGCTTTAGCGCCGTCGCGTGACGACAGTTGGCTGACCTCGGTCGCCCCTACTATCGGTGACGTTGAGCTCATGCCCGGAACATCCACGGATCGGGACGATTGGATCGATGTCGTCGACCTGCCCCGGGGATGTCGGGCGGCTCCAAATGTAAAGAAGTGCATCGACGATTGACGTTCACGGGGCACCGATAACGCAACGGGTGCATGGCGCTCGTCATCGCTCGACGAATCGTGACGATGTGGTGCCTACAATCGACCGGATCTGACTCGACAAGACGCCTAAGGCGTTGTCTGACGTCTTTCGAGCCTGCGTGCACGTCATGGACTTAACACGCCCGTATGGTCTCACTGGTAAGACGTTCACCACCTTATGCGGCGTGTCGCCCCCTACGCTCGTGCAACAATGGCGTTTTCGCGCGGGCCTGGCTCGGCCGAGCCGCCGTTGCCCTGAACGCCACAGGCGCACATTGCAGCGACACACCAAGATGACCCACGACGCCGACCGGCTACAGACACTGTTCGATGCAGTCCTCGATCTGCCCCCCGAGCAACGTGATGCGATGCTCGAACGCGAATGCGCGGGCGACACGGCGCTCCTCGCCGAGTTGCGGGAGTTGCTTGCCGCGGATGCGCTCTATCGCGACACGACGGCGCAGTTCGTCGCCGATGTATTCGGCACGCTGATCACGGGCGGGGCCGTGAAGGCGCCGCTGTTCGGCCTGCGCGTCGGCCCCTGGCAGCTGCACGAGGAACTGGGCAACGGCGGCATGGGTACGGTGTATCGTGCTGAGCGCGTCGACGGCAGCGTTAGCCAGACCGTTGCGATCAAGTTCGTGCGGCGCGAGCTGCTCGACGCGAGCACGCTCAAACGCTTTCAGTTGGAGCGCCAGGTCATGGCGGCGCTCGACCACCCGCACATCGCGCGACTGCTCGATGCCGCGCAGCTGCCCGACGGCACGCCCTACTACGTGATGGAGTATGTCGACGGCCTGCCGATCACGCAGTACTGCGATCGAGAACGCCTCGACGTGCGCCAGCGCGTCGAACTGGTGCGCAAGGTCTGCAGTGCCGTCGCCGAAGCGCATCGCGGACTGATCGTCCATCGCGACCTGAAGCCCGGCAACATCCTGATTGCTGCCGGCGGCGTGCCGAAGCTCCTCGATTTCGGCATCGCCAAGCTCTTGCAGGCAGCGCCGGCCCTCCCCGGCGCTGACGAGACGGCAACGGCGCAGCGCTACTTCTCGGCCAGCTACGCGGCGCCCGAGCAGATCAGCGGGAAGGCGGTGGGCGTCGCCTGCGACGTCTATGCCCTGGGACTGTTGTTGTACGAGCTGCTGGTCGGCGCGCGTCCCTTCGACTTCAACGGAATGACAGCGGGACAGATCGAGCGGCATATCCTGTCGGTACCGCCTCCCCAGCCGAGCAGTGCCGCGTTGCGTACGCCGGGCAATGGCGTGGCGCGCGCCCGCCAGCTCAAGGGTGATCTCGACGGCATCATCCAGCGCTGCCTGCGCAAGGATCCGCACGAGCGCTACGCCTCGGTCGAACAGCTTGACGCCGACCTGCGCAGGTACCTCGAAGGGCGGCCCGTGCAGGCGCGCGGCGGCCATGCCTGGTATCGCGTGCAGAAGTTCGTGCTGCGCAACAAGGTATCGGTCGCGACGGGTACTGCGGCGATCCTCGCGCTGGTGCTCGGCCTCATCGGATTTGCATGGCAGGCGCACATTGCACAGGCGCGCGCTGCGGAGCTGGAGCAGGTGTCACGCTTCCAGGCGCACATGCTCGAGCAGATCGATCCTGCGAATGCCGGTCGACTGCTGACGACCGATGTCACCGAACGCCTCGCCGCGGCACTGACCAAAGCCGGCGTTGACGAAAAAGAACGCGTCGCGCGACTGGCGGCATTTGAAGCGGAATGGCAAATGCTGAACGCTACCGATGCGGCGCTCGCGCTGATCGACGGCACGATCCTGAAGCCAGCGGTAAGCGCGATCGATACCACCTTCAAGGATCAGCCGCTCCTCGACGCGCGACTGACGGAGGTGCTTGCTGCGCGCTACATGAACCTGGGTTTGTGGGAAGCAGGTCAGCACCTGCAGGAGCGGGCCGTTGCGCTGCACGAGCGAACGCTCGGCGCAGAACATCCGCTCACGCTGGCGTCGAAAGATGCTCTCGGCGAGATCCTGCGGATGCGCGGCAAGCTGGACGAGTCCGAGCGCGTTCTGCGCCCGACGCTGGAGCAGCGCCAACGTGTGCTCGGACCCGATCATCTCGACACGCTGGAATCGATGGACAGCCTGGGCCGTTTGCTGCAGCAGCAGGGCAAACAGTCGGAAGCCGAACCGCTGCAGCGCGAACTGCTCGCCCGGCGCCGGCGCCTGCAGGGCCCGGACGACCGCGCGACGCTGACGGCGCTGCACGCGCTCACCATGACGCTCTACGACCAGGGCAAGGCAACGGAAGTCGAGCCGATGGCGCGCGAATTGTTCGAAGCGCGACGGCGGGTTATTGGCGTGGACGCCCCGGAAACGTTGAATTCCCTGTCGCTGCTGACGGCGAACTTGCTTGAGCAGCAACGCGCGGTCGAGGCCGAACCGCTCCTGCGCGATGAGCTGGAACGCCGGCTTCGCGTGCAAGGAGAAATGCATCCGGAGACCATCAAGACCTATAACCGAATGGCGATCCTGCTGGGTCAGCTGGGCCGGCATGCGGAGGCCGAACCGTATTACATCGAAGCGCTGGACAAGGCGCGTCGCGTTTATGGCCCCGCGCACCCGGCGACGCTGGCCTTCGAAATGAACCTGGGTACCGTATACACGAATTCCGGCAAGTTCGACGCAGCCGAGCCACTGCTCGTCAGCGCCGTCGAAAAGCGCAGAGCGCATTTCGGCGAGAGAGGCGCGGACACGATGCGCGCGACAATCCGTCTTGGCGAGTTGCGCGTGAAACAGGGGCGTCATGCCGACGCGGTAGCCCTGCTCGCGCCGATCGAGGACGCCAGCCGAAAGGCGTTCTCTGGCGCAAAGTTGTTCAACCTGTCGAAACTGCTCATAGCGCTCGGCGAGGCGCAAACCGGCCTGAAGGACTATGCCGCCGCCGAACGCAACCTGCGCGACGCCGAAAGAACTATCGAGAGCGATCCCATCGAGGACCCACGGATGCGCGCCGGATGCGCCGAGGCGTTGCGAGCGCTCTACAGCGCCTGGCCGGAGGCTGACCGGCCACGTGGGCACGACGCGAAGGAAATACCGTGAGCGCGAGCGTCGGGTATTCGCCGTGGCCCAGCCATTCCAGGAGCAGCCTGTAATGGCCGCGACATGCTTCCAGCCGAGCCAGGCAACCTGAACATCCAGGAACATGCCGAAAGAGTCCTACTTGATCTATGCGCTGATCGTCGCGTGTGAGATTGGCTTCTGGGTCGTCCTTCTGCTGGCCCTCGCAATCCGCTACCTGATCCGAAATGAGCGACTGAGCCGTGCGCTCCTCGTCTGTCTGCCGCTGATTGATTTTCTGCTCATTATTTTCACGGCAACCGATCTGCGCCGCGGCACCACGGCCACCTTTGCGCATGGGCTGGCAGCCGCCTACATCGGTTTCACGATCGCCTTTGGAGGAATAGCAGTGAAGTGGTCCGACGAGCACTTTGCCCACAGGTTCGCTGCTGGCCCAGCGCCCACAACAGCCCCCTCCCGCGGATGGGGGCTTGTGCGTTACGACTTCACGCTATGGACCCGATGCGTTGCCGCCTGCCTCATTACGATGACCCTGGTCGAAGTGCTCGTACAATTGGTTGGCAACACCGAATCCGCTCAGCCATTGCTTGCGTGGCACAGACACGCCTTCGGCTGCATCGTGCTCTGGTTCCTATTCGGTCCTGCATGGAGCCTGGCAACCGCGTGGCGGCGTGCGCACTGACCTTTCCTCGTATGCTCACGCATCACTGTCAGCCCGAGGGTAACCCAGCGCGAGAATCAGGTATTCGTGAAAGTGCTTCGCTCGACGCTGCCATTCGAGTATGAAATCTGGCCGCAAATTCATAATCGCCGCACACTCAACCACCCTACGCCCCATTCCACGCCTCAAACCCGTTGCCGTAGATGCGGTCGCTCAATCGCAGGATGTAGCAGTTGTCATCAATGCGGTTGCACACGACATACACGCCCGGTCGCGGCGCGCAACGGAAGCGCCCGAATGTCCCGCTGCTGACCGCCGCCGGACCGCCGGGAAAGCTCTGCGCCGTGCACGTTCCGCTATCCACATCCAGCAGCTGGACGGCGTTTCCACCACTCCAGGCCACGAAGCGATGGAGTGTGGGATCGTAGGCCCAGCCGGCTGTTCCACATTGAACTGCCCACGTAGCGCCGCCCGCACCTTTTCCGTCACCCGCTCAGGCTTCTGCCTCGGCCAAAACCACGCGGTTTCGCCCGCTGCGCTTGGCCTGGTAAAGAGCAGCGTCGGCATGCCGCATCAGGTCTTGCGGCGTGGAGCCGTTGAGCGGAAACACGCTGACGCCCACGGATACACTGAATGGGCCGAGCATTCGGCCGCGATGTTCCACCTCCATCTGCTCGACGGCCGCACGGATCGCTTCAGCGCGTCGCTGGGCGGCTTCCAGAGTCGCATCAGTCAGGACGATCGCGAATTCCTCGCCGCCATAGCGGCACACCACGTCCTCGCTCCGGCATGCGCTACGCAGCAAAGCACCCAACTGGGCCAGCACGGCATCGCCTGCCTCGTGACCATGGGTGTCGTTGACCTGTTTGAAGTGATCCATGTCGACCATCAGGACCGACAACGCCGAGCGCCGACGAATCGCGCCGTTTACCTCTCGCTCTAGCGACGCCTCCAGGTACCGGCGATTGAACAGGCCGGTCAGCGGATCTTTGATGGACTGCGTGCGCAAG
Organism: Tahibacter amnicola; assembly: GCF_025398735.1. Taxonomy (NCBI): domain Bacteria; kingdom Pseudomonadati; phylum Pseudomonadota; class Gammaproteobacteria; order Lysobacterales; family Rhodanobacteraceae; genus Tahibacter; species Tahibacter amnicola. The sequence continues at coordinate 3,920,562 of NZ_CP104694.1, forward strand.
GTTTGCTGCAGACGCAGATTGGCCAAGGCCAGGCCGACATGACTGGCCGCTGCCAGAGCCAGTTCGCGTTCAGCGGGCGTGATCAGTCGTGGGGCGTCGAGCGTCAGCACGCCCAACACCTCGCCTTGCGCGGCCAACGGGATGCATACGTAGGTCGCATCCGGCTCGTCCGGATTGGGGAAGTGGACATGGCGGCAAACAAAGCCTTCGGGATGCGAACCGGCCGGGAACGGCCGTCCGCGCCGGATCGCCCAACAGTCGTCGGGCAGGAAGATGGATTCCGCCAGCAACCCGTGCTGCCCCCAGTGCGCGCCGATCGCCACGGTGGACTGCGACGCATTGATCAGGGCCAGCCGTCCCCCTAGTCCCGGCAGCAAGGTGCTCAGCTTTCCGCGCAGGCCTTCGCGCGCCTCGTCGAGATTGAGGCAGCTCTGCAAGAGCTCCGACAGTTCGGTGAGCTGGTTGGCGTCGTGCGTAATCTGCCGCATCTCCGCGATCGAGCTCGCCAGCGTCTGGGCTGTATCCTGCAGCTCGGCCTCGGTCGTGATGCGTTGCTTCTGCTCCCGGAAAACCGTGAACAGCACAGCGCCGAGGAACAGCGTGCAGGCAAACAACGATGCCGGAATGGACAGGCGCAACTCCCGCGACACGTCGCTCATGCGCGCTGTGAGGGTTGTGAAGTCGGCGTCACTGCGGGCGACCAGTTCGGCGATCGTGTGATCCACCGCATCCATGGCCGCGGCACCACGGCCCGAAGCCACGAGGGCGGCAGCATCAGCGGGCCCGGCTGTCCGGTACACGGCCAGGACTTCCGCCAGGATGGCCAGGCGCTCATTGATCTGCCTTTCTAACGTCTGCAACAGCTCAGGCTGCGTCTCGCCCACCAACTGCAGCAACTCGTGGCGCGCCCGATGCAAATCCGGCTGCAGCGCGATGTATTTTTCCAGTTCCGAATAGTTGCCGGTGATCAGATAGGCCCGCTGGGCCGATTCGACGGCCTTGAGATCGGACTGCACGCGGACGGCGCGTTCCTTCTTCTCGATGGCCGCGGCAACGCGCAGCGCGGTTGTTGCGAATTCCCGGGCGCGATCATCCACCTGTACACCGATCAGCACGAACAGCAGCCCGGTGGCCAGGAACGCGATCAAGAGCCGTGCCTTGAAGGATTGCACCATGCCGTCTCCATTGCGTATGCCGCGCGGGGCTCGGTAGCACCGGCCAGTTCGACGACCACCGGAGCAGTGGTATCCATGGTATGCAGACAGCACTGCCAATGCCATCCGAGCGCTGCCGGCGATCGGCGCCGACCCGAACCGACCTCGCCCGGACCGGACCATGACGGCGCCGAGCTCTGCCGTGACAGAGTACGCCGTCCCGATCGACCTAGCCGTTCCGTTTCCTGGGCAGGTTCTTGTCCACGATCGCAAACAGAATCAGCGAATAGCTGAGCGTTCGCACAATGTATACAACACTGCTTTCCTCCTGCGGCAGCGCGACAGTGACCATGGCGCAACGACCGATGGTCTCCAGCACGAATGCGGAAGCAAAAAAGGAAGAAGCGGTCCCGGGTCGTCCGGTAGAAGCGAAAGAAGATGATCGCGATGATCAGTGACGTCGTCGCGATCGACCCCAGCATGAAATTGTTCATCGCACCCTCATTCGCGCGAGGACAGCAGTCCGTAGACGAGCAGCAACAGGGATATTTCCGTCAGCCAGAGACGATACGTCAACAGATCTACGTCCGGCAGGATGATCTTGTCGATGATCAGGACAAAATTGCTGACCGTCAGGCCCACAAAACAAAGGCCGCTCCAGCGCAGGACCGCATGCCGCGTGCGCCGGAAACTGCGCAATAGCAGGAATGCACACAGGAGCGAGGTCAATCCGCAGAGCGTGTATACGAGGTTCGTCATAGTCCTCGATCCTTGGAAAAGCGGAACGCCGCAGCAAATGTCTCCGCCACTACCGATGGTGTGCCGTGGATGAGGTGGGTAACGTCGATCAGATGTTTGGCATAGGTGTCCGCCAGGGCGTCCACCAGGTGCGTCAGCTCAGGCGTCGCGGGCAAATACCGGTAACAGGACGGGCCGGGTGCACATTGCTCGGCAATGCGCAGTTCGGCAAGGTCGCGGAGCAACTGGTCAGCACGCTTGTCGAGCAGGTACAGTCGTTGCGCCAACCGCGTCGAATCCCACGCGGTGGAAGGCTCCGCCCTGAGCAGCAAAATGGCTTCCACGTGAGGCACCGAGATTCCGCTCGTCAGCAAGAACCGGCGAAGTTCCTCGGGTATTGTGCCCCCTGTCATATTCGCCCCTGAATTGCCGGCATTCCGATCGCCTGCCGATCCTGCCCCAAGTGTCCGTTGCCAGCACGGATTGCGTGCGCTCCCGGCAACGATCGACCCGGCATTGTGAGCTACTCGCCCCACGGACCGCCGCACCCCCGCCCCGGACGCGGGTATAGCAGTCGTGGCGCGTATGCGCGGCGGTACGGGATCCCACGCCGCTCTGCAATCGTGACGAAGGAGGACCCCGCCCTGCGCTGCTACGGCCAACGCAGCATCCGGCGCAGCGAATCCGCTGGTACTGGCGTCACGGTCTATCCATTATCAGCGAGGAAACGTTGCGGTTTCGTCAACGGCGAAGCCGGCCACCGCGCCGACACGCCTGACGCCCGCCGGCTTGCCGAGCCCGACAAGACCCAACGGCTCCACCATTCCCAGTTGATGCACGTCAGCGACCCGAACCGTGGAATACGTAGGATGTGACTCACGCCCGGAGGAGAACGTCATGAGTCCCTTCGCGAAATCCGTATAGGTCACCTGGGCTTTGTCGCTGCTGCTGTCGGGATGTGTGACGGGCGGTGTCCGTCACGGCCACTTCATGCGAGACAAAGTGATGACCGTCGACGAGAGCACGACATTGCCTCCATATTGGCTGCACATTCCCCTGCGAAGGTGCGTGTCGTTCGCCCGGAGCGGCAGTCAACGAGGAGTTCACCATGGCACACCGCATCGCGGTGGGACTGGCCGTGCTGGCCGCCGCAGTCCCTGCCCTCGCCGGCAGCATCGGCGGGAGCACGATCACCGTTTCCACGACCACCGACGAGCTCACGCTCAACGGACAGTGCAGCCTGCGCGAGGCCATCACCAACGCGAACAACGACAACCAATCCGGCTCAGCCGATTGCGTCGCCGGCAGCGGCGCGGACACGATCGAAGTGCCGGCCGGCAGCTACGACCTTGCGATCGCGGGAACGGGTGACGACCAGAACGCAAGCGGTGACCTGGACATCCTGGCCGACCTTGTGCTGAGCGGCGCCGGGATGGAAACAACGGTCATTGACGGCCAGAATCTGGACCGGGTTTTCCACGTCAAGAGCGGGTCGGCCACATTTCGCCGCTTGACCGTCCAGGGCGGATCATCCTCCGACGGGGGCACGCCAAGCCAGGTCGCCGCCGGAATCCTGGGGACGTCAAGCGGCGTGCTCGTCCTGGACCGTACGCGTGTCGCCTACAACACCACGACGGCCACCGGCGCATTCTCCTTCGGGGCCGGCGGTGTGCTCGCCAACGATCTGACGCTACGGCAGTCGCAGATCGATCACAACACCGCGACGTTTTTGCGCGCTTCGGGTGCATTCGCCGGTGGTGTCGCCTGCGACGGCACGACCTGCGACATTAGCGACACTGTCATCAGCAACAACACCGCTCTGACCACGTTTACCGGCACCGGTCCGGGACCGCTCATGACCGGCGGACTGACGTTCTGTTCGCTGCACCTCACGCGAAGCCGCATCCACGCCAACGAAGCAACGGGTTCCACCTCTGCGGCGGGAGGCATGAGAAACAGTTGCGGCAGTACGACAATCACCATGAGCCACACGCTCGTGGACGGAAACTCGGCGACGGTGACCGCCGACATGTCCATCGTCAGCGGGGGTCTGGGCAACGGCGGCGGCGATGTCACTTTCCACCTGAGCAACATGACCTTCGCCGGAAATATCGCACACACGGGCAGTGTGCAGCGGACCGTTGCCGCCGGCGGCATCACCAGTGGCGCCAGCGCCACCTGGAACCTGCGCCAGTCCACGTTCAGCGGCAATCGCACCGACGGTTCGGCGGCAAACACCTTCGCGATCAACGGTGCTGGCGTCTATTTCACGGTGGCCAACACGTTGTTCGACGGCGACGCCTGTTCGGGTGCCGTGACGAGTCTCGGCGGCAACCTGGAAGGTCCGGACGCGACCTGCGGCTTGAGCCAGTCCAATGACCAATCCGCCGTCGCCGACCGCGGTGTCGAGGCATTGGCCGATAACGGCGGCGGCACCTTGACCCTTGCCCTGAAGGCGTCCAGCCCGGCCATCGACCGCGGCGACGACAGCCAGTGTGAAGCGCTCGATCAGCGGGGCGTCCCCCGTCCCTTCGATGGTGACGGCGATGGCACGGCCACCTGCGATGTCGGCGCCTACGAACTATTCGACCGGGTGTTTGCCGACGGGTTTGAGTAAGTACACCGTTCCACCAGAATACGCACGGCACTGCCGGGCGATACGACAGGGCGGTTGCCGGTTCTGACAGCGGAACAAGAGCGGCAAACGGGGACACCCGGCAACAGGTGTCCCCGACGACGCGCGGGAACGTCAGCAACGTGAAGACTAGAAGGCCGGCTGCTACGTGGCTCGTCCGTTTCGCCGTGGCAGCCTAGTCGCAACCGGCTCCCTCATCCCCCGGCCCACCGTAGTAGAACCAGTTTCTCCAGTTCGGATCGGCACTGTAGAACGGGCCGTCCGCGCTGTAGCATCTGGCGTCGGTGACCGAGATGGATCCGGCGTCGAACCACCAGGCGGTCGCCGGTGCCCACACATAGAGCAAATTGCGAAAATAGGCGGCACGCCGGAAATGCGTATTGGCGTAGGCGCCGCTGCCCATGTCCGTGGACGTTGCTGCCGGAGCCCGGCTGTCGAAGACTTCGCCGTACCAGTCCAGGCGGTCTGCAATATCGCGGATACCCTTCTCGGAGAACAACGTGCCGCGTTCACAAGGCGGTGCCGCACCGCCAATGCAGTGAGGGTAATACCCGACCCATTCACCGGCCGCACGCACCCACCAATTGCCCTCCCAGAGCCGCACCTCGACGTCGAGGCTGTATTGTTCGCCATCGGTTGCACTGGCCCACGGAATCAGCGACATGCCCGGCGCCACCGTCGGCGACACCTGCACCCAGCCTTGCACCAGCGTGTTGTATCCCCCTGCCCAATCTCCCGACGCGGATCCCGCCGTGCGGTAATAGGTGAAGAACACCGGCCGACGCGCAGGGCTGAATCCGCTGGTTTCAATCTTGCCGGCCTCGATGGCCTGCATCGGTGTACCGCGGATGACGGCAGTCTGCGCGATCGAGGTTTCATTGCCAACCGGGCCTTCCGTATCCCAGATATTGACCCGTCCGATGGTGCCAAACACGTCGCCAAAGCGATGCCAGACCGCGTAGTACCGATTGTTCGACGAAGGCGCCGGGGGCGGCAGTTTCGACACGATATCCAGCGGGTCGGCCGGCAGATAGCGCACTTCGTTCAGATAGCTGTCGATGTCGAAACGCACGATGGGCACAGTTCCGGGTGGCCCCATCGCCGCTCCATCCAGCTGCAACTCGGTGAGCGCTACCCCCTCCTTGCGAATCGGATGCTTCGCTGCGTCGAGATAGGGATTGCTGACGCTCTCCGCGTACGGATGCGGGTACATCTCCCGGGGAGGCGACGCAATCGCGCCACCCTCGGTTTGTGACTCGGGTTTGATCCAGTCGAGGATCTGACCGGACTTCGTCACCGTGGATGTGACCACCTCGTAGCGCGCACGCTGATCCTCGAAGAACTTGACGATGCGAATCTTACGTCGCTGGTACTCGTCCGGGTCGAGTTCGTCGTCCTGTACGGCAGGCGCTTCCTGCTTTTCCGACCCGGCCTGGGCATGAGAGATTGGCGCCGCCAACAGCAGCAGCAGCGCAGACACGCCGGCGTACCGGCGCATTACGTCGTTCATGAAGATCGCCTCTTGTTGTGAATCGTCGTGTTGTGAACCTTCTGGCAGGCGCTCCCGAGGTCCGCAAACGACGTCGGCGGATCAATCAGGAGCACTTTCCATCAAACGCCGATTGGGCAACCTTGTCCCAATAGGCATTGATGGAAACGTGCAAGACGCCAAGCCCCCCACCCCTGGAACGCCGGGTGGCGACAACTTGACAGCAGCGACTCACAGACGCCCGTTTGCCCCGTCCTGGCGTGGCGGGCTTCTCCAGGGAAAAGATTCCTGCTGCACCGGGCCACGTCGCGCAGACGCGCCCGGAACGGGCTGCGGAAGTCCGGGCCCTTAAAACCTGCAGGCGGCTACGGAGCAGCCTTCCGAAGGCGCGCCAGCAGAGCAGCGGCTTCACGGAGTTTCGGCTGCAGCTCAACGGCCCGGTCTAACGCCGCGATAGCCTCAGCCGGGCGACGGAGGCGTTCCAGCAATTGCCCGCGGCGCCAATGGACATTGGCTTCCGGTACATCGGATGCACTAGCACCAATGGCAATGTACCGATCCAGTTGAGCCAGACCTTGTTCGAAATCCGAGTTCATGTCCAGGCAAAGACGGCCTGTCATGTACAGGGCGAACGGTTGGTCCGGTGAGACGTCCAGGACGCTCCGCCACATCGCGCGAGCATCCGCGGCGCGCTTCTGCTCGAGCAACAAGGCATTGAGCGGCCTGAGGACCCGAAGATCGGTCGGCGCATCGATCAACGCGCCGCGCAAATGCCGCTCAGCCGCTTCCGGATCACCGTCGACGTGCCGCGCGATGATCGCCGCGCCAACCCGGCCCAACAAACGGTTGCGCGACGCCAACGCCACCTGCTCCGCCCGCGCCTTTTGCGCCCCACCACCCAGCGCGGCCGGCGTTTGCGCGTAGAACGCCATCAAATCCAGCTGGATTTCGGCATCCGCGGTGTCAAGTTGACGGGCGCGCTCCAGCGCTTCACGCGCCTGACCGGCCCAACGCAAACGGGTCAGTATGGAGGCGTCCTCGGCGCGCTTCCCCAGCGACAGGCCCAACCAGTGCCATGCGCTCGCGGATTGTGGTTCCCTGCCTGTCCACTCTTGCGCATTCGCTACGGCAGCGTCTGTATCGCCGTCAACAAGTGCATTCTCTACCGTATTCATCGGCGGCGATGCGCCGGGCGCCAAATGGTACAGGCCTCCACCCAGCAGAATCGAAAATCCGATGGCCTTTATCATGGGATTCTTCTTGTTTTCAGTGGGTTTAACTGCGCGATAGCAAAGATGTCGCCGGTTGGCATCGCTGCACGTATTGGTATTTTGAAATCACTAATACGACCTAAAACACGCCACTACATTAAAAGTAAATATCACATCCACGCGGCACCGCAACAAAATTTGCCGTTGATACGCAAATTTGTTCCATTCGCGAAATTAGCTGTCAGTTGTGAATTTAGGTTATTGACGTGAATATTTCACCGACGTATAACACCGCACATTCGGAGTCGGGGAAATAGATCACGGATTTTGATCTGCGAATAATGGCTAAGGAATTTGGCAGTGTGTCGCCGCGGGGAGCGGCGTGAGCAAAACAGGGCGGTCTGAGTCGCGCTAAACGTTTCATCCAAAGCGCGTCTACACATCGGCCATCGTCCACCTGCGACGAAACGGCCGAATCGACAAGCAGCAATTCGCTCACTCCCGTAATTCTTGGCGATTGCAGGCAAACCACCTGCATCAACCGGCGTGCATTCGTGCGAACGGCGCGAAGCGCTGGCAGAAAGATCTAAGGAATCCACGGTGTCGCACACAGCGCCGCTGCGGGCTGCCTTTGTCCAAATTTCGCAAGCCATTCCAGCGGCTCAATCCCCGGTGTTGCCGACAACGGCATGACGGCGTGCGCCCGTTTTCCTGCCGGGATCTCAAGGCGCCAAAGCCCGTGTCGATACACCGGCTACTACGAGGAATTTCGTCCATGAGTACAACTATTGCGATTGAGCAAATGATCAAGGACTACATGGTCGGTTCGGCCGGAGTTTCGCCGGACAAGCTCGATGATCCGGAGCGCAAACTCTCCGAGCTCGGCCTTGATTCGCTCAGCGTGATCGAAATGCTGTTCGAGGTCGAAGACAAATACGGCGTGCACGTCGACGACCCCATGCCACTGAAGGAACTCAATCTGCGGGAACTGTACGCATTCATCGCGGAACTGGTGGAAAACAAGCAAGATTCCTCGAAGAATGCCGGATCGGAACCGGTGCCTGCCCCTGCCGGCGCGACGGCCGATGCGTAAGGTCTTCATAACCGGCATGGGCGCCATCACGCCCCTTGGCCCGGATCTCCCCGCTTCGTTCAATCGCCTGATGACCGGCGAAGGTGCCATCGGCGAGGCGCCAGCGGCCGTCAAGCAGTGGCTGCCTGACGCCATTGCGGCCCGCATCGACGACAGCTTCGACGAGCGTTTGGGCCGGCAAGAGCGCACGCTGGATCGCGCTACAAAATTCGCCCTTCTGGCTGCGCGCGAAGCCATGGCCGATGCAACACTCTCCTTGACAGAAGAGGAGAAGGACCGCGCCGGCGTCTTCTCCGGCATCGGCATGGGTGGCGCCGCCACGCTGGATCAGATCTACGAACGCTTCTACAAGCGACTGCATCGTGTAGACGGCGAAACCGGCAATCCGACCGTAGTCCATCCCTTCACCGTGCCGACGGCAATGGCCAACGCATCCGTGGCGTGGCTGTCGATTCTGGGCGGTATGCGCGGTCCGACACAGACCTACAGTGTCGCCTGCTCATCGTCCGCCGTTGCCCTTGGTGAAGCCTATCGCGCCATCAAGCACGGCTATGCCGAAGTCATTGTCGTGGTGGGCACCGAGGCGATGCTTTTGCCCGGGCCGTTCGTGGCCTGGAATGCACTGCGAGTCATGGCGTCACGCGCCCAGGACAACATTGCTGCCAGCTGCCGGCCGTTTTCGCGCGACCGATGTGGATTCGTGCTGGGTGAAGGCGCCGCCGCACTCGTGCTGGAGTCGGAAGAGCGCGTACGACGCGATGGCCGCCGCTGCTACGCCGAATTCTCCGGCTACGGCATGTCCAGCGACGCGTCACATATCACAATGCCCTCGACCGATGGCCAGATACGGGCCATTCGCCGGGCGTTGGATGACGCGCGTTGTGCACCCGAGTCCATCGGCTACATCAATGCGCACGGCACGGCGACGGACGCCGGCGACATCAGCGAAACCAATGCGATCAAGCAGGTATTCGGCGATCACGCGCACCGGCTGGCGGTGAGTTCCACCAAGTCCATGCACGGGCATCTGATCGGCGGTGCCGGTGCTCTCGAGTTCGCCATCGCAGTCAAAGCGCTGGAGCGAGGCTGTGTCCCGCCGACGGCCTATCTGACCGATGTCGATCCCCGTTGCGACCTGGACTATGTCCCACAACACGGCCGCGAATGCGCCGGGTTGAGCGCCGTCATCTCCAACTCCTTCGCCTTCGGCGGAACCAACGTCAGCCTGGTCGCCCGAGCCCCTACTCACTGATCCCGCGGATATGCGCATGCACGCCGAGTTGCCGACATATGACTTTGCCACCATGACGGACGTGATCCTCGCGTTCCTCGATGGGAGCCGTAGCACGTCTGCGTCCCGCGTCATCCTGACGCGGGAGCGTGCCGAACGTGCGATGGACCACGTGGCCACCGCGCGCGCGGCACTGCGTGTCGCCGGCGGACTGCGTGAACGCGGCATCGGCGCCGGCGACATCGTGTTCATCGCCCTGCCTTCGCGCGAAGACTATCTCGTGCCGTTCTGCGGAGCAGTGCTGGCAGGATGCCTGCCCTGCTGCGTGCCGGCGCCGGGTGAAGACATGCCGGCACCGGAGTTGTCGAATCATGTCTTTGCGGCCATGGAATCGCTCACGCCAAAGGCATTGATCGCCGTACCAGCGCTGGCGGAAAGCCTGCAGCGGGACCCGGTGCTGGCGGCGATCGCGATGAGCGTTGATCAACTGTGCGAGGCAGCGCCGCTCGACCGGAATTCAGTCCACCGTGGCGAGCCCGACGACCTGCACCATCTGCAGCTGACTTCCGGTTCCACCGGGCGACCGAAGGCCGCGGCGCTGACGCATCGGAATGTCCTCAGCAATATCTACTTGACTGCCCAGGCCGGAAAGGCCGATCTCACCAAGGAATGCGGCGTCATCTGGTTGCCGCTGTTCCATGACATGGGATTGATTGCGCTGCTTTCGGCGTTTGTGCACGACGTGAGCATCGTGCTGCAGCCACCGGAAGACTTCATCCGCAATCCGCTCGGGTGGCTCAAGAACATCTCCCGATTCGGCGGTACGTCATCGGCGGCGCCGAATTTTGCGCTCGCCTACTGCGTGCGCCGCTTCCGCCCGGAGCTCATGCACGGCGTCGATCTGTCCGGATTCCGCGCCCTCGTCGTCGGCGCCGAACGGGTGCATTTCGAGACCGTCCGCGACTTCGTCGACACCTTCGGCCCCTACGGCTTTACCGGCGACATGATCTACCCATGCTACGGCTCGGCGGAACTCACCCTCGCCATCACTGTGCCCGACGGCCGGCACACTGGAACGATCGGGCAGCATGTGTATTGCGACACGGTCGACGCGACTGCCGTCGACGAGCACCGCGCGCCGACAGACCCAGTACTCAGTCTGGGGCCTCCACTGCCCTCCACGGTGATCGAAGTCCGCGATGAATATGGCAATGCGCTGCCCGAAGGCGGCGTAGGCCACATCCACGTCAAGAGCGTATGCCTGATGCGCGGCTACTACGGCGATCCGGAGCGAACTGCCCTCGTCATGCGCGACGGCTTCTATGCGACCGGCGACCTCGGGTACCTCCGTGATGGTGAGCTGTATGTGCTGGGACGCATCAAGGAACTGATCATTCTTCGCGGTCGCAACTACTACCCGCACGAATTCGAGGAATGTATTGCGCGTCATCCCCACGTGGACATCGGACGCGTTGCCGCCTTTGGCGTCGCCGACGCCAAGCTGGGCAGCGAGCGTCTGGTCGTCGCGGTCGAGCCCGAGGACTACCGCAATCTCGCCAGTCTTCGCCTGGAACTGCAGGAACTCCTGCGTACCGAGTTCGGGTTTGGCGCCAGTGAAATCTGTTTTGTTTCGCGCGGACTCATTCCGCGTACTACGTCGCGCAAGATCCAGCGAGTGGAGTGTGCACGTAGCTACACCGACGGCAGCTTGCCGCGGATAGAGGTCGCCCTGCCGGCCGAAACGCGCAACGCGCTCGTCTGAGCCACCGTCCAATCCCACCGCAGTCAATAAGAGAGCCCTCAACCATGACTACCACTGCTCCGAATACCCTGGAGTTGCTCGCGCGCGAAGTCGGCCGAATCACCGGGGCGGGCAACGCTCCCACTGACGTAAGCCTGTCTGAACTGGGTGTGGATTCGCTGAACATCATCGAGATGATCGTCTTCTGTGAGCAGCTCTATGGTGTTTTCGACCCCGAGAAGATCGAACTCTCCGCCTTCACGACGCTCGCCGATCTCGACCGGCAGCTCCACAGCCTCACGACAGCGGCTGCGGCCTGACCAGGAACCCGCACTGTCATGAATGCTGCCGATCACCGTGCGGCCCTACGCGTTGCTCGCCTGGACTACCGGATTCTGCCGACACCGTTGCGTTCCGCGACTGACAGTGCCGACGATACGGTGCAACGTTTCGCCACGGCGATCGGCAAGGCCGCAAAACCACTGCTGGACATGGCCCCTGTCGACGACTATGTCCTCGGCTCTACGCTCAATTCGCCCCTGTTGTCCGATCCGGAATCGCTGCGCGAATCGTTTCGTGCAGTGATTGCCGAACATAGTGGCCGACTGCCGCAGCTGTCGGTGAATGTCTACGAGTGCATCAACTGGGCGCTGCTGTTGAGAAATGCACTGATCAAAGCCCGTCATGAGGATCGGCCACGCCGGCTTCTCATGCAGATCGCAGATGCCGACATGCATGGCATTCGCGCCACCTGGCAGACGCGGACCTACGGCAACGCCCGCTTCGGCATCGCCACCGTTCTCGTCGATGTCGATCCCCGCGGCGACGATGGTCCCATCGAGATTGGCTGCGCTCCGGTCGACCGTTCGATGATGAAGTTCGGCGGCGTTCTTCGCCAGGCTTACCAGCGGGCAGGCGACGCCACGCTTGCCGTGCCGTTCTTTCCGGAACCCACGCGGGGCGCGTTCCGCAAGATGATTCCGAACCTGCGTGCCGTGCCGGATCGTCACGACAGCTACGGCCATTGTTTTGGTTGCGATCCGTGGATCGCCCTGGGCCACGATCACGCTGAACGCGGCGGCGAGATCCACTATGTTCTCGGCTCGCTGGCTCTCAACGGTTACTACGCTGTCGGGCGCGTGACCGTGGGTGCCGGCACGGTATGCACGGTGGACATGGCCGCATGAACACCTGGTCCCTGACCCTGCAGTTGCGCACGACGCCTTTCGCAACGCCATCGCCGGCCGATGCGCGCACACCACCGTTCCGCGCCATCGACGATTACGCCGCCATGAACGAGCTGGCGCACCCCTCGACGACGCCGATCCTCCTGGGCTACGGCCAGTTCTACCAACTGATCGAACGCCTGGTGGCACAGGCCCGGACGCTCCAGTTCGATGCGCCCGTGCTGCTGGAAGTGACCCGGCCGCTGGGGGTTCCAGTGCCGGAATCCCTGCTGCGCGCCGATGTACTCATCGCCGACCGCATAGATGACGAACTCGCCTACTGGCTCCGGACCGCCCGGCGAGGCGTGTTCGCCGCCCGTGTTCGTCTGCGCCGCGAACCACACGAATACGGCGGAAACCGACTGAGCCTGCTGGCGGGTTCACGCATTCACGAAAGCGACCCTTTACCGGCGTTTCTCCACGCACTCGGACGCGCGAGCGCGTGGCAAACACTGGACTGCGACGACGCTGCCGCTTCCTGGCACTCCACTTCCGAAAGCCGACTCTCCCCATGAACCACGCCGCCGCTTCCACTGTTTCGCTGATGTCTGGCGACGCGCCTGCCGCACGCCTGCACGCGTTCGATTCTGCGTACGCCAACGGACTTCGCATGCGACCGTTAGCGCCAGAAGAAATCCAGGCGCTGGAAACGCCAGCCTACGTCTTCGATGCGGCAGTGGTGCGTGCGCGCTACGCCGCATTGCGGCAGGCGCTCGGTACGCAACTGGTGGTTTCACTCAAGGCCAATAGCCTGGTCGACCTGTTGATGCGCTGCGCGCCGGCATTCGTCGATGGCGTGGAGCTGGCCAGCATCGGTGAACTGGGCCAGGCCGTCGGTCGGGTCAGCACGACCAAGTTCGTCAATAACCCCTCCATGGATCAGGAGTTCATGCAGGCCGCTTCGGTGTCGGGCTGCACCTTCATCGTTGACAGTGTCGACCAGGCGCAGCGTCTGTCCCGGTTGCCGCGGCCGCGCAATGGAACGCGCACTCTGCTGCGCTTGAACAGCGGTGCGCAGCGGGGACTGCCGCGCCACGACCATTTCGGCATGCAGGTGGACGACGCTGTTATCGCTGGTCGACTCCTGGCCGCGGCTGGCTGCACCGTCGACGGCGTTCACGCATTCAATGGCTCCCACAATTTCGTCAACGACGGTGTAGCGCACGTCGAAGTCGTGGCACAAATGCTGCCGGCGATTGAAGGTGGCCTGGGTCATCGTCTTCGCTACGTAAATCTGGGCGGCGGGTTCAGCGAAGACTGGGAGTCACAGACGGAAGCATTCGCGCGCTACCGCGCCTCGCTGTCCGCGCTGGCTGATCACTACACACTCGCGCACGAATCGGGCCGCGGCGTGTTCGCGCGAGCCGGCGTGTTTGTGACGCGCGTGGTGACGACCAAGACACTTGGTCAACGCCATATTGCCGTCTGTGACGGCGGAATGGGCCAGAACTTTCTGCTGGCCGCAACGGAGGGCATGCTGCGCAAACACCGCAGCCCCACTCTCTGGCCGACGCACGCCCCCGCCACGGACGCCACCGACGTGCAATTCGTCGGAAGTTCGTGCAGCCGCCAGGATGTGATTGGCCAGATACAGGCCACCACGCATCGGCCCAAGTCCGGCGACTACTGCCTGTTCGACGATTGCGGTGCGTACAACAGTTCTTACACGGTGTCGAAATTTCTGTCGCTGCCGCCGCCGCGGCTCTACGTGCGCGCCGAGGTCGACGCCGAATGAAGAGGGCTGGCGCAGTTGCCCGATCCTGCTCCGACGCCGTCCTGCACCTGGCGCACGCGAGCACGACGGCAGAAGGTTTCACGCTCGCGCTGGCCGGTATCACGGTCTCCCGCGGAGAGCGCCTGGGCGTCATCGGCCGCAACGGCTGCGGCAAGACCACGTTGCTTGAAGCGTTGGTCGGGCTGCGCGAGATGGATCGCCTGGAGGGCACCCTGCTGGGACAACCCCTGCAGGCGTTCCCCCGCGACCCGGCCCTGCGCGCGCAATGCGGCGTCGTGCTCCAGCAAAGCGAGCTGTCGCTGTACACCACGGTGCGGGAGGTGCTGGCCCTGCACCAGTCGCTGTACGCCTGCCCGTGGCCGGATCTCCACCGGCGGCTGGCGCTGGACGAACTACTGAGTCTGCGCGCACGCCTGCTGTCGCGTGGACAGCGCCAGCGTCTGTATTTGTACCTCGCCTTGGCGCACCGCCCGCGCCTGGTGTTGCTGGACGAGCCCATGACGGGGCTGGACCGACGATACGTCGATCTGGTTGCCGACTTGCTCCGGAATAGTCCGGAGCTGGCCGACACGGCGTTTCTGATCGTCGGACACACACCGGACGAACTGGCGTTGTGTGACGCGTTCGTGTGGATCCACGAGGGACGCGTCGTTGACCGCGGCAACCAGGCCATGCTGCTCGACCGGCACCTGGGCGCTTACCGCACGCGTATCCATTCCGCCGAGGCGGCGCAGATCGACTGCCTGCTGCTGGAACTGGACGCGTCCGGCATTCCGTTGCAGCGCGTCGAGCGCAGTCACCCCAATCACCTGCTGCTGTTCAGCAGTCGCCCCCTGGATGCGGAAATTGCCCAGCGCGCGCCAGAGCACGGCTGGGTGTCGTTTGAGTCTGGCCGCTCGCAGCTGGAAGACCTGGTCCGTACCGGGCCCCGGGCTGCCCACGCCGCGCCAATGCGCATCTCGCCAGGCGGCGTGACCGAACTGGCGGAGGTGATGCCATGAGCACCACCGTGGCCGCTCCCACACCGTCGCTGCTGGCGATGACGCGTCCCTCGCGCCTGAACCAGCTGCGCACTGTCATGGCCAACGAACTGCGCGCCTACCTGCGCAATCGGATGGCCATATTCTGGGTCTTCATCTTTCCGCTCCTGCTGTTTGTCATGTTGGGGTTTGCGATCGGGCGCGACCTGGGTGCGCTGCGGATCGCGATCGTGGCGGACGAGGACGCCGCCAGCCAGGCGCTCGCCGAACGAATTCAGTTTGGCCTGCGCGAAGCCACGCTCTATCGCGCGGAGTTTGTCCCATCGTCGAGCCCGCAGGAGTCCAACATCTCGCTTCGGATTCACGCGGGCCGGGATGCCGCTGCGCCGCCGCGCGTGGTGCTGGACTATCTCCCCGGCTACAGCTCGGCGCTGTACCTGGGCATCAAGTCGATAGAGCGCACCGCATTGGAATATGCGTTGGAGAGGACGCCATCGGCGGCGACTGTCGAGGTGGTGCGTCAGGCACGTCACGGTACCGCGGAGCCCTTGGGTTTTGATCGGTTCCTCTTCTCCGGAATCATTGTACTGATGCTGTTGTCCGGGGGCGTCCTGTCGCTGGCCTACGCGCTGACCGGGCAGCGCGAGCAGAACATTCTCAAACCCCTCGCCCTGTTTCCCTTGCGTCCGGCCATCTATCTCCTGGGCGTCATGGGCGCACGCCTGATCGTGATGGTCGTTGCGGCAGTGGCTTTTGCCAGCCTCGGCGCCACCGTGTTCGGCCTGCCGATGCAGGTCTCACCGCAGCGCATCTTCGCCGGCTTTCTGCTCGTCGTTGCCGGCGGCACGGTCTTCATGAGCATCGGCTTCGCCATCGCCTCACGCACGCATTCCTCCGCCGCCGCTGAACTCGTCGGCAATGCCGTCTACTACCCGCTGTTGCTGCTGGGCGACCTGACGATTCCCCTGCGTGAGCTGCCGCTGGGACTGGAACGCGTGCTGCACTGGATGCCGACCAACCAGCTGGCGGCTGGGATTCGCGATGCCCTCTACGTTGACACGCCCTTCCAGTGGCCGTGGACGCTGTTCGGCTACCTCGCGGCAACGAGCGCGCTGTTTCTCGTCATCGGCGCCCGCGCCTTTCGCTTTCGTGGGGAACACCGCTGATGACCGTGACATCGATGGGTGCGCGCGTTCTGTTCGCCGGCTTGCTGGGTGCGCTTCTGAGCTGTCTGCCCGTGCGGGCCGCACCGGACGCGCAGGCGCTGCTTCAGGCCAGCGACGCTATCCGGAATCCGCGCGAATCGTTCAAGTTATCGACGGAGCTCTTCGAGTACCGCGCCGGAAAACTCAAGAACAGCCTGCTGCTGACGGTCTACGCACGGCCCGACGGTGATGGTCGCTACGGCAACCTGATCCGCTTCGAAAAGCCCGCACGCGACGCCAACAAACTGATGCTCTTCCAGGGAAAAGACCTCTGGTTCTACGATCCGACGGCCCGCGCGAGCTTTCGCCTTTCACCGCGGCAACGCCTGATCGGCCAGGCCGCGAACGGTGATGTTGTCAATGCGGCGTTCGCCCGTGACTACCAGGCCGTGGTAGAGGCCGAAGAGGACGTCGCCGATGGCGATCGCGCAACGCGCCAGTCCTACAAGTTGCGCCTGACTGCGTCCACCCCCGACGCCACCTATGCCGCGATCGAATACTGGCAAGACCGCGCGACCGCGAACCCGATCAAGGCGCGCTTCTTCACCGCAAGCGGCCAGTTGCTCAAGACCGCCTTCTACCGGAAATTCGAACCTTGGCTCGGTAAAGAACGGCCTACCGAGGTCGTCATCATCGATGGCCTGAACGCGCAGTGGGTAACGATTCTGCGCTACGCGGGGTTCGCCGCCCAGGAGATTCCCGAAGCCTGGATGCAGCGCGACTACCTGCCGAGGTTCCAGAACTGATGGCCGCGCCGCGAATTCTCATGGCCGTCTGCATGGGCTGCCTCGCGCCGTCCGTGGCGTCTGCGCAAGCGCCGAGCGCCGATGAAACAGCGGCGCTGGACCTGGCACCTCCGGAATCGGCAATGCCCGACACGGATGCGCCTGAGCCGGCGAACATGGCGCTGCAGGGCATGCTGGAGTGGGCGCTGGGCCACGACAGCTGGCGGCCGCACACCTTCGCCGGACCGCCGCCTTCCCACGCGCGCGGGCGGTTCTCTGCCGCCATCTATGTGGACCGGCCGCTGACCGATCAGGTGCGCGGTGTGTTCGCCGATCGCATCGACATCGGCTGGCGCGCCGGCGAGGGGACGCCGGACGCTGATGCAATCACGCATACGTTGAAAGAGGCCTATCTGAGCATCGGTGCGAAGGATGCGTTTCTGGACGTGGGCCGCTTCAACGAACGGATCGGCGTCGCCTATGCCTACAATCCTACGGATATCGCACGTCGCTACGCCGTCGTGGCCCGCCCATCCGACGACCCGGCCCTGGTCCGCAGCGACCGGCTCGGCAAGGTCGGCATTCGCGCCCAACGCCTCTGGCCAGACGGCTCGGTCGTGGCGGTCGTGGCGCCGAGGCTGCGCCGTTCGCCCAGTGGCGCTGTTCTCTCGCCCTACATCGAGCGTAGCAACAGCGACACGCAGGCGTGGGTGCGCGCCAGCCGACGGTTTGGTGAAGCGACGCAGGCCGAAGCGCTTGTTCACTACGATCCGGCCAGCGGTGCGGCCTGGGGAATGAACCTTTCGACCTTGTCGGGCGAAAGCACCGTCATCTACGCTGAGGCGCTCGCCACGCGCGAAGGCAGCCTGGCGCAGCGTGCGCTCGCGCCAAGGGATCCAAATGCGCCATTTGCACTGCCCGACGTACACGACGCATACCGGCTGCGTGCATCGCTCGGCGCCAGCATCACGCTGACGGAGAAATTCTCCACGGCACTGGAATGGCACTACGACGGAACCGCCTATGACCGGCAGGCATGGGACACGCTCGCCAATCCACAATCCGTGGATCAGCTGCGACGCTACTTGCAGGTACGTGCCTACGCCGTGGAGGCACAGGACAACCTGACGCGCCAGTACGCCTTTGCGCGCGCTGCCTGGCGCGAACCCTTCGGCAAAGACACCGCACTGACCGCATTTACGCGCGCCAATCTCGCCGACCACAGCCGTTACACCTGGCTGCAGTTCGCCCGTGACCTGGAGCACTGCAGCCTGACCGTCACGTTCGCCCACGCCGCCGGCGATCGCCACACAGAGTTTGGCGACGTCCCGGCCCGTACGAGTTTGCAAGTCGCCCTCTCTATCGCCCTGTGAACGCCATGACACCCGACGCTTCCGCCATCGCAACCCCACGCCCCGCCGCCGCGCCCCCGATACCGCTGTATCCGTTCGAACTCGATCGCGCTCAGATCCAGCAGTTTCTCCCGCATCGCGGAGATATTCTTTTCGTTCGTCACCTGCGCGTACTGAGTCACGATCACTACATCGGCCAGGCGTGCTGGGACGCGGTTGGAGCGGGCATCGCGGGCCACTTTCCCGAGTGTCCCGTCGTTCCGGCGGTATTCCTGATCGAGGCTGCTGCGCAGATCGCCGGCGCCGGAATGTTGGCAGGCGATCCCATTGCCCGTCGCAATGCACCAGGACGGGTCGGCATGCTGGCTGGCACCCGTCGGTGTTCATTCACGCGCCCCGTTCGCCCCGGTGACGTGCTCACCTACGAACTCACGGCGCGCCAGGTCGGCGACGATTTCGCGCAAGTCAAAGGCACTGCACAGCTTGGGTCGCTTCCGGTCGCCCAGTTTGAATTGCTGGTGGCACAGGCACCGCTGGACAAGCTCGCCGAATTCCTTCCTGTCGACGACCTTCGGCGCGGCAGCGCCGGCGTATTCGGATTTCCACTGCAAGGCGATACGTCCACACAGCATCCATAAGCACGTCGTTTCATTTCTTACGGCCAATTCCTCCGACCTCTCCTCCTCTCCAAGGGATGTCACTCATGCGAATTCTTCTTCTGATTGCCGCAGTGCTCCTGCTGCTTGAGCGCCTCTATCCCGCGCACAAACAGCCCGCGTCCAGGCACTGGGTCGTACGCGCCCTCGCCCTCAACCTGATTGGCATTCCCCTGCTGATGATCGGACAGAAAACCTGGATTCCGTTCTTCAAGGCCCATCCTTTCATCGACCAGCTCCAGTCGATTCATCCTGTCCTCGGCGGTTTCGTTGCGTTTCTGACCTTCCAGTTCTTCCTGTACTGGTGGCACCGCCTCAAGCACACCAACAACTTTCTGTGGCGCACGCTGCACCAGATGCACCACAGCCCCCGCCGCATTGAAGTGCTGACGGCCTACTACGGCCATCCGCTCGACGGCCTTGGCAACCTCATTCTCAGCGCCTTCGTCTGCTGGTGCCTGCTTGGCCTGCACTGGACGTCCGTGGCCTGGTTCGCCCTGATCGAGGGCTTCTACGACTACTTCACCCACTCCAACCTGCGCACGCCGTACTGGATTGGCTACTTCATTCAGCGCCCGGAAATGCACCGGGTACACCACGAACACAACGTGCACGCCTCGAACTACTCGCTGCCCATCTGGGACATGCTGTTCGGAACCCACGTCAACCCGAAGAAGGGCGAAGAGATTCCCGCCTGCGGTTTCGACGAGGAGAAGGAAATGCGTCTGGGTGCCATGCTGCTGGGCCGCGACGTGCATCGCGATCCGTCACCGGCCACCGCTACTGTTCCGGCAGCAGCCGCCACCGAATCCGGCGACGCTGGCCGCTGAACGCTCTCCGATTGGACATGACGAGCCCGACCGTGACCGACACATCCAGCACCTATCGCATCAACAACCTGGCCTCGCTGTACGCGCTGCTGCGGTTTGTCGCGCCGCTGTTCGCCAGCCGCGCGGCGCTCGCCGACGAGCAAAGCACGCTCCGCTATTCCGAGCTGCTGGCCAACGTGAACCAGATCGCTTCCGCCTTGCGAGCGCGTGGCGTCGGCCCCGGCAGCCGCGTCGCCGTGATCGCTCACAAGAGCATCGCCCTGGTCGAAACCCTGATCGCCGTCAACGCCTGCAATGCGGCCTTCGTGCCCATCAATCCCCAGCTCAAGCCCGCCCAGGTCGAGCACATCCTGCGCGACAGCAATGCCGGGATCGTCGTCGCGACGCGCTATCGACTGAGCAGCCTGGACGAGTCGCGGCCTGTGGCCTGCCAGGGTGTCGCGCTGGAGGATCTGGTCGCTGAACCCGCGGCGGTCGATGCACCCGTGCTATCAGCCTGCGACGGCGATCCCGCCGCAATTCTGTATACGTCGGGTTCGACCGGCTTGCCCAAGGGCGTCGTGCTTACGCAACGCAATCTGCTCTCGGGCGCCTTCAGCATCGCGGACTACCTGGGCCTGGCACCCCATGACGTCGTGCTGGGAGTGTTGCCCTTGAGCTTCGATGCGGGCCTGAGTCAACTCACCACCGCGATTGCCGCCGGGGCGTGCTATGTGCCGTATGAATTCATGGCCGCCAACCAGCTTCCGCGCGTCTGCCAGAAACTGGGGGTCACGACCATCACCGCCGTGCCACCGTTGTGGCATTTGATCAGCGAAGCAACCTGGGGCGACGAGGCCCTTGGCGTCCGGCGCATCGCCAATACGGGCGGCCACATGGCGCCGGAATTGCTCTCCCGGCTGCGACAGTGCTTCCCCGCGGCGCGCCCGTTTCTCATGTACGGGCTGACCGAATCGTTTCGCTCCACCTACCTGGACCCGGCGCAGGTGGACACGCGTCCGGGGTCCATCGGCAAAGCCGTGCCCAATGCGCAGATCGCCGTGGTGCGCGCCGACGGTACCGAGTGCGCAGCGGACGAACCCGGCGAACTCGTCCATCGCGGCGCATTTGTGACCCTGGGGTATCTCAACGACCCCAAACGCACAGCAGAGCGGTTCAAACCCTGGCCGCATGCCATTCCCGGCATCGAGCGTCAGGAAATGGCCGTGTGGTCCGGCGACACGGTGCGGCGGGATGCCGAGGGATATCTGTACTTCATCGGTCGCACCGACGAGATGATCAAGACATCAGGACACCGGGTCAGTCCGACGGAGATCGAGACGGTCATCGGTGCCTGCCCCGGCGTTGCCCGCGTCGCCGTCATCGGCTTGCCGGACCCCCGACTCGGTCAACGCATCGTGGCTTGCATCGTCGCCGCGGATGACACCCTGGCCGACAGCGCCGTCGAAGCCCATTGCCGCGCCCGTTTGCCCAACTATCTGGTTCCCAGGCATCTCCTGCGTTTCCCCGAGTTTGCCCTGAACCCGAATGGCAAGGTCGACCGGCCGCGCCTGAAGTTGATCTGCGAGGAACGGCTTGGTGCGGAGCTCGCTGCGAAGGCGGGCACCGAGGTGACCACATGAATCACCTCGCCACCAGTCTCAGGGAATTGCGATTCCTGCTCTGGGAGTTCCTGCCAACGGAATCCGAACTGCTCAGCGTCCCGCCCTACGGTGGCCGTGACCGCGCCTACTACGACGACGTGCTTGAGAAGGCCCGCGGTTTTGCTCTGGAAATGGGCGAAGCCTATCGCGCCTCCGACATTGAAGAATGCCATCTGCGCGACGACGGCACTGTCGCACTGCCCACCGACTTCGAACGGCTATGGTCACGTTGGAGTGCCTGGGCTGAGCTGGGCGCAGCGGCAACCGGTCGTGCCGAAGCCAACGGCGATGCCGTCATGCCAGCGCCCGTGAAGCAGGCGATCATGGAACTGCTGATGGGGGCCAATCCGGCCTTCATGTGCTTCGGCGGATTCACCGCACCCGCCGCCCGCCTGATCCGATTGCACGGTACACCGCAACAAAAGGCGTTGCTGCTGGAACCGTTGGAATCGTTCCACTGGGACGCGTGCTACTGCGCGACGGAGAACGAGGCGGGTTCGGACCTGCTGGCCATTCGCACCGAGGCCGAGGAAGTCGGCCCTTCCCTGTGGTCCCTGACCGGCGACAAGCGCTACATCACTGCCGGGCGCCACGATCTCACCGACAACACGGTGTACGTCGTCCTGGCACGCCTGAAGGACGCGCCCGCGAACTCGATGTTCCTCAGTTGCTTCCTCGTGCCGCGCTACTGGATCGATACCGACACGGGCGAGCGGTCCGACAACCACGTCGAGTGCATTGGCGTTCCACGCAAGATGGGCCTGCGTGGCTGTCCCAACACGCACCTCACCTTTGGACGCAAGGGGCAGACCCGGGCATTCCTCCTGGGCGATCGGCGCAATGCCGGGCTGCTGCAATTCGTGTCATTGGCGCGCCAGGCCCGGGTCAATTCCGGCATTTTCGCAGTTGGTCTGGCGTCAACCGCGTATCTCAACAGTGTTCGGTACGCGCGCGGCCGGGTCCAGGGACGTCGGCTCAGTCAGGTTTCGTCTGCCGATGCGGCACGCGTTCCGATCATCGAGCATGCGGACGTCCAGCGCATGCTCATCGACATGAAAGCGCGCGTCGAAGCCTGCCGCGGACTGATCGGCAAGGTCAGCCTGCTCAGTGCGCGCCTCACCCGCGCGGAACACCGCGATCAGCCCGATGCGGACGAGATCGCCGCGGGACGCAAACTGGTTGAACTGCTCGTACCCATCGTCAAGACCTATTGCTCCGAGCAGGGCTGGCGCGTCTGCGAGGCCGCGATCCAGCTGCACGGCGGTATCGGCTACACCGACAGTGTGCCCGTCGAGCAGTACGCCCGCGACGCCCGCATCATGTCCATCTGGGAGGGAACCACTTACGTGCAGGCGTTGCTGCTGGTGCGCGACGCACTGGCGTTCGGACGCAACGCCTCGCTGATGGACAGGCTCGAGGGCATGATGCGCGACAGCTTTGCCGAACGGCCACTGGCACCATCCGTGGCGCCCCGCGCGGACGAACTGTGGAACGCCTTCGGCGAATGCCGCGCGGCGATGAACGGTGTGCACCGCGCACTGCAGGAGCGCCGCCTGGACCCGGCGAGTTTCCACTTCACGCGAATTGCCGAGATGTTCGGCACAACGCTCGCCGCCTGGTGCCTGCTGGAAGCGGCCAGCGTCGCCGAACACGCGGCGGCTCGCACGACGGATGCCCAGGAACACGCGTTCTACCGGGGAAAGACAAAGGCCATGCACTACTTCTTTGACCTGGTCTTGCCGGAGGTGGAACACGCACGGCACCTGGTCGAGAAAACCGTGGCGGACGACATCGCGCTGCAATCCGCCGAATTCGCTCTGATCGACTGATGGAGACGCCGTGAGCGCCGTACCGAAACCGACCCTGGCCGCCACTTCCGCCGCGCCGGCGACCGTGCTGATGCACGCCGCCGGTGTCAGCAAGTCCTATGCAATGGGCGATGTCGCCGTCCCTGCCCTCGCAGAGATCGACGTGTGCATCGAGGCCGATCGCCTGACTGTGCTGAGCGGCCCCTCGGGCAGCGGCAAGTCGACCTTGCTCAACGTGCTCGGCTGTCTGGATCGACCGAGCCAGGGCACGGTGCGCATCGGGGGCTTGGACACGAACAGGCTCACCGAGAACGCGCTCAGCGACCTGCGCGCACGCCGCATCGGATTCGTGTTCCAGCACTTCAACCTGCTCCAGGTGCTGACGGCATTGGAGAATGTCGAATATCCGCTGGTCGTTCTGGGGGTCACCCGGACGGAGCGCCGGCGCCGTGCGCGGGAAATGCTGGATGCGGTCGGACTGGCGGACTACGCCGGCCACCGGCCAGGACAACTCTCCGGCGGCCAGCGGCAGCGCGTCGCCATCGCCCGGGCTCTCGTCAAGAAGCCCGATATCGTGCTGGCGGATGAACCCACGGCCAATCTCGACAGCGGCAATGGCAGCGCCGTCATATCGCTGCTACGCCAGATGCAGCGTGACACACGCACTGCGGTCGTGATTTCCTCACACGACCCGCTCGTGGTGGGCCACGCCGACCGCGTCATTCGTATGCGCGACGGCCGCATCGTGGCAGAGGGCTGAACCCATGATCGATGTGCAGATCGCCCTGCGGAACCTGCTACGCAACTGGCGCCGGTCGCTGACGACCACCCTCGCGATCGTGATCGGCGTGCTGGCCCTGCTCCTGTTCGGCGGATTCACCAATGCCATCATGGCCACGCTGGAAACCGGCATCGTCGGCAGCACGGGCCATATCCACGTGCAGCGCCAGGGCTTTGCCCGCTACGGCTTCGGCAACCCGGCGCAGTACAGCATTGAGAACACCAACGAAGTCATTGCTGTCATGAACTCCGACCCGCTGGTCGCAAGCCATCTGCGTGTGGTGACGCCCCTGCTGCTGTTCAACGGCCTGGCAGGGCGCTACGACGCCGGCAGCTCGCACATGATGAGTGGCGAGGGTGTCGAAGTCAGCGGCCAGCAGGCCTTGCGCACGTGGGATGCCTACGGTCTCACCCATGCGGTAGGCGGACGTTTTACCCTGCCCGATTCGCCGGACAACGCCGCACTCGTTGGTGTCGGCCTGGGCCGCATGCTCGGTTTGTGCGATGCGCTCGGCATAGATGAGTGCCCCGCAGAGCCGGCGAGCGCACTGCCGGCGGATGCCGCGCCAATCCCCGACGATATCAGTGCCCTTGCGCAGACCGAGGCCCGCACGCCGGGCGCTGGCGAGGCCAAGATCGACCTGCTGACCTCGCAGCCCAACGGCGCGCCAAACGTGGTGAGTGCCCAGGTGATGCGGGCCGAGAACCAGGGGCTGAGCGCGCTCGATTCCACCTACGTGGCGGTCCACCTGGATCTGGCGCGCAAGCTCGTCTTCGGGAGCGATGCTGCAGAACAATCGACGCTACTCATTGCACAGCTGGACAGCACGCGGAACATGGCCATCGTCAAAGACCGGCTCAACACGGTCATTGCCGAGAAGGGCTGGCCCCTGGTCGCCGTCGACTTCCAGCAGTTTTTCGCCGAGTACCACCAGGTGCAACGCATGTTCCAGACGATTTTTGGATTCATCGCCATTCTCATGGGGGTGATCGTGCTGTTTACCGTAGCCAACACGATGAGCGCCGCCGTGCTCGAGCGGACCGCGGAAATCGGCACGATTCGCGCGCTGGGCGTTCGCCCGCGCGGCGTGCGTCGACTGTTCCTCATCGAAGGCTCCCTGCTCGGTCTTTTCGGTGTCGCTGTCGGTATCGCACTCGCGTTGTTGTGTGCATGGGCGGTCAATCATTCCGGCCTGACCTGGGTGCCGCCCAATCGCGTCGCCCGGGTGCCGCTCCTGGTCAGTCTCGCCGGGGACTGGCGCCTGATCGTCGGTGCCTCGTCGACCCTCCTTGTCGTCGCCATGCTTTCGGCGTGGGTGCCGGCCCGTCGCGGCTCACGCCGCTCCATTGTGGAAGCTCTGCGCTATGCCTGATCGTTCCCTGAGCGTCGATTCCATCGCGCCCGGCATCATCGATGCCGACTATTACCTGCCCGGCGAACCACTCGACATCGTGCAGTGGGGCGCCAAGGTCGGCCTGCCTGGCAGCCTGATCGACCGCCTGCTCGAAAACGGATGCCGCCATTTCCACCAGACACACACCGAAGGCGATGTCGACCTGATTGCCCAGGCAGTACGGCCGCTCCTGCAACGCCGATCGATCGACCCGGCGAAGATCACGTACCTGGTGCATGCCCACACCCAGCAATTCAGCATGCCCGCGCCGCCGCGTTCCATACTGAGCGAACTCAGCGCGCGCTTCGGATGGGCACCAAAGCTGGCGCTCTCAGTGGGCCACCTTGCCTGCGCCGCCGTCGTCAATGCCATTGACGTCGCACGCCGCCTGCTCGAGCACGATGAATCGGCGGAATACGCACTCGTCGTGACCGCCGACCGCGTATTCGGCGGGCCGAACCACCGCGTACGCCAGGATGCAGGGATCCAGAGCGATGGCGCCGCCGTCATCCTGCTCGGCCGTGACAACGTCCGTGCCCGATTCCGCGACGTTCTGGTCCGCAACTATCCGCGCCTGGCCGAAGGACCGAGTTCGCCGGCCATGGGCCAGCTGATCGGCACCCTGGCCTGGGCGCAGACCCGTCAAGTGCTCATCGAGGCGGAACAGCGCCTGGGTCATCCGCTGGGTGCACTGGGAGGCATCTTTCCCACCAATGCGGACGCACCCTATTGGAAATCACTCGCGGACAAGATGAAGCTCCCGCCGGATCTGGTTTTCCTCGACAACATGCGAGATCGCGGCCATTCCTGCTGTTCGGACCTGGCGATCAATCTGGTGGATGCCGGCTTTGCCCGCCTGGATCGGGGTGAATCGATTCTGTGCCTAAGCCAGTCCAATGTGGGCGCCTATGGCGTCGTGGCCCTGGAGCACGCCGCATGAAACTCGCGATCTACGCCGTCACCCTCGAGAAGCCGCCGCTGCGGGAAGTCCCCCCGTATCGCCGGCGCGCGTCTACCGGCATCTCGATACACCGGCCGGCGCGCTCTCGGTACCGCCTTCCACAGCGTCCCGTGCGGCACAGGGTTATGTGATCGATCGCCCGGTCAGCCCCCCTATCGCCGCCGAATCCCTGCGCAGCGCCGAACTGGCGGACGCGTGTTGCAAGCGTCTTGCCGAGTGCCTCACCCCGTCGACACAAGAGCGCGTCACCAACCTGGTGCACTGCCAGTGCACGCTCGACCAGCAGGTGCTCGGCTCGACCTGTCTGCGCATCGGGTTTGCACATTTCCCCAGCGTGACCCGGGCCATCACTGTCGGCCAGCTAGGAACCGGCGGCGTGCCCACGGCCCTGGTGTTGGCGCGCACGAACCTCCTGGGCGGACTCGGTGCGACCGTGGTGACGGCTGCGGACAAGTGGATGGACCCCTTCGAGCGCCGCTATGGCGATCTGGTGACCTTCGGCGATGGGGCCGGCGCCCTGTTCGTGGACGCCCACGACGAAACACGCGCGGCGCTGGCCGTCGTGCACGGCATCACCACGCATCTGGTACCCCAGGGCCGTCCGTTCTGGGATCGCCCGATCGATTCCGTCGCGGACGAAATCATCGTCAACGTGACAGGCGCCATTGGCACGGCACTGGCACAGGCCGGCTGGACTGTCGACACCACGGATCTGCTGGTAGGCGAAAACTACGGATGCGGCATCCCTGAGCGCATCGCTGCCATCGCGGGCTTTGCCGACAAATGCCTCCTGGCTGACCGCAGCGACGCGCACGCCTCGTCCAGCGCGTTTATCGACAACCTTATGCGCACGCTGGCGCTGTCGGCTGAACAGAATCGGTCCCTGCGCTGCGCGATCTGGTCCGCGTCCCTGAGTGGCGCCATCGCCCTCACGCTGGTCGAGTGCGACGGTCGTCATGCCACCGGTGATTATCGCGAACGGCTGAGCGTGCCGGCCGCCACTGCTTCCTGAGGAAATCATCCATGAGCTATTCGCTGATCATTGCAGGGCGCTACGCCAATTCGCGGGCGTTCTACGACATCCACCGCCAACCACTGCTCGCACGTCATCCCGGCAAGGTGCTGTTGTTCGTCGACGCGACGATGACCGAGCAATTTCCGGCCACGCCCAACTGCACGGTTGTCGGCATTCAATACATGGCCATCGACAAGATGCTGGAGGTCGCCCGTCGCTACCAGGCCGAAGCGGGGATTTCCTCGATCTCGACACTGGATGAGAAGTCCGTCGATATCGTCGCCACCTTGCGCGTGGCGCTGGGCGTACCCGGGCTGAGTCCTGAGGAATCCCGGCGCTTCCGGGACAAAGTGGTCATGAAGGAATACCTGGCCGCGCAGGGATTGCGCATTCCCGACTTTTGTCCGTTTACGGATGTCGACGCCACGCGCGGACTGCTCCAGCGCTACGGCAAGATCGTCGTGAAGCCGCGCGACGGGATGGGTTCCAAGGATGTCAGTTTCATCTGCAGCGAAGCGGAGCTGGACAAACTTCGTCCGCGCATCGTGAAACCCGAGGAATTCCAGGCAGAAGAGTTCATTGACGGCACGCTCTACCACACCAATTCCGTGGTTTCGAACGGTGAAGTGCTGTTCACGGCAGCCGCCCCCTACCTGCCGGGCATGGCCAATATCGACTTCACCGCCGGCACGCCATTCGTGTCGCTCATGGAAACCCAGGGTGATCTGTATGCCCGTCTGTGCGAATTCTCGCGCCAGGCGATCAGCGCTCTGGGCTTGAAGAATGGGGTTACGCACCTGGAAGCGTTCTGCACCGCAAGCGGTGAGATCGTGTTCTGTGAGGTCGGTGTCCGTCCGGGTGGCGGCGGCATCGTGCACATGATCGAAGCGCAGTACGGCGTCAATCTCTCGCTGGCAGCGCTTCTGGCGGAAGAAGGACTCGCTGCGCAGGCGCTGGCAGAGCAGCATGAGCTGGACACCCGGATCGGCCTGATCGGCGTACGCAACACCGGCATGGGCAAGATCGCCCTGAGCATCAACGACGACACGTTTGCGGATTCCTGGGTTCGCTATGTCGAAATCGAGGTGACGGAAGGGCAGTTTCGCGCCCCCAGCTCCCACTGCACCGACTTTCTCGGGCTTCTGATCGTGGAGGCCGCCAACGAAGCCCAGTTCCAGGACCGCATCGGCGACATCCATCGGCGCTTTGATTCCGCCGTTCGGCTGATGCCGCTTTAGAAGGGTCTCGGCGGCCCGCACACCCGCCACCGCAAGCGCACGCAGTGTGCTTTGTTCAGATCGTCACTGATCTTTCGATTACCAAGGAGAAACACCATGTCGACCGCCATTCCGCTTCGCAACAGCACCTACGCCGTCTCCGCCTACGACACGAATCTGACCGGCTCGACGTTCGAGGACACCTTGCTGGCCAACGCCACCTTCAAGTACGCCTCGATGGAACGTGCCAACTTCGAACTGGTGCGTTTCGATGGTGCCACGATGAGCAACGTGAGCTTCGAGAACGTCAGCATGGAGCGCGTCAGCTTCGTCAATTGCGCGATTCGCCACGGCCGCTATTCGGGCATGACGATCGATGGCATTCCGGTCGATGTGCTGCTGAAGAACTACTACAGCGCCAACGCCTGAGCCGTCACCGGTTCGCCACTCCTGTCACGAGGCCCTTGATGTCCGCCATCCTTTCAGAACCCGTTCTTCGCTGGCCGCTCAATGTCGACGCAGTCATGCAAAGCACCTATGCCACCGGCGACGACCAGTTGGACCGGCTGTACCAGAAAGCGAAGGCGCAGCAATGGAACGCCGACGACTACGACTGGAGCTATGAGCTCAACCCGGACAATCCGCTGGACATGCCCGACGGCACCCTGCTGATTTTCGGCAGTCCGTTGTGGCAGAAAATGGATGAACCGGCCCGGGCGGAGGTCCGCCATCACTTCCACGCCTGGACATTGTCGCAAATTCTGCATGGCGAACAGGGCGCCATGTTGTGCGCCATCAAACTGGCCCAGGGCGAGGAGCACTTGAGCGCGCGCCTGTGCGCCTGCGCCCAGGCCTTCGACGAGGCACGTCACATCGAGGTCTACTCGCGCCTGGTGAACGACAAGCTACGGGTGACTTATCCGATGTCGTCCTCGCTCAAGCGGCTGCTCGAAGACACGATTACCAGCCGCCAGCTGGATATCACCAACCTGGGCATGCAGGTGCTCGTGGAGGGTATCGCGCTTTCCATTTTCCAGAACATCGTGGCGTACAGCCGCGACAGCTTCATCAAGGAGGTGGTAACGCGCATTCAACGGGATGAAGCACGTCATTTCGCGGTTGGCCGTGTCACCTTGCGCCGTCTCTACAACGGCGAACTCAGTGCCGCGGAAATGCGCGAGCGCGAGGAATTCACCTGCGAAGGTATTCACGTGCTGTATGAACACCTGTGCGCGGATGACATCTGGGAGCAGCTTGGCCAGAACCGCAAGGAATGCGGTGAGCTGGTGCGCAACTCGAAAATGGCCAATGCACTTCGCCGAAACCTGTTCCGTCGGCTGGTGCCTTCGTTGAAAGACATGGGCCTGCTCAACGGCAAGGTCGTCACCCAGCTTGAGAAGATGGACATGCTCGACTATGCCGAGCTTCCTCTACGCGTCGAAGCCTAGAGACGTCACCACGCGCATCCGGCAGAGCCCGGCAGACCGATTCCCGCCCACCTGGTCCGGCGGGCCCGTCGCATCATCCACTTCTATTCGGAAGCCACCGTATGGCATTTTCGCGGGTTCTCTGGCTCAGTTTCCGGCGCCACGTGCGTACGCACGCCATCGGCCTGGCCATCAGCGTCATGGCCCTTGCGCTGTCATTGTGGATCCCTGTCCGTTTTCCAGCGTGGCGGGGAACGGCGCTGGTAGTCAGTGCCAGTGCCCTGTTGTACTTCGCCTATGTGCTGTCGGCGCTGGGCGGTACCTTATACGGCGTGTCGGTCGAGCTTCGGCGCAAGAGCGTACACCTGCTCGGCGGCCTTTCGGTCATCGGCGTGTTCGTGGCAACGCAATCGCCGTGGCCCGTGGTGGCGCTGTGCGGCGTTCTTCTGGGATGGATGGTCTACACGCGCCGCTCCACGCGTCTGCGACTCCTGCGGCAATTGTCCGTGGACCGTCGCGACGGCAGCCGGTCATCGGGGGACGTGCTGTTTCCGATCTGCGTGGCCGCGACGGCGGTGTTTGCCGGTACGCCGTCGCCCGCCTGGCTCTGCGGCACGACGATACTGGTATTCAGCGACACCGTCGCGGCGCTCGTCGGCGTGCATTACGGACGCTGGCGCTTTCGCAGTTTTGGCGGCGGAAAATCCCTGGAAGGCAGCGCTGCCTTTTTTGCCAGCGCGTTCCTGATCGCCCTTCTCTTCGGCGCTGGCCAAACCCCGGGCAGTGGGACGCTGCTGGCCTACGTCACAGCATTGACGGCGGTGGAAGCCATATCTTCACGCGGCACCGACAACCTGACCATTCCCGTCGTGTCACTCCTGGTCCTGGGCGGATACTCGACGGCGATTACCTCAGCGGTTCTTTTTGGCAGCGCAGGAGCACTCACCCTGGCGCTGGCCGTGCATAATGGCCTGCCGCGCCTCCGCGCCGCGCGCTCGAATGCCTAGCGCCGACTTCGCCGATGAACCACTGGGCCTTCTCACTCGTCCAATTTTTTCCTTTGTCGCTCTTTGCGACATATGCCTATTGGATGGGTGAACCAAGCCCGGACCGCTGGCTCGTGGCGTTTCAACTGGGCGCGCTGGCCGCCGCGGCGCAGCTGGCGGTGCTGGTGCGCCGAACCTCTCCCGCGAACCGGCTCATTCTGGGCGCAAACCTCTATCTGCTTCTCGGCGGTGCTGCCGTCTGCTTCCAGCAGTGGTGGTTCCTGCAGATGCTCGACACCCTGCATGAGTCTGCCATTTTGCTTTGCATGCTCGGCGTCGGCGTGGTGACGACCATTGCGACACCCGGCGGATTTGTCGCCGTGGCGGACGCCGGGCCATCTGCGATTCGTCGCGCCTCGCTCTGGCTGCTGGCAGCCACGGTCGCGGCTTGTGGGGTCGCCTTTCTGTTCCGGGGCAATCGCACGCTGGCCGCGGCAGTCCCCATCATTGCCTTGGCACTGGCCCAGCGATGGCTGTCTCATCGTGTTCGCCACGCACTCTAGCGACGATCGGATCGACGCGGGTGTCGTCCCGATCGCCGGAAGCAAGCAGACTGACGACAGCCGGCCCACAGCGAACCGGCATTTTGCGCCCACACGCCGCGACAACCCGGTACCCCGCGGCGTCGCAGATCCCTAGTTGATGACGAACTTCGCGATCTCGATCGTCCGGTTCACACCGAGAACGTTGTAGGTGAAGGTCGCCTGCGTCGCCGATGTGAAGGTGAGCGAAAACGTCCCGACCTGGGTCATCACGCGAGCGTCCGGATTATAGGTCGGTCCCCAGGGAGAACCTGTCCAGCTCAAGACGCGGCCGCTGGCCCGGTCGGGGGCACTCCATACGACGTCGAGGCTGTACCAGGTCGCCCTGCCCTGGTTGTCATAGACAAACCACAGCACGAACAGCACCTGATTGAACGCGAACATGCTCAGACCGCGGCCGCTTTCCGTCCGAAGATCCCATTGGCCGGTATAGTCACGTGTCGGGCCCGGAACAGAGACTGGCATCAGGTACTGTTGAACCGACGGAAATATCTGGTCGAGACGCGAGTAGAAATCCACATTTCCCTCGGCCTCCGGATCACCGCTGTTGGCGCAGGAAGAACTGCCTCCGGCCAGGCCGCCACGCAACTGATAGTTAGTGCCGGTAAACAGCCCGGCGCCGCTGCTGCCACCCTGGGTGGTTCCCTCGCTCCAGGACGCCCGGTTGCTGCTGTCCAGAAGCTGGCCATCGATATTGACGTTGGCCGTAGTACCGCTGTGATTCCCACGACTGACCTTCTTGTTGTCACCGCGCGGATGATGAATCGTCGTCACCGGCGTTGACGGCGACAGGGGGGCGGCGTCCCAGCCGGCCAGAACCGCACCTGCCGGCGGCTGGCTATTGAGCCGCAATAGCGCACCGTCAGTGTTGCTCTGGGAGTACAGCAGCTGCGCACCGCCCGTCACCTGGATACGGGCTCCGCTCTGAAGCGTGCCACAGTCTGGTGTTTCATAGCGCCAGAACGTCGTCAGCGACGACGCTTCGGTCTGGTTGCCTATGCAATGATGCGCGGTGAAAAAATAGGGGATCTGCGTAGCGGAATCCGCATCGTTCAGGAGCGTTCCGGTGCAGACAAAGCTGCCTCCGTTCGACTGGAACACCATGTGGGCAACTGCGTCTTTGACGGCAGCGAAAACGTCTCCGAGCGTATTGATGCGACAGACGACGTCGATGTTGCAGTCATCCGAGTCGCCCAGGGCCTTGTGCCATCCTTGTCCCTGCTGAGGCGGCACCACCAGATGCGAGACGGACTCGATACGAAGCACCACCGTGTCGGGATCAACACCATCAGGGATAAACAACTCCAGGTGCTGCCTGTCGCCGTCCGTCACGGCTGTCCAGAACAAACCCTCGGGGCTCGCCTGCGCCCGTGCCTGGCTGGCCGGAGTCGCGAAAATGTCCGCATTGAATCGACTGCCTGCCACACGTAGCTCAACGCCATCGGGCCATGCGGCGACATGGATGCCCACCCGCAAGGCTTCCGCTTCGGGCGAGACGACGTCCAGATCCAGCACCACACCGCCGTCAACGGCGTGTCGTGCTGGTCGCGGCAAGTCCTCTGTTGCTTCACTGGCAATGCTGCGACTGAGCCCAACCTGCAGACGGTGCCGGCGGGACTCGCTGTTTCGTCGCTGCATGCTGCTGATGCGTTCGGCCGCCAAGGGAGGCAGTCGCAACGTTGGCGAAACGGATTTGAGTGGGGTCTGCGCTCGCCACTGCTCCTGTCGGACCGCAGAGGCATCGGAACGCACAGGCTCGCTCACTACCTGCCGCATACCGGCGGCGCTCGCTCCGCAAACCAGAAGCGTGGTCAGCGCCACGCCGGCTGACAACCTGTTCATGGTGTCACTCCCCTGGCGCGGGTTCGGATGCACCGGTTCCGCACGCGGGAATCACTATACACCTGACCAAGGCAGGCAACCTCGACGTCGATCGTCGTTCAACCGGGCCCATCCGGCCGGTGAAGCGGTCCGCATCTGTTCGCGAAACTGGACTGACGAACCGGGCCCAGACAGCACGGAAGGCTTCACCAATGACACCTTCAATCGCCTCAGGGCAGTGGCCGTTACTGCACCAGACTCGTCGTGTCCGCGCACCCCTCGCAAAGATGCATCGATCCGGCTCGTCTGCTGAGAGGAGGAATACCCGAGCCCGACCGGGCTAAACCGGTCGGGTTGATACGCCCCGGCGCAGGAGCCCCGCTCTCGAGCGGGGCTCCTGCTAGAGCAAGGGGCGCCAAGGGAATGTCAGATAGCCGTCGGCGAAGGGTTTGTCACCTGAGACCACTCGACCGCTGGTGCTAAAAAATCAAGCACTTACGGGATCTGTACCTGAAACAGCCACCGTCATGCGCCGGCCGGATTGAGACATGGTCGTATACTTCACCGGCTACGCCAGTCTCAGGTCCCTGAATGATCCACGGCACACCCTCTCTCGATATCACCGGATTGCTGCAAGCCTGGAAGTCCGGCGACCGCGCCGCCGAGTCGCAACTGATGGATGTCATGTATCCGATGCTGCGGGACATCGCGCGCGCCAGGCTGCGGCGAAACCCCGGATCGATCACGCTCAGCGCCACCGAAGTCGCCAATGAGGCATACGCGCGTCTCGTGCAGCACGAAACGCCGGACTGGGCTGACCGCAGTCATTTCCTGGCTGTCGCAGCCCAGGCGATCCGCTACTTCGTCGTCGACTACGTCAGAGCGCGCGACAGCGAGAAGCGCGGCGGTGGCATCGCCCCGGTGTCGCTGTCGGACTCCGAAGAACTCGACATTCTCGGCGAGATTGACCTGAGCATCGACTGGCTGGGCATCGACAAAGTGCTGACTGAGCTCGAAGCGCTGGATCCGGCCTGTGCGCAGGTCGTGGAACTGAAATTCTTCTCGGGCCTGACCACCGACGAGATCGCGAGCGCGATCGGCATCTCGCGCGCGACCGTCGTACGGCATTGGCGTTTCGCGCGGGCCTGGCTGGCTGACCGCATTCATCGCTGAACAGGGCACGGCTAGTCTGTTCGCAGAGTGGAAAATTCCGGCGAAATGAACGCAGACGAATACCAGCGGGTTCGCATGCTCTTTGATGCGCTGGCCACGCTTTCATCCGACGACCGCGGTACCCAGCTGGGCGAGGCGTGCGTTACGCCGGCTGTTCGCGCCGAGGTGCTCCGATTGTTGGCCGCCAGCGATCGGGTGTCCGAAGAAACGACGCGACGCGCGATGACGTTTGCCGAAACCGGATCGGATCGATGGATAGGTCGGCAGATCGACGGATTCGTCATTGAGCGTGAGCTGGGGCGCGGCGGAATGGGACGCGTGTATCTGGCGCGACGCGTCGACAGCGACACACAGCAACACGTCGCCATCAAGCTGGATCTTCGTGCCAACGTACAGGACGACCGCTTCCGGCTGGAACGGCGGGTGCTCGCCACGCTGACGCATCCGGACATCGCCACCCTGCTGGACCTGGGCGAGACCGTCGACGGCACGCCCTATTTCGTCATGGAGTACGTCGACGGCGTATCGATCGCCCAATACGTGCGCAACCAGGCTTTGGACATTGCCACGCGATTGCGTCTGTTCCTTCGGGTCTGTGCGGCCATTGCCTACGCCCACCGCAACCTCGTGGTCCATCGCGACATCAAGGCTAGCAATATCCTGGTCGACGCCGATGGCCATCCGAAGCTGCTGGATTTCGGAATCGCAAAACCACTGGATCTCGCAGTGGGCGCGCACGAGGCATTCGCCACGGCGACCCGGCAACGCGTGTTTTCCTTTTGCAACGCCGCGCCGGAGCAGTTGCGCGGTGGCCCGATCACCGTCGCCTGCGACGTATATGGCCTGGGTACGCTGCTGTATGAGCTATTGACCGGCCTGCCGCTGTTCGACCTGGAGGGCACAACGCCCGGAGAAGCGGAGCGCCTCATCCTGGAGCGCGATCCCCCGCCCCCCAGTCAGCGAAGGAATCAGGACGGCAGTGCGCCCGGCCCTATCGATGCCGACCTGGACGCTGTCGTGTTGCGCTGCCTGCGCAAATCGCCGGAGCAACGCTACATCTCGGTCGACGCCCTGTCGGAGGACATCACGCGCTATCTCTCTGGCTATCCGGTTGCTGCACGTGCCGGCACCACGCTTTACCGCCTGCGTCGCTTTCTTCAACGGCACTCGCGCGCCGTCGCCGCGTCTGCGTTGATGGTCAGCATCGCCAGCGCCGCCGGCGGTGCCGTCTGGGTTCAGCGCCAGGAAGCGCGTCAGCAGGAGACGCGTGCCGACCGGATGACCGACCTGATCCTGCAGACGCTGGACGTTGCTTCGCCCGTAGACACCAGTGGCGTCGAGAATAACGCCCGGGACGTGTTCAACCGCCTCGCGCAGGGAACGCTGGACGACCCGACGATTGACGAATCGACGCGAGCGCGCCTACTCGCCGCCATCGCCGGCGTCCAGCTTCGGCTGACGTTGATTGCGCCAGCACTCGAGGTCTATTCCCGCATCGACTATGAACGCCTTAGCCCCAGGGAACGCGACGCCGCCATGCGCGGCCACGCCCAGGCGCTCAACACGGCGGGGAAATTCGACCAGGCGGCACGACTGGTGGAGCAAGGCTCCAAGGCAATGCCCGGCGAGCAGTGGGCTTATCTTGAGGCGTTGGTACTGTTCGGTCGTGGACGCTACGACGATTCTGCGCAGGCTATTCACCGGTATCGCGCGATGATCGCGCCTGAATCGCTGCCCGTTCGCTGGCGCGACCTGCTCGCGAACGACCACCTGATGCTGGGGCACATGCGCGAGGCCTATGCCGAGTACTCGTCGCTGGTGCCCGACCTGCGCGCCATGAAGCCACCGCCGACGAATTTGCTGCTTTCCGCGCTCAATGGACTGGCCGTAGCAGGCACCAACATTGACAAGATTGACGAAGCCCACAGCGCAGCGAACGAGGCCGGCAAATTGACCGAAGCCGCCTACGGACGCAATTCCGTCCGCTACGGCGTCGCGCTCAACGCCATGGCAGACGTCGCCATGGCGCAAAAAGACTACGCGGGCGCGCAGACCATGCTTACCGACATGCTGGCGATCCGCCGCAACGCGCTGGGCGACAAGCATCCCGGTGTTGCCCAGGCGTATTTCAAGCTCGGGCTTGCGCATATCCGCCAAGCTCAGCCCGACCTAGCGGAGGCCAGCCTCACCAAGGCTGTGGAAATTGCAGACGTGGCCATGGACGAGCAGAGCACTATCCGTCAGGCCTACCGCGACCAGCTGGCATTACACCTGGCTTTGCGCGGCGACCTCGTGAGGGCGAAGACGACGCTAGGCCCGCTAATGGCGCTCGCCCAAACGCACCCGAATCTCACAGCACACGATGAGTACGCCATTGCACTGTTGCTTGGCGCGCTGTGTGACTACGCGTCGGAGCGCACGCCAGCCAATGCCGGACGCGTGCAGGAACGCTTCACCGCTGCACGCGCCGTCGCCGAACGCCGCACGGCGCGTAACTCGCTCCGATCGCTCGAAACGCTCGCGACGGAACTGGGGTTGAAGGTCAATACCGAGACACCGTACGGCAGCGCTACGCGATAGCCTCTTCGACCATCGCTTCGGGATAGTCCGTATATCCCTCCTCTGCACCACCAAAATACGTGGAACGGTCACCCTGGGCCAGGGGAAGGCCATGGCGCAACCGATAAGGCAGATCGGGATTGGCGATGAAGGGTCGGCCGAAACTGATCAGGTCGGCCCAGCCCGCGCGCAGCGCATTTTCGGCGCGCTGGGCCGAGTAGCCGCCCACGTACATCAATGTGCCGCTGTAGAACTTGCGCACATTGCGGCGAAACGCTTCGGACAAGGGAGGGCGTAGTCCCTGATCGTCCTCGCAGACGTTCAAGTAGGCCAGTCCGAGCGCGTCCATCCGTGCGGCAAGTGCCAGGCCATCCGATTCGGGGCGCGTGTCCGACACGTCGTCAGCCGCGCGCCAGGGTGCGAAGCGCAGCCCGACCCGGTGCGGCCCGACGGCATCCACGACGGCCTCAGCCACCTCGCAGACAAACCGCAGACGTCCGTCGAGCGAGCCACCATAGCCATCCTGACGAAGGTTCGTCGCCGGATCCAGAAACTGCTGGATCAGGTACCCGTGCGCCCCGTGAAGCTCGACACCATCAAATCCCGCGTCGACTGCATTGCAGGCCGCGCGTGCGAAGTCGTCCACGATGGTCCGGATCTCATCGACCTCCAGGGCGCGCGGCATGGAAGCGCAAACCAGTTCGCCGTCGCGGCTGGGCGCACCGCGACCGCGCGGATCGATATAGACCTTTGCGAACGTGGCCCGCAGCGCCGATGGCGCAACCGGCGCGGCGCCGTCGCTTTGGAATGACACGTGCGAGATGCGCCCCGCGTGACACAGCTGCGCGAAGATGCGTCCACCGGCGCCATGCACCGCATCCACAACCCGTCGCCATCCGGCGATCTGCGCCGTGGTGTGGAGTCCTGGCGACCACGCATAGCCTTGTCCCTGCCGGCTAATCTGCGAACTTTCGCCAATCACCAGACCGGCAGAAGCGCGCTGCCGGTAATACTCGGCCATCAGCGCCGTGGCGCAATCGCCGGCGCCCGCCCGCGCCCGGCTCATCGGCGCCATGACGATGCGGTTGGGCATCATCATGCTTCCCAACCGATAGGGCGTGAACAACAAAGAGTTCGATTCTGCGCGCACGGGGTTATCCAGATAGGGTGGTCGACGCAGCGGAAAAGCCGGCAATATCAAGGTATCGTGGTAAGTAAGCGGCGGTGCCGCATGCGGCCTTCAACACCGGTTCGACCCACGATCGGAATATGTGGAAACAGGCCGATCGGGCAAGGTCATTGGTCCGGGACCGTGAAGATGCCACCTGCCAACAGCAAGCGAAGCGGTTTACCATTCGCGTTCGCAGCGACCGCGCGAAATCCGCACGATCCGCGACAGACAATCGACGGGAAACCGGGAAGGTACGGCGGGCACGCCCCCTCTTCCAGGCATCCGTGACCGACCTTGAGAGGCCCACTTGAGCACTAGCAAATGGTTTGTTCGCCCGTTCCCGCGCCAATCGCCGAAATTGCGACTGATCTGCCTGCCCTACGCCGGCGGTTCGGCGTCGACCTACCTGCCCTGGGCCACGCACCTGCCGGCAGACGTCGAGCTGGTCTGCGTACAGCCGCCCGGACGGGCCTCGCGAATGGGCGAGCGGCCGCACTCGGAAATGGACGATCTGGTCGCTGAACTGACGGCTGCTTTCTCCGGCATTGCCGACAAGCCGTACGCCCTCTTCGGACACAGCCTTGGCAGCCGCGTGGCCTACGCGTTCGCGCAGCAGTGCGAGCGCGCCGGTTTGCCAGGCCCCCGCCTGCTGATTGCCTCCGGCAGCCGGGCCCCGCACTTCCCGGGCGACAAGGACTGCGTTTACGACTTGCCGGAAGCGCAGTTCATCGACAAGCTGCGCGAATTGAACGGCACCCCCGAAGAAGTGTTGAACAATGCGGAACTCATCCAGTTCCTGATTCCACTGCTCCGGGCCGACTTCAAAATTGCCGACGTCTATCAGGCAGAGCCCTGCCGGCTCCATTGTCCGATCGTCGTGCTGGCAGGAACGGAAGATTGGGAGGTGACCGAAGCGGCGGCAGAGGGCTGGCGCGAGCTCTCCAATGGGCAATGCGATATCCACTGGATTCCGGGCGGGCACTTTTTTGTCGAGCACAGTCGCGCCGTGGTCCTGGAGAAGGTGAACGCCGCGATTGCGGGAATCACGAGACTGGACCGCGTTGCGTGACGCGCGGCAGCTAGCTGCCGCTTCCTTGTGGAGGGCTCGGTAGTGTGGGTGGAAAGCGAAGTGGCCGCCCAGCGGTGGCGACAACAGGGGGTTCACCCCTGGCGCGCTGCGCGTACCTGGGCTACGGGGGAACACCGCTTTCGTAGCTCGCGCTGACCGGCAGGGTTTACCCGGAACGGGGTCGCGATGGCGCTCATGAAAGACGATATGGTCGGCCGCGCTCGATGTCATTGGTACGCAACGCCTGCTCGATGGCCTCGTCAGCGCACGAAGAACGTGGTCCGTCCGACGCCCGCGTTGTTTGTCGCGGCGACCCAGGCCCGCACTTCCACCTCGTAGATACCGGGCTCCTGGGTTTTCAGCTCCGTGCCGAAGCGCCCGGCGGCCGCGTCGAAGGTCATTCGCTGGGCGGGCTGCGGCTTGCCGTTGATCGACACACTGACTTCCACTTCGGTATCACCAGCCCGCCAATGCCCATCGACGGATAGCGCGCAACCACACATCATGGTCACCGATGCCTGTAGGGGAACCGTCGATTGCTTGTCCACCCATTGGTAGGCGGCCGGCTCGACCAGGTCGACGATCAGGCCGGGCAACTCCAACAACCAGCCCTCGCCTGCCGTGATATGCCGGCCGGGCAATACCCACTGCGTACTGGTGACGGTCGTGGCGGCCTGAGGCTGACTGACAGGGCCGGTGACCGTGGCCGTGACACGGCGCGCGCCTGTCAGGTCAAGCGACGCCTTGAAGACGGCTGAGTCGTCCGTCGCCTTGCGGCCACCGTCCTTTGGCGGGCTTTTCATGATGCGATCGGTATCGCCCGTTGTGCCTTGGGTCATGCCCCGGGCCAAGACCTCGCCGGTGTCTGCGTCGGTCAGCGTCACCAGGGCAGACGCGGAATACCCACCAATGAACTTCGCGCCGCGCGCCAGGACGCGCACCTCGATCTGCGTGGGTTCAGCCGACGCCATCGCGCTGGCACCCAACAACGCGGCAAGCGCGCAAAAGACGCGTGGCAGTACACGGTGACAGGACAGGACAAATTTCATCGCGATGAGCACTCCTACTGCACCAAGGACATCCCCCGGCTGAGGGACCCCGTCAATGGGTCAAGCAACTTCACTGCGCCAGCCACAACGTCGGGCTAGCACGCCGCCTCGAACACGATGCGCTCCTCCGCCCCACGGGCGGAATTGATGACGCCGTCGTACTTGCCCTTCTCGCGCATCATGCGAATCCAGGAGCCGCCGAACTTCTCGCCGAACTGGAAGACGCCCCAGACAAAGTTGAAGACGTCGCACGAGGCGTCGGCGTGTCCGTAGAACTGCTTCGACTCGCAATACGCCTGGGCGATCCACAGTTCCGGCTGGCGCAGATTCCAGATCGTGTTCCGCCATTCCTGGTCAGACATGAACCGACCGACGTGAACATCGATCCCCTGCATGCCATTGCATTGCTTGACGACGTAGCGCTCCCTGTTCGCCAGCAGTTCGTCGCGAACGGCCGGAGAGAACAGGGGGCCGCCGAGGATGTACGTTTTCGGCACGTAGCGTTCCACCAGCGCCGCTTCGTGCGGCGAGAGCAGCTTCATCTGCGCCGCGTAGTGCAGCAACGCCATGTTGCGCTTGTCGGACAAGAGCACGTACGTGGGGAAGTCCGGGCTGGCGAGCTTGCGCGCGAAAATGCTGCGCAACAGTTCAAGCGGCGGGTCCGGCTCTCCGCTCAGGTCGCCGAAGGTGACCAGGTGGACTCGCCGCCCCCGGTGAAACGTACCTTCCGCGTTGACTTCAAGTTCATCGAACCCCGCGAAGAAGCCAATGTCACAGTCGACACCCGACTCGCCGATGGCCCGGGCGATGTACTGCTGCAGAAACGTACCGTAGACAGCCGGATCAAACCCGCGCTTGACCTTGACCAGAATGTTCGCCTTGCCGGTGCGGGCAATCTTGGCCGCCGAAGCGATCAGGAATTTGAAGAACGTCACCGGCGTGTTGCGGCAGTTGACGTTGTGCTGACCAAAGAAGTCCCGGTACCCGTCGTACTGGCGGAAGGTCTCGTCCATCCATTGGATCTGCCAGCCGCCAATTGCCGTACCGACGTTGACCTCGACCAATTTCAGTCCATCGTCCGTGAGAATGGCATCGGTCCGGAAGCAGATGTCGGAAAAGTCGACGCCATTGAAGAAGAACGAACAGCGGACCGGATCCATGTTCAGGGCGGCGGCCATTTTCATGGCATCTTCGTTGAATATCGCCCGCACTGCCTTGTAGGTCATCTTCAGGATGTTGGCGTTCATCTCCTGCATGCTGGAGACCATCTCCGGAGATACGAAGAACGGCCACGAGTTGATGGGGTACTCGTAATGCCGCATGAAGTCGGTGGTAGCCATTTCCCGGAAGGGAATCCGCTCCACCAGCCCCTTCGAGCGAACATAGCGATGGAATTCGCCATTGAGCAGGGAGATGTCGTTACCGTTTTTCTCGATAGCATCGATCATGGTTCGGCGTTCACGATGGCGTAGGCTTCCTGGGCGGGTGCAGGATGCCCGACGTGGTTGGAGGGTTGGTGAGGGAGCGTATTCCCGGCGCTTTCCAGAACAGGGGCCCGGCGAGTCCGATCAACGGATTCACGCACCCTGCCCTGGTCCATGTAGATAAGACGGTCCGCCTCGTCGAAAAACCGATCGTCGTGACTGATGACGATCACCGCTTTGCCGCGGGCCTTCAGCTCATGAACGATGCGGCGGTAGAACACTTCCTTGAACGAGGGGTCCTGGTCGGCAGCCCATTCGTCGAAAAGGTAGAGGTCCTTGTCCTCCAGCAGCGCGGCCAGCAGCGCCAATCGCTTGCGCTGGCCATCCGAGAGCGCTGTTGTCGAGAACTGTCGCGCTTCAATGACCAGCTTTCCCTCAAGCTTGAGCAGCGCCATGTACTCTTTGATGCGCGCCGCCTCGTCGGGCTTTGCCTCGCACAGCAGGCGATCGAAAAGATAGTAGTCCGAGTAGATCGAGCAGATCCGCTGGCGGTAGGCGGCGAAATTCTCGTCGGTCAGGCGTTGGTCGCCGAAAAGGATCTCGCCACTGGCCGCGGCGTAGT
Organism: Tahibacter amnicola; assembly: GCF_025398735.1. Classification (NCBI taxonomy): domain Bacteria; kingdom Pseudomonadati; phylum Pseudomonadota; class Gammaproteobacteria; order Lysobacterales; family Rhodanobacteraceae; genus Tahibacter; species Tahibacter amnicola. Next base: position 3,963,284 of record NZ_CP104694.1, read on the forward strand.
GCAACGTGAGCAGCTTGCTCAGTGTCGACTTTCCGGAACCATTGCCGCCGACGATGAACGTCACCTCGCCACGCCGGATCGTCAAGTCGATAGGGCCGACCTGGAAACCCGCTTCGTCCTTCGAGCCACGGTGCTGGTAACACAGGTTCCTCACCCGCAGCTCCGTCCACGCCGGAAGCTCGCCGCCGCGTCTGGCCGGATACGACTCCGCGGGAATGCTACGCATGATGCCATTGACCTTGTTGAGCGAAATCTTGGCCATGACCACCGAAGGTACGGTTCCAATCACCACCGCGATGGGTGTGGTGATGTATAGCATCGCCATTACCACGCCCGTCAGCTCCGAGGGCGTGATCGCGTGATAGTTGATGAAGACATACGCGATGACGCCGATGACGAAGAAGCTGATCATGTCGCCGTAGTTGGCGGCCAGGCGCATCACCGTGTTGCCGGTCTTGTCCGCCGCCAGCACGGCGTACTCGTTTTCCATCAGCACGTCCGCGAAGTAGCGCTCGCGCTTGTCGGCGTCGAGCTTCAGCTCCTTGGCACCGGCGATGAGGCCTTGAATGGCTTCCTGCAGCAGGTCGATGCGCTGCCGCGAGCGATGGAAGTACTTGTTGGCGATGAACACCGGTACCTGGTACGTGATGACGCCGAACACGATAGCCTGCATGACGACGACAAACACGGAGTAGTTCAGGTAGGCCATGAAGCCCAGCATGCCGACAATGGTGACCGCACTGATCAGGAGATCCGGAATGGCCCGGGCGCCGATCACGATCCGGCCAACGTCCGTGGTGATCGTGGCAATCAGTTTCGAGGAACCGATCCGCTCCAGGTCAGCGATGGGCGAGCGGGCAATCTGCTCGTAGAGCGTCTTGCGCAGGTCCGTCGTCACGTCCATCGCGACGCGCATCAGGCTGACCTGGGAAATGGAACGCGATACCAGAACGAACAGGCAGATGCCAAAGAACACCAGCGCCAGCTTGTACTGGTGAATCTCAAAGCCGAGAAACAGTGCGACGTCGGCACCGGAGCCGGCGCTGTCGGAGCTGTTGATACCCACCTGGACCAGCGGAATCAACAGGGAGTAGCTGATGCCCGACAGCGCGCCCAGCAGGATCGACAGGAAAATGCGGTTGGGGGCGCGCTGGATAAACAGATCGAACAGTTTCACTGTCGGCCCTCCTGGGTTGGCACGGCCGGGGTGAGGGTCAGGACCGATGTCGTCGCTGCGGCGACCGGTTCGCGTAGCGCAAAGAACGCCACCCGGTTGAATGGTTCGAGCATGTCGTCGAAATGCGGACTGAGTGGATTGCCGGACTGGCCCGTCGAGTTCATGTAGCTGTGTCGCGCGTCCTTCGGCGCAAGCGACATCACCTGCCGGAACACCGCACCGAAGGTCTGCTCAAACCCTTCCATCGGCTTGTAGCGGCTGGCCGCGACGTCGACGGAGTTCTCCGATCCGGCGCTGGCGATGCGGCGTGCGAAGAGGCGGTCCAGCAGATTGACATCACTGAATGGCAGATGCCGGAAACTCGCCTGGTGCACGGCGCCCCATTGCCAGTGCCTTTCATCACCCTGCCACTTGCGAAGCTCCTGCAGCGCGTCGTCCAGTGCAGCTCGCGCGAGGCCGGCACAACGCGGGATATCCGGTGCAACCGGACTGCCACACCATTCCGGGTTGCCGCTCATCATCATGTGCTTGATCTGCAGCGGCGTGACGCCTGCCACATAGCTGCGCAACACATCCACCTGTGCCCGGTTGTCACCGGCGTCCTTGAAGCGGTCCAGCAGCATGCGCTGCTTGAGGTTCTTCACCCAGAGATTGAAGACGGCCGCTGGCGCCTGCTCCTGCGCCATCGACCCGTCCCAGGCCTTGAGCGCCAACAGCGTATCGGACGCCGCAGAGGAATCGAGCAGGCCAAGCAGGTAGTCCTTCAGTTCAGCGGCTTCCATATCCTTGACATCGCCCTGCATCGTCTCGACGTCTTCCAGGCGGATTTTCCCCTTCCCTTTCAGCGTTTCCTCGATCAGCGTGGTGATCCGCTCGGCCCTGGCTGGCGGCGCCCAGTCCCGCGAAATGAAATGCGGATACGAGTCACCGGCTACCTTGTTGTTCGCACTGACCAGGAAGCCGCTGGCCGGATTGAAAGTCCGCGGCATTTCGGCGAACGGGATGTACCCCTTCCATTCGTAGCGCGTGTCGGCGGCGGGCACCGGCAAGGTTCCGTCGCCCGTGGCGCGTCGGGGGATTCGCCCTGCCGCGACATAACCGATGTTGTTGGCCGTGTCCGCATACACCACGTTGATGGCCGGGGCGATCACGGCGCCGAGAGCGCGATTGAAGTCGTCCCAGTTGGTGGCGTAGGCCAGACGGAAGATCCCTTCGTAGGAAGTATCACCCGTGTCCAGCCCCGGCCAGCGCAGACTCACGGGCTGATCCACCGCCAGCAGCGCGTCACTGACGACCGGCCCCCACTGGGAGCGCCGCACCTGGATGCGAACCGGGTCCAGTGGCTTGCGCAGCGTTGCCGGAAATTCGTTCTTGACGTGGATTTCTTCCTGCCGCACTTCCAGCGCTTGCCACTGGTCGCCCGCCTTGTAGTAATTCGGCCGGTCCGGATCGGTCTCAAGGACGTAGAGGTCCTGCGTGTCGGCCATCATATTGGTGCCGCCCCAGGCGATGTGCCCGTTCCGGCCGAAGACGACATTCGGCAATCCGACCACCGACATGCCGGATACCGAGAACGCCGGAGCCGACATGTGGGCCACGTACCACAGCGAGGGCATCTGCAGGCCCATGTGGGGGTCGTTGGCCAGCAGCGGACTGCCGTCGTCGGTATGCGCGCCGGAAACGACCCAGGCATTGCTGCCGACGAACTTGCCACCCAGCGCCAGATCGTCCTCCAGGATCATTCCCATCTGCGCAATCGCCCGCATCGCCGGCAAGGCATCCGCGGTAACGGGAGCATCGACCGGATAGTCGCGCTCCAGCAACGTCCATTGGGTCGAGGGAAGATACTTGCGGGCGACGTAGCGGCTGGCTTCCGTCCGCATGCTGTTGGATTGGCTGAGACTGAACACCTTGAACCACGCCAGCGAGTCGATCGGCTGCCAGGGCTGCGGTTCGACGCCGAGCAGCAGGAATTCCGCCGGCAACGTGCGCTTCTCGCCCAGGTAGGCATTGATGCCACTGGCGTAGGCCTCCAGCGACGCGCGCGCATCGTCACTCAATGCCGGCCAGGCAGTGTGCGCCGATCCGTACAGGTCCAGCGTGCGCATCCAGATGTCTTCCGGCAGCGCTCTTCTGCCCAGCACTTCACTCAGTCGCCCCTGCGCCAGCCGACGCGCAACTTCCAGTTGCCAGAGTCGATCCTGTGCATGCACGTAGCCCAGTGCGAAATAGGCGTCCATGTCGCTCGACGCACGTACATAGGGAACCCCATTGGCATCACGCGTGATGCTGACCTTGCCTTTGATTCCCTGCACGGCGATTTCGCCGCTGGTCCGGGGCAGACTGCCACGCAGGTGCGAATAGCCGAATCCCAATGCCACCGACAGCGGCAGGCAGATCCAGATGACAAAACGGATCAACAGCGGATGCTTCTTCTTGCGGCTCATCAATGACTCCTGGCACGCAATGCCACGGGACGAGGCATCGCGACCATTCCATCGCAGCGTGAAGCGGGTACTGCCTGCCATGTGGACAGAACCATCGCTCGTTTCATGCCGGCGGCGCTCACAGCGCGGCTACGGCATTCTTCAGTGTGTTCAGGTACGGCAAGTTCTCGAGCACGGTGTCAGTGTCGATACCGAAGTCCACGAGGCAGGCGATCTCGTCGACACCGATGGATTTGAGCTTTGCGGCGAACTCCAGCGCCGACTCCGGGGTACCCAGCAACGCACTGGTGCGGTGATAGCGGTGGAATGCGTGCTCGAGCAACGTATCCATATCGCTCGGGCTGATCCGGTCGGCATCGATGCCGACCTGCGTCGCAAGATTGCGGAGCAGATCGATGGACTGGGCCAGATAGCGCTTGAAGGGCTCTTTCGCTACCTTCATCACGCTTTCCTGGTCGCTCGAAATGAAGGTGTGGATCATCACGGTGACGCGTCCCGGCGTCGTGTAGCCCGCGGCCGCGCGCGTCTGCCGGTACAGTTTGATTTTCTCGGCCAACGACTCGGGCGTTTGACCGGTGAGATGAGACAGTACATTGGCGCCGATCTTTCCTGCTGACTCGAACGTCTGCGGACTCGTGGCCGCCGTGATCCACACGGGCAGCTCACGCTGGATCGGCCGCGGCAGGCAATTGACGGTGATGTCCTCGCCGACACCGTTCTTGCGTGTCACGGGAACACCGCGCCAGAGACCACGGATCTGTTCAATGCCGTCGTACATGAACTGGTGACGCGTCTGGTAATTGGCCGGCGCCAGTACGAAATCGTTCGGCTGCCAGCCCGACGCGAAGGCCAGTCCGACGCGTCCGTCGGACAGGTTGTCCACCACGGCCCATTCCTCCGCCACTCGCAGAGGATCATTCAGGGGCAACACCACGCTGCCCGCCCGCAGTGCGACGTTCTGCGTGATTGTTGCCAGCGCCGACGCCATCAGGGACGGGTTTGGATACAGGCCGCCAAACTGGGCAAAGTGCCGTTCCGGCGTCCACACGGCCTCGAAACCATTGCGGTCGGCGAATTTCGCACCTTCCAGGAGCAGCCGGTACTTGTTTCTGTCGGCGACGCCTTCGTCGCTGGAGAAATAGAACAGGCTCATCGACACACGGTTTTCATCGCCGCCGCGCTCGCCCGCACGCTGGCTGTGCAACAGCGCCCGCTCGATCTCGCTGCGCAGACGCTTGACGTCCAGCAGCAGGGACTTGTCCTTGGGCGGCGCCGTCACCTTGATGCTCAGTTCGCCGTTCTCGATGGTCAGCTCGATGCGCTCCTCGGCGCAGCGCTCAAGAATCTTGTCGACAGCCATTACGCAATCTCCGTTTCAGTTCGGGCTGACTGGTTCCTGCCGGGCGTCCCCGCCTGGATTGAACGTCTCATCCAGGGTCCGCACGCGTCGGCGATGCCGTGGGGTTTGCCGCGCAGCGCGCCTAACTCCGGCGCAGGAAAGCGGTCAATCCGGAAATAGTCTGGTGAACGTACAAATCCCTCAAACTCAAGCCCGGCAGCCCGCGCTCGCGTGCCTTCGTCGACAGCCGGATGGCAAACAGCGAATTGCCGCCAAGGTCAAAAAAGTTGTCGCCGACGCTGACCGGCTGGTCGAAGAGCTCCGACCAGATCTCGACCAGGTGGCGCTCGACGTCCGTCTCCGCATCCTCTGCCGGTGTGCTCGGCGCGGCCGCCCCCTTCGGCGCAACGGCGATACCGATCGAGCGCTCCGGCGATCCGGACCGCTCGATGATGTGACCCGCCAGTTTCTGCTGGTCGAGCTTTCCATTGGCCGTCAAGGGCATCGACGACACGCGCGCGATGGAGGTGGGCAACATGTAGTCGGGGAGTTGCTGGCTGGCGTGCAACCAGACATCCCGGACGCTGCCTTCGGCGAGAACAATGTAGGCATCAATACGCGCGGTCGCCGCGTCGAGCTTGTCCTTCTGGCTGAACACCGCGGCGGCCGCCTCGACGCCACGGCAGCGCAACAGCACATTGCGGATCTCGTCCAGCTCGATGCGAAACCCGCGCAGCTTGATCTGGTTGTCCAGGCGCCCCAGGTGCAGCATTTCCCCGCTGGGCAGCAGGCGGCCACGGTCGCCGCTGCGATACATGCGGCCGTTGCCCAGGAGATCAGGCATGAAACGCTGCTCGTTGAGTTCGGGCTTGTTGTGGTAGCCCAGGGCGACGCCACTGCCACCGACATAGATCTCGCCATCAATACCCGGCGGGAGCACAGTTCCGTCCGGACCGAGAACATAGGCGTGCCAACCGTTGATGGGCCGGCCGACGGAGCGGGAGCCCTCCAGGGCGTGACTGCGGCGAATTTCCTTGGCTGTCACATGGACGGTGGTTTCCGTGATGCCGAACATGTTGATCAGACGGCACTGGCTCTCGGGGTGCCGATCGAACCACGGCAGCAGCGCACGGGCATCCAGAGCCTCGCCGCCGAACACCACCAGGCGGAGCTGCGGGCCAACCGGATGTGCGCGGTCTGCGGCCATCAGCTGGCCGAACGCCGATGGTGTCTGGCTGAGCACCGTGATGCCCTGCCCGTTCATCTCGCGGATGAATGCTTCCGGATTGCGCGAGGTCTCGTGCGACACCACGTGCACGCGCGCACCGGTCAGCAGTGCGCCCCAGACCTCCCACACCGAGAAGTCGAAGGCAAAGGAATGAAAGAAACTCCAGACGTCGTCCCTGGTCAGTGCAAATTCGTCCTGCACCGCGCCCAGCAGCGCCTGCACGCTGCGGTGCGCGATCAGCACGCCCTTGGGGCGCCCCGTCGATCCCGAGGTGTAGATCATGTAGGCGGGATCGTCGATGGACCACTCCACGGGGTGGCCCTGGTCAACCGGCACTGATTCGGGCGACTGGCGCAGCCACTGCGACATCGTGATCGACGCGAATGCCCCGCCAGGGGCATGGCCATCGTCAAAAATCGCCAGTTTCAGGCCCGCGTCCTCGCAGGTGTAGGCGATGCGATCCGCCGGATAGTCCGGATCGATCGGCACGTAGACAGCGCCCGCCTTCATGATGGCCAGCGCGGCGACCACCATATGGCGGGAACGCGCCACGCACAGGCCCACGTGATCGGCACGGCCAATTCCGCGCTGCGTGAGATACGCTGCAAGACGGCCGGCCTCGCGCATCAGCTCAGCGTAGGACAGGCAACCTTCCGCATCGCTCACTGCAGGCGCGTCGGGCTGTTCAAGCGCCCGCTCCGCGATGCGTTGTTCGATGCGTTGCGGCGCCAGCAGCTGTTCGGTGCGCGAACGGTGCCCGAGCGCCAGAACAGCGCTCTGCTGGGTCGAATCGAGCAAGGGTATGTGCGCGACCGGTGTATCCGGCGCTGCGGCGACGGCCGTCGCCACGTTCGCCAGGCAACGCAGCAGCCACTGTGCATCCTCGGTGCCGATGGCAGATTGGTCATAGTGCACCGCGAGCGACACGTGTCCGTCCGCGGCATCCTCGACCAGCAGCGTGATCGGAAACGGAGGTCGCACGAATGCCTGATAGTGCAAGGCGCGTACACCGGGCATCAGCGATGGCAATGCACAGCCGGCGAACAGGCCAACCAGGAATGCCGGCTCGCCACTCCACAGGCCGGCAAGCGCAGTGACCCGTTCATCGGTCAGCCAGGCGTGCGCAACCCCGCCGCGCAGCGCGGGCGATGCGTCAAGCGGACACAGGGCCCACCCGCTGCCGGTGTCGAGACCGGGAATGTCGGCGTTGTCGATCATGACCGGCAGACTCGCAGCAGGCTGCTGATTGAACGCGCGGAAGACGCGCGACAACGCAACGGACAGCTGCGCCAGGTTTGCGGGAAACACGATGGACTCGGTCCGCGCACAACCACTCCCGGTACCCGCGGCTGCCCATGGGGTGATCGGCGGATAATCTGCCCAGTTGACCTCGATAGGCGGCGACGCCTGCGCCCCGGGCGTCGCTGATTCAAACGATTCACCGGTCGCCAGCTGCGTGAGAATGCGGATCAGCAGTGCCTTTCCGATGCAGACGCGGCCTGCGGTGACGATGAGCGCCGCCGAGCCGTCCTCAAAGCACAATTGGACCGCCCGCAACAGCGCTTCGGACTGCGGCGCCGGGCACCTCGCAGCCTCCCGTTCGCACTGGGCTCGCGCCGGCGCGCTGTCGTGGCGATGGGGTACGTCGTCCAGGAACAGGTGCATCGGAAGCGTGCCGAGCTCTGGTCGCAGCGCGCGCACCGAGGTGCTCATGCGATCGAACCGGGCTTGCAACACGGATCGCTCGACTGGCGCGTGCAATTCGGCGCACAGCACATGGGTTCGCGCACCGGTGTCGTCGTTGACCACGCGCGAGAACAGGCTGCCGACTCTGTCGTTTACCGTACCCGACGCAGCCAGGTGTTGCCGAAATGACATGAATTGCCCCTAGAACCAAATAATCGCTACGAACGGTGCTGTTTCGCGGTCAGCGTGCAGTGAAACCCGCATCGACCGTGACGACACTGCCAGTCACCCGGCGGGCCGCATCCGAGCCCAGCCAGATGGCAGCATCGGCGATGTCTGCCGGTTCAATCAGCTCATTCATGGGTTGAGACTGGACGAAGACGCTTTCGTGCTCGGCCACATCCACATCCAGCGAGCGCGCGATCTCCGAGAGCATCCGACCTTCCACGTGATCGGCGTCACGGACCGAACCGGGACAGATGGCATTCACCCGCACCTTGACCGGCCCGTAGTCGAGCGCGGCCGCCTTCGTGAGCCCGACAACGCCATGCTTGGCCGCAACGTAGCCGGAGAAATGACGGTAACCGACGGTGCCGGCAGTCGACGCGATATTGACGATGCTGCCCGCGCGCTGGGACGTCATGATCTTCCCGACGGCTTTGAGCATCCGCCAGGCGCCATTGAGATCGACATCTACCATGAGGTTCCACTCCTCCTCGGAAATGTCGTGGACGACTTTTCCGGAGGGCGCGGCAATACCGGCGTTGTTCAGCAGGATGTCGATCCGGCCGAACCGCGCCATGGCTTTGTCTACTACGCGCTCGATCTCATCGAGGCGGCGCACGTCGGCAAACTCCGACAGCACCGATGCGCCGTGCTCCCGGCACGCCGCTTCCGTGCAGGCCAGCTGGCTGGGCGTGCTCAGTGGGTATGGCACCCCGGCAATATCGCCGGACACGTCAATCAGGACGAGGTCCGCGCCCTCCCGGGCAAACGCCACGGCGCACTCGCGACCCAGGCCACGTCCCGCACCGGTCACGACGGCCACTTTCCCTTTCAGTCTCATGGCGCAATTTCCAGCGCCGTCGCCACGGCTTGACGCGCAAAGGTGGCAATCCGTCCGAGCAGAGGACCGGCGTTACCGATGAAGTACATGTGCCCGCCTTCGAGTTCGTCGTGGCTGACCGCTCCCGTCGACGCCTTGCGCCACAGGTCGACCTGCGCTCGCGAAACCAGCTGGTCGCCAGCACCGCGCACTGTCATTACCGGTACGGAAAGCGGTTCGCCGCTACGCGGAACGTAGTCCTCGTGCATCCGCACATCGGCACGCAGCGTCGGCAGCAGCAGCTCACGCATCATCGGGTCGCTCAGCGCCTCGTGGTTGTAGCCGGAGAACTCCGACACCTTCGCCAGGAACGCCTCGTCGTTGTTGAATCCGGTTGCCCGGTCGCTGCGCTGGGTCCATGGATCTGGCGACCCGCTGGCCACCAGGCCCAGCAACTTGCCGCGACCGGGGGACTCCAGCCGGCGCGCCAGCTCAAAGGCCAGAACTGCACCGAGGCTGTGGCCGAAAATGAGGGTGGGTGTATCCAGCGCATCGTCGGCGAGCAGTTCCTTCGTCAGCTCGTCCACCGCACGGTGCACGTCCACGTGCGGCGTTTCCAGGAATCGCTTCTCCCGTCCCGGCAGCTGCATTGCGCGAATCACCAACGACGGTTCGACACCTTTCCATTCGTTGAAGAAGGACGCACCGGCACCGGCGAAAGGCAGGCATATCAACTGAATCTTTTCCATTCATTCACCTTTGGTCTGTCCGGCGCCCGTCGGGCGCCTGGCCAGGGAAGAAAGTCGGCAAGCCTGCAGCGGGCACGACCAGGCACGCTGCCACTTCCAGGACTCGGATGTCTCAACCGAAGGTCTGGCCTCTGAACGGCCATCCGCCGGGACCACACGCCAATGCGCGTCGCACGTGATGCGGCGAGCCGCCCTGCTCGACGCGATGTGCGGAAGCCCGACCGACGCCATCGTCGCCGATCACCACGCACATCCCCCTTGCATATTCAGCCACCGGCGGCCGGCGCTGCCTGGGCGCGCCGGCCGCGTCATCACTCCATCCAGGTTCAGTCAGTACGCAAGGCGAAAATCGGCCAGCGCGTGATAATGGTGCGCAACGTCAGGTAGCAGGCCGCCGCCACTGACACCACGATCACAACGTAGCCACCCGCTCCAGCACTGAAAGACAACGGCAATTCATATCCGGCGTACTTCGCCAGCAAGCGGTCGGACACGACAAGAATGACCAGGCTCGCCAGCGCGCCGTACAGGAAGAGCACGCCGTTCTCCTGGTAGATCATCCCCGCGATGCGGCCGGGCCCCGCGCCGATCGACATCCTTACGCCGAGCTCGTATCGCCGCAGCAGAATGCCGTAGTTGAGTACGCCGTAGATGCCGATGCTGGCCAGCAGGACCGTCAGCAGGCCCAGACCTATAGCGACCCAGACGATGAACACATCCTTGAGGACCAGTGCGTCGTAGATATCCCGGACCCGTTCGTACTCGTACAGATTGAATTGCTTGTGCACGCTCGACAGCACATTCAGGAACTCCTGTCGCGAAAGCTCTGCACCCTCATTGAGCTGCACGATGAAACGCAGGCCGCTGAAACGGGTCGCGTACAGACGAGGTGTCGGCGCGGTGCGCGGAATCGCCACGTCACGCACGATGCCGATGACTTCGTGCGGCTTGAATTCCTGCTCACCGCCACTTTGCCAGTAGACGTACTTGCCGATTGCATCGCCGGACGGGGCGATCTTCCGGGCGAGTTCCTCATTGACCAGGACCTTCTTGGCCGAGTAGTTCACGTCATCGCGGCTGAAATTGTTACCGCGCACGATCTCCTCGCCCATGACGCCCAGGTAGGCGTCGTCGATGAGGTTGGTCGCCACCGACAGGGAGTCACTGCCCGCCGCATCCAGTTTCAGTGCGCTCGTCCAGCGATTACTCATCATCGGCACGAACAGCGCACTGCTCACCTGCTTCACCTGAGGCAGCTGCTTGAGTTTCCCGGTGATATCGTCGATGTAGCGGATCCGCTCTTCCCGGCTGGGCTGCATGGAACCGACGCTGAGGTTGGCGAATACCAGGTTGTCCACGCGGAACCCCGGATCGCGCGTCACCGTCGCGTAGGAAACCTTCAGCACGCTCGCGATCGCCACGAGCAGAAACGCGGCCAAAGCAATCTGACTGACCACCAGAAAGTTGCGGATCGCCGAAGACACTTGCAGACCCGAGCCCTTGCCACTGGCCTTCAGCTGGCCTGCAAGACGACGGTAGTCCAGCACATGCGACACGATGCCCGAGAAGGCCAGTGCCAACGCCGTCATCAGCACCAGTGCAACCGCGATGGTCGCCGGCGAGATCGTCAGCTCGGCAATTCGCGGCAACTGTCCGGCGACCTTCTCCTTCATCGCCCCGGTAACGACGGTGGCAAGCACCAGGGCCAGCACCATCGACGTGCAGACCAGCAGCAGGTGCTCGGCGAAGACCTGTCGAAAGATGTGGCTCTTCCTGGCGCCGAGCGTCGCCTTGATGGCCAGCTGGCGCAGTTGTTCCGCGGCCCGCGACAACAGCAGGTTGAAGACATTGATACAGGCAATCAAAGCCAACGCAAAACTGCTGCTCAGGAATAGCAGGGCCGATACCTTGCCGTCCTGCACCAGGTAGGATTTCAGGCCCTGGACCTGGAAGCGATAGTCGCCATTCTTGAGAAAGGACGACCCACGGCTTTCCTCGCGGAACCGCTCGCTGACCAGGCCGTTGAGCATCTGCTCGGCATCCATCATGCGCTGGCCCGGATTCAGCAGCGCGAGGACCTTGATCTGGTCGGTGAAGCCCACCCAGTTCTTGCGCGCATCCTCGGCCCAGGTATTGAATTCCCAGGGCAACCAGATCTGTGTCTTGAGGCCAGCCTGGAACAGCTCCGGTTCGATGAAGCTTTCCGCGGTGACGCCCACGATCCGATAGGACACGTCGTTGATGACGACCGTTTCCTCAAGGATGTTTTCGCGGCCATTGAAATACTTTTGCCAAGCCTCGTAGCTGAGGATCGCCACCGGATCCTTCGAACCCACGCCGTTGCCCGCTTCCAGCGGACCGCCCTTCGCAAAGCGCGTGCCCAGCATCGGGAAGTACTTCGGCGTGGCGTTCGTGACGCGCAGCTTTGGCCTGGCGTCGATATTGGTGACGATCTCCTCTGCATAGTTCACGGCCGCGACCGCAGCGACGTCGGCATGCTTCTCCACATGCTCGGCGATGGGGTAGGCCATCATGTCCGAGAAACGGGTCTCATGGTTCTCATAGACATTCGCGACACCGACGACCAGTCGGTCCTGGTCCGGGTACGGCAACGCCTTGAGCAGGAGAACCTGGTTGAGGTTCACCATGCAAAGCAGAATGCCGAGGGTGACGGCCAGCGTTGCGATAATGCTCAGGACAAACAGCGGTCGTTTCCGGAGCCCGACCCATGCGTCGGAAAGCTCATAGGCCAGGATCATGCGGCGACGCCTTGCAGGCCGCCACCCGCACCGTGTGCTCCCTCACCCGGCAGCTGGATCTTCCCGTCCAGCAGGTTGATCTGCGTGCGCGCGAAATTCGCGTAGCGCGGATCGTGCGTCACCATGCAGATGGTCGTTCCGGCGGCATTGAGCTGCCCCAGCAGTTCCATGATGGCGTCGCCGTTGCGCGAATCGAGGTTGCCGGTGGGCTCATCGACCAGCAGAACGGCCGGCTGCGCCACGAGAGCCCGGGCGATCGCAATACGCTGCTGCTGGCCACCGGACAACTGGTTCGGCTTGTGACCGGCCCGGTTCTGCATCCCTACCTTGCCGAGGCAGTCGTGCACGCGCGCCAGGATCTCGTCGCGGCTGTATTTCTTCCGGCTGTAGCGGAGCGGCAAGGCGATGTTGTCGGCGACAGAGAGCTCGTCGATGAGATTGAACTGCTGGAACACGAAGCCGATCTTCTCGCAGCGGATCTCCGCGCTCTGGCTCAGTCCGATCTTGCTCACGTCAATGCCGTCGAGCCAGTATTGTCCGGACGTCGGCGTGTCCAGCAGGCCGAGGATTGACAGCAGGGTCGATTTTCCACAACCGGAAGGCCCGGAGACGGACACGTAGTCGCCTTCGAGGATATTCAGGCTGACGTCCGCCAATGCATAGGTGTCGACTTCCTCGGTCGAAAACACCTTGCTGAGGTTCTCCACCTTGATCTTGGGATTGCTCACGACTCGCTCCGGAAGAATGTTAGATCCCTGCCACAGTCCAGCCGACCCCTTGCGCCGCTACTTCTGCCGACGCCCGGGGCGGTCCCGCGTTCCACTTCAGTCGACGATCGAGACCGACTTTTCCGCGGCGTACTTCGACACGTCCGTCAACACGACCTTCGCGCCACCGACAAGCCCTTTCTTGACCTGGATGAGCTTTCCTGACTCCTGCCCGAAGTCCACGGACACCCGTTCTGCGGAATCACCGCTCTTGTCGAGCACGAAGACGTTGACGGAGGAATTGGGCGACACATTGGCCGGGCGATCGACGAACAAGGCGTCGTCGTAGGAGCCCACTTCAATCACCGCGTTGACGTTCAGGTTCGGACGCGCGTTGTCGGGCAGGGTCTGCGTGGGCTGCAGCTCGACGGTGACGCTGCCGTCCACGACACCCGGGTTGATCTGCACCACCTTGGCCGGAACCATGTTCCCCCCGACCGAAATGCGGGCGCTCTGGTCGATACGGACGGAATCGCTCTTGGACTGGGGGATCTTGATCAGCGCATTGAGATCCTTGTCGCCGCCGACCAGCGCCAGCTCCTTCCCCGGTTCAATGCTCTGGCCCAGCTCGACGTACAGCAGCTGCAGCGTGCCTTCGTTCCCCGCCCGCACGGTGAGCTTGTTCTTCTGGTCGAGAATCTTCTCGTAGGCCAGTCGCTTCTGTTCGACCAGCTTGTTGCGGATCTCCACCTGCGCGCGGTTGATCTTCTGCAGAGTGGCATAGCGCTCGCGCTGGATCTTGAGGTTGCGCTGCTGCTGGGTGACCTTCAGGTTGATCTCGGCGTATTCGATGTTGCTGAGAATGCCCTGCTTTGCTACCTCTGCCAGCGCCTTCTGCCGCATCTCGACCAGTTCAAGCTGGGACTGCGCCTCGAGCAGCTTGGCGTCCTCGTCCTGGAGCTCGCGCTGCTTGGTCAGGGCGATTTCCTCCACCGAGATCTTCTCGGCCTCCAGCTGTTGCCTGGCAAGGTCCAGGTCCTGGTCGATCTGGGGGTTGGACATCCGCAGGATGACGCTGTCAGCCGTGACCTTTGCGCCCGGCTTGAGAACGACCTCTTCCACCGTCGCCTTGCTGACACTGGTAATCAGACGCTTGCTGCTCGACTTGAGTTCGCCGTAACCGTCGACGGTGATATCGAACCGCCCCTTCTTGACCAGACCAACAACCAGGGCATCCCGGCTGATATTCGTCGAGGACGTGCCGGTTCGCATCGCCATGCCGAAAACGACGACACCAATCGCTCCGAATATTGCCAGCCAGCGCCTTGATGCATACCACTTCTGGACGGATCCGGCATTTTTCGACTTAATAATATCCATTGCGTCCTTGTAATTTAGCCCAAGCGTGTATTTTCGCTCAAAATTCGTTCAAGCCCGTTACAGCGCAAGCCGACAGAATACGGCCATCCTGGATAAATGCCGGACCCGCCCCTGGCGGCATCGTTCAGATACCACCGGATCGGCAAAAAAATCCCGTCGGCTAGGATAGGCACAAAGTTGCCACTGGTAAAGGCGAACTTTGCGTGAATAGCGACGGGCAGCACCTCGCACTTACGCTACGCCCGGCGCCATCTCGTACTCCCTGCTGCCGAACAGTGGCTCGGCCTCCAAACCGATTTCGCGACACTGTTCCTTGAATAGCGCGACTTCTCGCATCTGGGTCGAATTTTCATTGTAGTCAATGCCCATGAAGTACTTGTACCAGGGCTCCATGCCCAGCGCGTACACAAACACGCGCTTTGGCCGGACCATGTCGATCACGTCAAACGCCTGTTTTGCGTCGGAACCGTTGAGCCGCCGGCTCTCCTTGACCGCCTTGCCGACCTTGCGCGTAGCCAGGGCGCCATACAGCCAGGTATAGGGCGCGCCGACGCACTCCATGCCGATGGCGTAGACGTCGAGGTCGGTGAGGTATTCCTTGAGGTTGGCGTACAGGGCGATATCCGGATTGGCCGAGTCGGCGCCGAAGAACATCTTTCGCCCCTCCAGCCGCACCAGCCAGGCCGACTTGCTGCGGATATCCAGGTCTCCGTGCTCGCCGAGGAACGGGATCGCGGTGATGCTGCCGCCGCCGACGGCGACCTCGTCGCACTCGTCCATCTCAACGACGTCGAACCCGAACTGCCTGAGCAAGAGGCGCAGGCTGGGGTCGGTGAGCTTGCCGCCATTGCTCTTGGGGACCAGCACCCGCTTGATCTTGTGGCGCAATTGCAAAAGGGTTTCGAAGTTGACGTGGTCCTGGTGGTTATGCGTCAGGCACACGTAATCGATGGTTTCGGGCAGGTCACTGAAGCCGATGATGGCATTCGGGTCGGCCGGGTCCCGGGTCGCGATAACCGGGTCGATCAGGATCGAGACCTCCGGCGACTGCACCAGAAAGCCCGCATGGCCGGTGTACTGGAGCCGCACGCCCGACTCGACCGGACGCGGCTGCCGGACGGGCTTGTCCGTGGTGAACAAGTCCCGGTAGTGCAGCCCGCCGGAACACGCATGCCCCGCGAACAGCGCATCGATTTCCCCCTCGGGGATCGGATGCTGGCGGGCCTTGAAGACCCGGTCGACGATCCCGGCGTTGAAGTCCGCCGAGACCTGCAGGTGGTTCTCGTCCGGCAACCGGGGCGTGCTCAGCACGAAGGGGCGGCTGCCGACGCGCGTCAGCGACCCGAACGACAACCCCTGCAGTTCCGGCTTGTAGAAACCACTGCGGTACAGCAGCGGCTCGATCAGCCGGAATGTCGCGCGGTGCTCGCGATCGAAGACCAGCTCCACGTAGCCGCGCAAGGGGGCCGGCACTTTCTCGTACAACGGCGTCAATGATTCGCCGCTGGTGTGCTTGAGCAGCAGGTCATCCAGCTCGCGCACGGCATTGGACAGCGCCAGCAGGTCGTGCTGGTCCGTCTCGACCCGGTCGACGAGGCGTTTGATGTCGTCGACCTGCTGCTCGGTACAGGACAGGAACTCCCCGCCGGTCAGCGTCGGCTCCTGCGCCGCAATGATATGCAGCTGATAGTTGTTCACGAACGACTTCATGATCCGCAGGTGCGTGTTTTCCACGTAGCGCGCGGCGGTGACCGGCGGAATCAGGTATGGCCAGGCATACCATTGATTGAACAATGGTTCGAAGTAGACGTCTTCTCGTAGATACAGCGCGCGCTCACTCATATCTGTCCGCTTTCAGTGGGTGGTGCATGAACATCCGTTTCTCATCCAGATCAGGGGCGCCGCCGGGTCACACGGCAGCGACAGGCACCTCGCCGCGGCGGTGCAGCTGGCGGCGAGCCCGGCCGCAGCCTGCTAGGCCTCGGTGGGGACCAGCGTTGCCCGGTCCACCGGGTCGGTCTGGGCCAGGTAGATCCGGCGCTCGCCCTTGAAGGGTTTCCGGGCGTGCGCGGTCAACAGGTTGTCCAGGACCATCAGATCGCCGGTTTCCCACTTGATCGGCACCGACTCCGCCAGGTACGCCTGCTGCAGCTCACCGATGACGGCCGGTTCGATCGGGCTGCCATCGCCGTAGTAGGTGTTGTGCGGCAGGGCGTCGTCGCCAAACATGTCGCACAGGGATTCCCGGAGGTCCTTGTCCAGCGTCTGGATGTTGAAGAACGTGGCATGGTTGAACCACGAGGGCTCACCACTGGCCGGGTGGCTGAGCAGCGGCTCGCGCACCTGCCAGGTCTTGAGCGAGTCTTCATCGTGCCAGGCGAAACGGATGTCCTGGTCACGGCAATAGGCCTCCACGTCCTCCCGGCGCGTGGTATTGAAGGCTTCCTGCCAGGACACGCCGATACCGGCGGTGAAGTTCCGGACATACATCCACTTCTTCTGCTGGAACTTCGCCTTGATGCCATCGCCAAGACGCTTGAGTACCCTGCGGCAATCGGCAATCGGCGTCTCGCCACCTTCCGCGCCCGGATGCACGCAGTAGAAAAACAACTTCATCGGGAACTCTTTTTTGTACGAATTCTCGTTGTGCGGAAATATCTCCATCTCCGAGCGGTAATTCGTCGATGTGTACACGTTTCCGACCACGTGATTTCGCGGGGAGCTTTCCTCGTCATTCTTGAATGAGACCGAGGACAACGAGCCGACCAGCCGGTCCAGCGCTTCGCCGGTCATCGGCGCGAAACCGCGATAGAGGACCGCGCCGTACTCGGCCAGGTCGGCCTCCATTCGTTCTTTTCGTCCAGCCAGGAAGTCTGGCAGCGAGGCGCCTTCGCTCGGCGCCCTCACGACCAGGGGAAATTCGTGCGTGTTCATCGTCACCTCCATTCAGGTGCCCGCGTGGCGACCTCGCCGTACCGACGTGCCCGGCAGCGAAAGGCTGCGGGCACGTCGGTGACGGTCACGGTCGTTACGCCGGCGCGTAGTCCGTCTTGCGGCTGTCCGCCACTGCCCTCGCCTCGAAGGCGTAGATGTGCCCGAACACGGGATAGATTTCCGCCATCGCGTGCTGGCGGATGTCCCGGCCAATCCGGGCCAGTTCAACCGTGCCGTTCAGTTGCGGCTTCGGCCAGGCGACTGAAACGTCGTTCACGCCCTTCTTCAGCAGTGCAGCCGACACGCTGACATCATGCGTCTGCCACTGGCCGGTCAGCGGCAGGCGCTGACACGGCTGACCGTTGATCCGGATTTCCGCGTGCCCACCGGATGCGCCATCAGACGACTTCAGCGTAATCCGCAGGAGGCGCCCCTGCCCTTCATCGGAAATGAAGCAGAAGTGGCTGACCGGCTCGTACGCCTTGAAGAAGTCGTTGTGCTGGTTGACGCCGCCGTCGATGAACTGCTGGTTGGAAAACGAAGTGCTGTGGTAGTACGGATCAAGAAGATCGACGCTGCCCAGCTTCGCCACGCAGTGCCCTTCCAGGCGCAGCGTCGACAGACGCGAGGCCAGGTCGATGCCATGCTCCGCGCAGCACGCTGCAAAGGCATCCAGCAGCAGGCGGTCGAGGCACTTGAACTCCATCGAAAACAGATACCGCTTGATCTGCGGCGACACGGTTTCCAGAAGTTCCGTCGCCCGCGCGTTCATCCACACCGGCAGCCGCTCGTTCTGGATCTCGACGATGATGCCCATCAGCTCGAGGATCGCCGGCGACTTCTCCGCCGCCCGCCGGCAATAGTGCAGGACGACCTCGTAGACCTGGCCCCAATGGGCATTGTGGATGGCGGCGAGCAGGTGCGCGTCGGCCTCGTCGGCATCGCTCGGCCACGTCGCGTGGGCCAGCAATGCCTCCTGCGGCACGGACTTGGCGAAGGACTGTTGCAGTACCTCACGTCCAACCGCGGCCATCGCCAGGCGGATTCCCTTGCTCGTCATGTGGCAGTAATCGAGGAAGATCTCCTTGCCGGCAATGGCGCTGCCTGTCGCCGCCTGGAATACCTCGTGCAGATCCACCACGCGATGACCGTGCTGGGCGGCCTTGCGGGCGATCAGCTGGCGAATCAGCGCCGTAATGCGCGGTGAGTAACTCCTGGTGAAGTCGACGATGGACGCGTCGCGCGCCATTTCCAGGTAGCGCCGGCGCGCATCCGGCTGCCCCAGCCCTTCGGCACACGCCGCCAGCAGGTACGCGGTGGTCGCACAGTCCCCCTTGTCCAGCGCCAGCATCGCCTCGGCGGCCTCGCGCGCACCGGCATGGTCACCCTTGGCCAGCAGCGTTTCCGCGGTGTCCAGCAGAGCCAGCCAGGAATCGTTGGCATCCTGGCCACCGAGCCAGTGCGCGTAGACTTTCGGGTCGCGCCAATCTTCCAGGTTGAACTCCGGCAGCACCCAGCAGACCGGCACCTGGCGCTGCACGTAGAGCGCGGCCAGGTCGTCCATCAGGGTCTCGATCTCAGCGGAGAGAATCGACTCCAGTCGCTGGCGCAGCCCGTTGATGCCGCTTTCGCGCAGGCTCGCCGCGAGCGCATAGGCGCGCTCCTCGCCCAGGTAGGAACGGTTGCCCGCCCAGTTGTTGCCGGCAAACACGACGACCTGGCCCGGTTCCAACTGCTCGGCCTGGGTGGCGATCCGGCGCAGCGTCGCCATCGACGCATTGGTTCTTGCCAGGTCGATCACCTCGGGGGCCGCGGCGCCCAGCTGGCCGGCGAGCACCTGCTCCAACACCTGCGCCGGGGTGTAGCCGGGATCGTAGAACATGCCGCGGGCCACCGATTCGCCGATGAACAATACCCGCGGCCGCGCACTTTTGGCCGCGATGCTCTGCACCTGTGCCCAGTACGCCCAGTCGGCCGTGACGGCGACATCGCGCACGAAGGTCTGGGAGGCCGGGTCGAGCTTCCACACGCCGATCTGCCCCTGGGTTTCCGGCTGCGCTTTCGCCGCGGGTGCCGGGGAAGAGCGGTCCACGAGATTTGCAAAACTCAACAGGCGCGCAAAATCGCCGCGCTGCTCGCGGTACACCTGGGCCGCGATTTCATCGGACAACTGCTTCATCGCATCATTGCTGGACATGGCAAAGCACTCTCAAAGGAAGGTGTAGACGGCGTGACCGATGGCGCGCGCGTCCTTTCGCGGTGGAACAACGGGCGTATTGCTGACGCCAACGCGCCACATCTCCGGAATGTCGGTCTGGCGGATGACGAAGTCTTCCAGGATCAGGAAGTCGATCCTCGCCCTGACGAAACAGATGATCGCGTCCAGCGGCGAGCAGATCACCGGCTCGCCGCGCACATTGAACGAGGTGTTCAGAAGGATCGGACAATCCGTCAGCCGCTCGAATTCGGACAACAGCGCATGGAAGCGTGGGTTGACGTCAGCCTCGACCGTCTGCACGCGCGCTGAATTGTCCACATGCGTAATTGCGGGCAGGTCCAGCAGTGACTCGACGTCGCAGGTCTGCAACATGAACGGCGAGGGCGAGGTCAGCGCGAAATGGTCGGTTGCCGCTTCCGCCTTCACGGCGGGCGCAAACGGCCGGAACGCCTCGCGCATCTTGACCAGCGCATTAATCTTCTCGCGCATGCCGCCGTCGCGCGGATCGGCCAGGATCGACCGGGCGCCGAGCGCACGCGGTCCGAACTCCATCCGCCCCTGGTACCAGCCGATCACCTTGCCATCGGCAATCTGGCCGGCCGTGAACTCGATCAGTTCCTTTTCCTTGCCGCGATAGTCGTCGAACTGCACGCCGGTGCTCTTGAGCAGGCGATAGACATCGTCAGCGGCATAGCGCGGTCCGAGGTAGGCATGTGGCATGTCGCGTTGCGCCGGGCGCTCGCCGAACAGGCGTACCCAGGCCACGGCAGCCGCGCCCAGTGAAGAACCGGCGTCACCGGCAGCGGGCTGAACGAACAGGTTCTCGAACGGCCCGTCGCGCAGGATCTTGCCGTTGGCGACGCAGTTGAGCGCCACGCCCCCGGCCATGCACAGGTTTTTGCTCGGCACGCGCGAGTGCAGGTAACGCACCTTGTCGAGCAGGATCTCTTCCAGAACCACCTGCAGGCTCTTGGCAATATCCATGTGGTGCTGCGCGATGTCCGATTCCGGCACCCGCGGCGCAATTCCCAGCAGCGCGATCAGCTCGTCGGAGTACATCCGGCTGGTCTTGAGGAAATCAAAGTAGCGCATGTTGAGCCGGTACTGGCCGTTCTCGCCAACCTGGATCAGCTGCCGCAGCTTGTCGCCGTAGATGTCGTTACCGTAGGGCGCCAGGCCCATCACCTTGTATTCACCGCTGTTGACCTTGAAGCCCAGGAACGCGGTGATGGTGCTGTAGAACAACCCGAGCGAGTCGGGAAAACCAACTTCCTCGAAGATGCTCAGGCTTTCGCCATAGCCGGCCGAGTAGCTGGTCGTCGCCCACTCGCCCACGCCGTCCACCGTCAGCACGGCCGCTTCATCGAAACCGGAAAAGTAATACGCACTGGCGGCGTGCGACAGATGGTGCTCGACGATCTCGATCCGGCCGTGATAGCCGAGTGTGTCGCGGATGGTCCGTTCCGGACTTTCAGCACAGATGTGCTGCACGACGTTGGCTTTGCGCACCGGATCGGCATTCTCGATGCTCCCCATCCAGATCTGCCGGGACAGCTTCTTCTCAGGCTCTTCGTAATAGGCAATGCAATCGACCTGGTCCAGCCCAACACCCGCTTCTTCCAGGCAGTAGCGCAGGCTCTTCCTCGGAAATGACTTGTCGTTCTTGACGCGACTGAAGCGCTCCTCCTGGACGGCGGCGACCAGCTTGCCGTCCTTGAGGATGCAGCAGGCGGCGTCGTGGTAGCCGAACGACATTCCGACGACGACTCTGGATGGATGGATGTCCTTATGCGTACTCATTCTTGATCCCGTTGTGTCAATGGTTTTCGGATTCGACCAGCGCCGCCTCGCGTTCACGCGAAGCCTCGACGATCGCCATCAATTCCGCACGGATGTGCGTTGCCAGTCGCAGCACTTCTTCGGCGCCGAAGTGGCGCGCGTCGTATTCGACGTTCATCGCCAGCTTTCCGCCGTACACCCCACCCTGGAAACCCATCGGCGTCGTCGCCGGCAGGCGGGGATCGACCGAGGCACCGATGTCTTCCTGGCGAAAGGTCAGCACGCCGGCGTCGCCGACCATCGCGTTGAACTGGCCCAGGTAGTTGAACAGCACCTGGAATACGGCAGCGCCGTCCGGCGGCATCAGCGCCGGATCGCGTTCGAGGAAGCGCAGTACGCCGTATCCAAGGCCCTGCCGGGGTACCGCCGCCAGCTTGCTGCTGACGTGCGCCACATCGTCCTCCACCGCACCGGGTTCAAAATCGAGCAGGAAGGGATAGGCCTGGGTGAACCACCCGACGGTCTGTGACAGATCAAGCCCGGCTTCCTCGCTGTGACGACCGTGGCTCTCGAGCAGGAACCGGAACCCGGCCGAAGACCTCCAGCGAGCCAGGCCCCGATACAAGGCCGCCAGCAGGACGGCATTGATGTCGGCACGCAGATGTGTTCGCGCGTTCTCGAGCAGGGCTTTCGTGGCATCTGCCTCCAGAACGACCGGCTGGTGGCGGCGATGCCCCATGCTGGCCGGCACGTCCTCGGCCAGCACTACTGGCGCAAGCCGATCCGTCCGCAGCTGTGCTTTCCAGTAGTCCCGTTCGCCGGAGAACGTCCCCGCCCTCGCGCTATCGACCAGATAGCCTGCCCAGGACTGGTAGGAGGACGACGTCTTTGCCGCCAGATGCACCGCCTCGCCGCGCAGGCATTGGCCCACGGCTTCGCCCAGGTCTGCCACCAGCACGTGCCACGACACGACGTCGACCACCGCGTGGTGCGCCAGCATCAGCAGGCGATCACCATCGGGCGCCCGAATCAGTACGAGCTTGAACAAGCCGCCCTCAGCCAGGCGCAGCGAGCTTTGGTGCTTCACGCAGATCGCCTTGATGGCGGCGGGAATGTCCGCTTCGCCCGCAGCGACCTCCTCGACGGATCTTGCGCGCGTGAATACCGCGGCATCCGCAGGTAGATACCTTGCCGAAGGCGCCTGCCCCGCAATGTCGAATGCCAGCCGCAACGCATCGTGCCGGTGCAGCAGGGCCGTGTAGACGGCCGCCAGGTGCGATTCCTCAAAACCCGCCGGCACACCGAACAGTGATCCACCATTGAAGTGGTCGAATACCGCTTCGCCGGCATGCCGCTGCTCGACGATGACTTCGTGGTGGATCGGCAGCAGCGGCTGCAGCCCCACGACCGGCTTGCCCGCATCAGCCAACGCCTTGGCACGGCAGACCTCGGCCAGGGCCCTGACGGTCGGATGCGTCGTGAGCTGCCGGATGCTGAACGTGACGTCGCGCCGGGCCGCCTTGGCGACCAGCCGGATGGCGAGAATCGAATCACCGCCCAGTTCGTAGAAATTGTCGTCCAGCCCGACGCTCTCGCGCCCGAGCACCGACGCAAACAGTTCGCGCAGCAGCCCGTGCAAGGGTGTTTCCGCGAAACCGTCGCTGCGGGCACTGCTTTCGCACAACGGCGCCAGCTCCCGCACCGTGGGATGCGTCGTCAGCTGCCGGATCGAAAACCTGAGGCCCTGCCTGGCCGCCTTCGCAACCAGCCGGATGGCAAGAATCGAATCACCACCGAGTTCGTAGAAGTTGTCGTCGACACCAACCCGTTCCCGGCCCAGCACCGACCCAAACAGTTCGGAAAGCACGTCCTGCACGGGTGTGCTCGCGCCACTGTCCGATGGCGAGTTCACGTTCTGGACCGGCATCGACAACAGATGGTCCCGATCGATCTTGCCGTTCGCCGTCATCGGCCAGCGCGCCGTCAGGACATAGCGTCGCGGCTGCATGTACGCCGGCAGCCGCTGCCGGAGCCAACCGTCCAGCTCACCCGCCAGGGGGCGCGCGTCGGCGGATTCGCTGTGCCGCACGCAGGCCACCAGCTGGGTGCGTCCGCTGTCGGCCCGGGCAGCCACCACCAGCGCCGATTCCACCGCCGGATGGCTGTCCAGCGCGGCAACGATCTCGTCAAGCTCGATGCGATAGCCGTTGATCTTCACCTGCTCGTCGAGGCGCCCCAGGTATTCGAAGGAGCCGTCGGGAAGCTGGCGCACCTGGTCGCCCGTGCGATACAGCAGCCCGTTTCGGCCGCTCAGCGTGTCGCGGACAAATCGCTGCGCTGTCAGCTCGGCATTGCCCAGATAGCCGCGCGAAACGCCAGGCCCGCCCAGGTAGAGTTCACCGGCCACGCCGACGGGGCACGGATTCATGGCGGAATCGAGCACCAGCCCGAAGCTGTCGCCCAGGCAGCGGCCGATATGCGGACGCTCGCCGTCAATCAGCGCCATGGTGGCATTGACCGTGCACTCGGTGGGGCCATAGGCATTGAAGTGGCGGACGCCAGGCCGGTTGCGCGCCGCGATCCGGCGCCACAGTGTTTCCGTAATGCCTTCGCCGCCGATCACGAGACTCGGCAGCACGTCGCCAGCCCCCTGCTCCAGCCAGCTTTCGAGCAAGGTCGGCGTGCAGTCGACGATATCGACGCCATGCTGCGCAATTCGCTGGCGCAGCTGCACGGCATCGACCTTCTCCTCGTCGGTGAGTACGACCAGGTGGCCGCCCTCCATCAAGTGGCAGAGCCCCTGCAGCGACGCATCAAACGAGAACGATGCGACTGCTGCCCAGCAGCCGCTGCCGTCAATGCCCAGCGCGCGCATCCCGTCGGCGAGGTGGCACAGATTGCGGTGCTCGACCATCACCCCCTTGGGCTTGCCGGTTGAGCCCGAGGTGTAGATCACATAGGCCAGGCTCGACGGCGCCAGCGGTCGTTCCGGCAGTGGATCCGCCGCATGGCCGGCCAGCGTCTGCGGCACATCCAGGCAATGCTGCTGCACCGCCGGTAGCGACGGGAGCTGGCTGCCCGCATCGCACAGCAACTGTGCGAGACCACTGTCACTGATCATGTGCCGCTTGCGCTCGTCCGGATACGCCGGGTCGATCGGCACGTACGCCGCGCCCGACTTGAGCACGCCCAGCACACCTGCCACGAACGACACGCCACGCCCCAGCATCAGGCCGACGGGCTCGCCGGCGCTGACGCCCTGTGCGATCAGCAACCGCGCAATCCGGTTCGCCTGTGCATCCAGCTCGGCGAACGTGAGCGTCTGCGACTCACAGCTAAGGGCGGTTCGTTGCGGTGCCGTTGCGACGACGCGCTCAAACCGCTGATGCATGAGCAGGACAGCGCCGGTTTCACCCGACGCCGCTTGCGGCGGCACCGACACTGTCGGTCCGATCGCCTCGACGGTGCTCCCCTGCGCCAATGTCACCAGCACCCGGGACAGGTATGCCAGCATCTGCGCCAGGTAAGCCGCCTCGTAGAGGTCGCTGCGGTAACTGCAGTTGAACAGGATGGTTTCGTACACGCCCACGATGAGTGAGATATCGAAGGCGTTGGTGCCGTAGCCATCCGGCGTTTCGACGACCAGGTCCTCGGTCCCACCCGCCACCGCATGCTCGTTTATGGGGTAATTCTTGAAATCGATGACGCTTTCGAACAACGGCGCGTCGGCACTGATGCCCGCCGTGCGCTTGATTTCGCTGTAGGCAAGAAAGGCGTGGCGATTGTTGTCGTGGAAGGTCTTCTGCAACGCGTTCAGCTGGGCACCGGGCAATCCGTCCTCGATCTTCACGCGGACAGGAATGGTGTTGATGAACAAGCCCACCATCCTGTCGACATTTTCCACTTCCTGCGGACGCCCGGACACTACCGCGCCGAAGGTCACGTCCGAATCACCGCAATAGGCCTTGAGCACCAGTGCCCACGCGAACTGCACCAGCGTGTTCAGTGTCACGCCCTGGCGGCGCGCGAACTCGCGGATGGCCTGGGTATCGGTCGCACCAATCTGTTCCTGCGCAAGGCCATGTGTCGGCCCGCCCTGCCCGCTCAGACGCGGCAGCCTCAGCGTGGCGGGGGGTCGGCCTGGCGAGGTAGTCGCGCCAGGCGGCAATCGCCTGCTCCGCGTCCTGTTGCAGCAGCCATGCAACGTAGCGGTCGTAGTCGGCTTCCGCCGCGACAACCAGCGCCTCGCCCTTGCCCAGCCGCTTGACATTGTGCAGCAGCTGGTTGAAGACCAGCGACATCGACCAGCCGTCGAAAACGCTGTGATGGCAGGTGAACAGCAGGCGGTGCAGGTCGGCGCCGAAGCGTACCAGCGTGATGCGATACAGTGCCGGCTCCGTTCCCGCAAAGCCCTGGGCCTTGTCCTGTTCGCAAAGCGCCTGGAAACGGGCTTGCTGCTCCGCCTCGCTGCCGTCGGACAGGTCCACGACGGCCATCGCGCCATCGACGTTCCTGCGCACCAGCTGATACTGCACATCGTCCTCGACAACGAAACGCGTACGCAGCGAGGCATATTTGTCCACAACGCCCTGCCAGGCCCTGGCCAGGGTCGTCGGTTCCAAGGTGCCTCGCAACATGGGATAGAACTGGGTGACGTAGGCGCTGCGATCCAGTTCGCTCACCGCGAGCATGCCGCGCTGCATCGGCGTGCTCGGATACAGGTCGGCGATCGCCTCTGCGGCCTGCAGGCGATCGAGCGCGTCCGTGCGGATGGTCGTGAGCGGAAAATCCGACGGCGTGAACACGCGCGATTGCTGCCGCGTGCAATGCGCGATGACGGCCTGCGCCGCGGAAACCATCGCCTGCAGCATCGCAGCCGCTGTTTCTTCGCTGTATTCAGCGTGGCTGTAGTCCAGCGAGAGCCGCAGGCGGCCGCCCATCGTGAAGGCCGTGATCGCCAGTCGATGCGCCCGGCGTGCCTGCGGTGCCACCTGGGCCCCGCCGTCTTCATTGGCCAGGGTGAACGCCGACGGGCCAGAGCCCCCCTGGTCCAGCTGGCCGAGGTAGTTGAACACGATGTGCGGCGCGTGCTCCTCCGCCTGCAGCTGCGGCTCGGCCGCGAGGTATTTCAGCAGACCAAAGCCAATGCCACCGCCCGGAATGGCGCGCAGGTCTTCCTTGATCGTACGCAGCGTGGCACCCGGGTCGCCCGGTGCGCCGCGCAGCACATGCGGGTACAGGCACGTGAACCAGCCCAGGGTCTCGGACAGGTCCAGGTCCGCTTCCAGCGCCTCGCGACCGTGCCCTTCCAGCTCTACGGCAAAGGCATCGCTCTTCGCCCAGGGAGCCAGACCCAGGAACACGGCGGCCAGGAGCAGGTCCAGCGTGCGCGTACCGTAGGACGCGTTGGCGTGGGTCAGCAGCGCGGCCGTTTCGTCGGTCGACAGCTCCTGGGAAACCTGGCGGCTGGTGGCGACAGTCGGGAGCTCGGCAGGTTCGAATTCACGGAACGGAAAATTTCCCGCTGACAGTTGCGTGGCCCAATAGGCGCGTTCCTGCCCATTGGCAATACGGCTGGCGTGGCGGCCGAGCAAACCGCTCCAATACTGGTAGGACGTTCCCTTTGCGCCAAGCGCGATGGCATCCCCGGTCGAAAGCTGCCGATAGGCCCGCTCGAAATCGTCCAGCAGGACACGCCAGGACACTCCGTCCACCACCATGTGGTGCGCAAGGATGAGTACCCGCGCACCACGCATCCCCTTGAACAGCACCACTTTGAACAGCGGTCCCGTCTCCAGATTCAGGCCCGCCTGATAGTGATTGCAGCGGCTGGCGATGAAGCGCCGGCTCTCGTCCACGCCATCGGGCAGCGATTCTTCCGCCAGACACCGGCTCAGCAGTGCGCTGTCGAAAGGCTGACCGACTGCTTTCCAGACACCGTCACGCTGGACGAATTTTGAACGCAACGCGTCGTGCCGACGCAGCAGCGCTTCGGCGATGCGTGCCAGCGTACCGGCGTCGATATCCGCCGGCGCTTCCAGGATGAGGCTTTGGTTGTAGTGATGCAGTGCGTGCGGCTGGCTGCGGACAAACCAGTGCTGGATAGGCGTGAGTTCAAACGGCTCATCGCCAGTTTCCACACCGACCGTCCGGGCACCCAGGGCGATCGCCACCTTGCTCAACTCCGCGATCGTCTGGTGTTCGAATATCTGCTGCGTCGTGATCCGCAGGCCCGCCTTCTTGGCCCGTGAAACGGCCTGGATCGCCAGGATCGAGTCACCGCCCAGTGCAAAGAAGTTGTCGTTGATCCCGACACGTTCGCGCTTGAGCAGCCCTGCGAACAGATCACTGAGTGCCTGCTGCATCGGCGTTTCCGGCGCCGCGTAAGAGGCAGCCGGTTGAATGTTCAGCGGCAGGGCCGCCAGTGCCCGCTTGTCGACCTTTCCGTTCGCTGTCGTCGGAAGCTGGTCGACGAATTTGAATGCCGAGGGCACATAGGGCGCCGGCAGGCCGGCCTTGCACCAATCGCGCAACTGCGCGGCCAGCGCGTCCTCCCGGTCGGCCGCGTCGGTGGCGACGACGTAGGCGACGAGTGCGGGCGTGGCCAGCTGGTCTGACAACAGCACGCACGCTTCGCGCACGTCGGTGCAGGCGCACAGGCAGGCTTCGATTTCCGCCGGTTCGATCCGGTAGCCACGCAGCTTGATCTGCTCGTCGTTGCGACCGACGAATACCAGCTGGCCATTGTCGCCGTATCGCACCTGGTCGCCGGTGCGATAGTACGGCCGTTGCACGCCACCCACTTCCCGCAGGACGAAGTGGCGCTCCTGCAGCGCTGGTTGATTCAGATAGCCCCGCGCCACGCCGGCACCGGCAATGAACAATTCGCCGGTGGCGCCCAGCGGACTGAGGCGGTGCCCGTGGAAGAGATGGAGTTGCGTATTCTGGATCGGGCGGCCAATCGGCACGACTGCGGAGTCGCCGGCCAGGTCCGCCTTGCTACGCACGGTGTAGACGCAGCACCCCACCACCGTTTCGGTTGGCCCGTACTCATTCACGAAGGCCGACCCCGCCGCCATGCGCTCCAGGAACGGCTCCAGCGTCTTCTTCAGCAACTGCTCGCCGCCGATCACCACCAGCACCGGTGCCTGGCCGCGTCGCGCCTCGCCCTGTTCCCGCCAGTAACGGACCAGCAGGTCAAGATGCGCCGGTGTCAGCTTGTACAGGCGTCGGGCGGCGTCACCGAGCATCAGCTCGCCCAGATCCTGCGCAAGGGCTTCCTGGCCGGCGCTGACGATGCGCAGGGTCTTTCCACAAAGGAACGGTGTGAACAGCGTGGTGATCGTCGCGTCGAACGTCAGCGGCGAGCTCATCACGGCTTCATCGAAGGGCTCGCGCGCATATTCACGCAGGCAATGGCCCAGGTAGTTGCACAGGCCGCTGCGGGTGATCGCCACACCCTTGGGCTGGCCGGTTGAACCGGAGGTGTAGAGGATGTACGCCAGGTCATCCGCTGCCAATTCCGGCGGGGACACCGGCGATGCCGAGCGCCAGTCGCCGCGATCGAGCGCTTCGTCGAGATAGCAGGCCTTCACCGCCGTGTTACGGGTGAAATCCGGCAGCGTGGACACCGTGAGCAGCAGCTTGATGGCACTGTCGGCGACAATGTGGTCAATCTTCTTCGCTGCCGAAGCAGGATCCATCGGCACGTACACCGCGCCGACGCGCAGGCACGCCAGCACGGCGACGACCATCGCCGGCGATGGCGGCAGCACAATGCCGACCCGGTCCTGCCGGGCAACACCGTTTGCATAGAGGACGCCCGCGAGGTGATCGACCTGCTGATCGAGTTCCGCGTAGCGGATGACCGCACGTCCATCAGCGACCGCAACGGCGTCGGGCGTCCGACGCGCCGTCGCCGCCAGCTGGCGGTCGGGGAGGCAATCGGCGTCAATCGCCACGGTCTCCCCGACGAGATCATGGGTCAGGAATGCGCGTTCCGGGATCGCAAGGGAGTCCAGCGCGGAGAGCGGACGATCGACATCGCCTGCCAGGTCCAGAAGAAGGACGCCCAGGTGCTCGTCGAGGCGACGAATCGTCTCGGCCCTGAACAGGGACGTGTCGTAAATCCAGCTCAGGGCCAGGCCGTCCGGTCCGGCGCTGGCATTTAGCGTGAGGTCGTACTTGGCCTGTGAGACGCCCACGTTCACCGGCTGCACCTCGAAGGCACCGTTGCTGGTTGCGCTCCGGACGGTGTTGTCCAGCGACAGCATGACCTGGAACAGCGGACTGTGCGCCGTGCTGCGCGGCACGTTCAATCTGTCGATCAGCATCTCGAACGGCACGTCCTGGTGCGTCTGCGCGCCCAGGTTCACCTCGCGTACCTGACGGTAGAAGTCGCGCACCGTCTGCGTCTCGTCACAGGAGACGCGCAGCACCAAGGTGTTGATGAAGAAGCCGATGAGTTCGTCGAGCTGGCTGTTGTGACGATTCGCCACCGGTGTCCCGACGATCACATCCGAATCCGCGCCATAGCGCGCGAGGACCACCGAAAGCGCGCCGTGCAGCACCATGAACAAGGTGACATCCAGCGCCTGCGCCAGCGTCTGCAGACGCGCAAGGTGCGCGGGCGCCACCACCCCCTGCACGACATCGCCCGCGTGGCGTTTGACCTTGGGCCGCTCAAAGTCCAGCGGCAACGGGTGTACCGCCGGCGCCCCCTGCA
Source organism: Tahibacter amnicola (assembly GCF_025398735.1). Classification (NCBI taxonomy): domain Bacteria; kingdom Pseudomonadati; phylum Pseudomonadota; class Gammaproteobacteria; order Lysobacterales; family Rhodanobacteraceae; genus Tahibacter; species Tahibacter amnicola. The sequence goes on from NZ_CP104694.1 coordinate 3,993,457, forward strand.
GCACACGCGTCCAGTAGCCGACCTGCTCACCCAGCCGCTCGGCGTTCAGTCGCTCGCGCTGCCACACGGCGTAGTCGGCGTATTGAATCGACAGGGGCATTGCCGCATCAGAATGCATGCGGGCCGGTGCCGTGTAGAAGGCGACGAATTCGCGCAGCAGGATGTCGACCGACCATCCGTCGAAGACGATATGGTGCAGGTTGAAATACAGCACGCCTTCGTCGGGCGACAGGGCCATCCATGCGGCGCGGATCAGCGGCGGCCGCGCCAGATCGAACGGCACGGCGGCGTCCTCGGCGATGAAGCGTTGCACGGCGGCGTCCTGATCCGCGTGCGCCACATCGTGCAGATCGCGGCGGATGATCGGCACCCGGACCTGTGAATGGCCGCGCTGGTAGATCCCCTCGTCATCCCGGTGGAAACTGGTGCGAAGCACTTCATGGCGGGCGACGACATTGTCGATCGCCGACTGCGCCCGCTCCAGCGAGAATCCGCCGCGAATACGGAACGCGAACGGCATGTTGTAGTCGGTGCTGCCCGGCTGCAGCTCGCTCAGCACCCACAGCCGCTGTTGCTGGAACGAGAGCGGAAGCCGTTCCCCCCGGCGCAACGCCGGCTTGATCGACTCGCTGCCGTCCTCGGCGCGAATACCGCCCACTGTTTCGAGCAGCGCCGTGATCTCTGCCTTGGCATCCAGAATCCGGCGCCGCAGATCGTCCGTCAGCGCCCCCTGGTTTGCCCGTACTTTCAACTTGCCGTTACTGAGGAAGAGACTGACCCCCAACGAACTGGCTTCCTTCAACAGTTCGATGGACATCTCAGATTTCCTCCTCGACAACGTCCGCCGCCAAGGCGTCCGGAGCACGGCTGACGGCCAGGAAGCCCTCGATGATGAAGGCCTGCGCCGCAATGCTGCGGTGAGCGAAGAGGGTCTTGACCGGCACGTTGACACCGCAGCTGCTCTTGATCCGGCTATGCAGGCGCGTCAGCAGGAGCGAGTTGCCGCCGAGGGCGAAGAAGTCCGCATCAACGCTGATTCGCTCACGCGCCAGCAACTGCTGCCAGATGTCCTGCAACTGACGCTCCAGCTCGCTGGACGGCGCCAGGTACGTCTTGGCGATCGTGGCGCTTTCGGGCGCCGGCAAAGCGGCGCGATCGATCTTGCCGTTGGGCGTCAGCGGCCATTCGCCCATGAGCACGATGGCGCCGGGAACCATGTACGCCGGCAACGCATGGGCCAGCGATTCGCGCAACGCCGTGACGAAGGCCTGTTCCACGCCCGCCGGCGGCATGTGCGCCGGTTTGACATACGCCACCAACTGCCGGGCCTCGTCCGAGCCACGCAGGACGACGATCGCGGCATCCACGCCAGTCTGGCGACCCAGTTGCAGTTCAATCTCGGCCAGTTCAATGCGGAAGCCATGGAGCTTCACCTGCGAATCGACGCGACCGATGAAGTACAGCAAGCCGTTCTCGTCAAGGCGAACCAGGTCGCCGGTGCGATAGAGCACCGGCCCCGAGTCCGGATTGGCCGCGTCGTAGTACGGATTGGCGATGAAGCGTTCTGCGGTGAGCGCCGGATTGTTGTAGTACCCCTTGGCCACGCCGGCACCGCACAGGTAGAGCTCGCCGACAACGCCCGGCGGCAGCAGGGCCAGCCCGGGCGACAGCACCAGCGCCTGGCTGTTGGGCAGTGCCCGGCCAATCGGCACGGAACCGTCTACCGGGGCTTCAAAGCGCATCCAGGTCGAATACGTCGTGTCTTCGGACGGTCCGTACAGGTTGTACACACTGCGGCAGGCGCGCCTGGCCAGCAGGTCATTGATGGTCTGCTTTGGCAGCGGCTCGCCCGCCAGGTTCACGACCTGCGTGCCGGCCGGAATCGCGTCGCTGTCGAGCAAGACCTTTATCGCCGAGGGGACCGTATTGATCAGCGTCACTGCGACGGGTTGCTCGATCAGTGCCAGCGCATCGCGCACCAGCACGCAGCAGTGGCCGAAGCACAGCGGCACAAACAGCTCAAACACCGACAGATCGAAATTCAGCGAGGTCGACGCCAGCACACGCGCCAGCTCCGCATCGCTATAGGTATTCCTGGCCCAGTACAGCATCGTGACCGTGTTGGCATGACGGATCGCAACCCCCTTGGGCTTGCCGGTCGAACCGGAGGTGTAGATCACGTAGGCCAGGTCCGATGGCGCGACGACCGGCAAGGCACTGTCGTCGTCCGTACCTGCCGCCGCGGCCACCACATCTCCATCGACCACGACCAGCTCGCAGCGCTGCCCTTCGAACTGGCCGCGCAGCGACTCCTGGGTCAACACCAGATCGATAGCCGCATCTTCCAGAATGTGACCCGTACGCGCCTTCGGATAGCTCGGATCAAGCGGCACATAGGCGCCACCGGCCTTCAGGATTCCCAGCACCGCCGCTACCAGATGGACCGAGCGCTCCAGACATACGCCAACCAGGCGACCCGGGCCCACCGCTTGGACGCTGCGCAGGTGTCGCGCGATCGCACTGGCCTGTTCGTGCAGTTCCCGGTACGTCAGACGCACACCGTCGCTTTCCAGCGCGATCGCGTCGGGTGTCTTTTCCGCCTGTGCATCGAACAGCTGATGGATGCAGCGGTCCTGTGGATACGTCACCGGCCGCCCATCGTGTCGATCGAGCAGGAAACGGATCTCGCGCTCGGCCAACATCGGCAACGGTGCGAGCGGCGTTTCGGGCGCGCGCCCGAGATCGGCCGCCAATGCTGCGAGCGACGCCATCACCCGTTCGAGGTGTGCGTTCAGGCGTTCCACGCTGCTGCGGTCGAAAATGGCGCTGTCGTAGGTCCAGCGGAGCGCCGTGGTTTCGAAGGTCTGGCTGATGTTGACTTCCAGGTCGAACTTCGCCGCGAACCCTTCGAACGGGTAGGTCCGGATGCGGGCGCCGGGCAGCATGAGCAGTGCGCGCTCCTCGCCGCGCTTGAGCCCGTAGTCGGCGTCGGACGTGAGCATGATCTGGAACAGCGGCGTGTGCTGCGTCGTACGCGGCACGTTCAGGCGATCAACGAGCAGTTCGAAGGGAACGTCCTGGTTCGACTGCGCGTCGAGGTGAACCTGCCGGACTTCGCGCAGGAAGTCGCCGAGCGTGCCGTGGCCGGTATTCAGGCGCAGCACCAGCGTATTGATGAAGAAGCCAATCAGATGCTCAGTCTGTGCCTGGTGCCGGTTGGCCACCGGCGTGCCGACCACCACATCGTCGCTGTTGCCGTTACGCGCCAGGACCAGCGCCAGTGCCGCGTGCATCAGCATGAAGGGGGTCAGCTGGAAGCGCTTGGCGAGCGTGTCGAGCGCTGCAGTCGTCGCTGCATCAACGCCACCAGCCACGCTGTCACCCACATACGCCTTGATCTCGGGACGCGGCCGGTCGAGTCGCAATGCGTGAACGGCTGGCACGTCCTCCAGCTGCTTCAGCCAGTAACCCAGCTGCTGATCGAAGGAACCGCTTCCCAGCCACTGGCGCTGCCAATAGGCGTAGTCGCCATACTGGATCGGCAGCTCCGGCAAGGCGGCGCTGTCGCCCGTGTCCAGCTGCCGGTACACGCTGACGAATTCATTCACCAGCAGGTCGAGCGACCAGCCATCGCATGCGATGTGATGGATATTGAACAGCAGGATGCCGCGTTGACCGCCGTCCTCGGTGTGGCCCAGCAAAAAGTACCCGGCACGCACCATCAGGTCTTTCGCCAGGTCGAACGGACGGACGACTTCCGCACGAATCAGACGCTCCAGTTCCTGCTGCGCGGCAGCTTCGGACAGCGTGCTCAGGTCGGCATAAGCAACACGGAAATCGGCGCCATCGATCACCCGCTGCACGGCGCCCGCATCGTCACTTTCATAGACCGTGCGCAGCACTTCGTGGCGCTGCACGATCGTCCGCATAGCCTCTTCGGCGCGAAGGTGATCGAACCGCCCTTCCAGCTGGAACAGCGCCGGCATGTTGTACTCCGGGCTGCCACCATTGAGCTGGTCGAGGAACCACAGGCGTTCCTGCGAGAACGACAAGGCCATGCGCTCGCCGTCCGGGCGCTTGCCGATACCCGGCTGGCGAACCAGCGAACGCGCCTCTACCTGGGCGGCATAGTCTGCCAGCACGGTGTACTCGAAGATGTCGCGGATCTGCATGTCCACCGAACACACTTCCGACACCTTGGAAGTGACGCGCATCGCCTTGATGGAATTGCCGCCCAGGTCGAAGAAGTCATCCGTAAGGCCGATCGCCTGGCATTCCAGGATTTCCTGCCACACCGCTGCGACCTGCCGTTGCACATCCGTTTCCAGCGCGAAGGCGACGGTCGGCAGCTTCTTCTTGTCCAGATGCCCTGCGGCCGCCAGGCATTCGCGGCCGACCAGGGACCATGCGTCAGGCTGCCAGTGGGCTCCGAGCTCCGATTGCAGTTGCGCCTGAGCGTCACGCTGGCGCTGCGCCAGCACCTCAGCGGCCAACGGGTCAGGCAGCAGCACATGCACCACGTGCCGCCCCGTCGCCGCACTGCCCTGGCGCACCCACGCCACGGGACTGCCGGGAAAATGCGCCTGGACAATCGCGCTGGCACGCGCGTTGTCATCGGCCAACACGTCTTCGCTGCCACGGCTGGCGATCGCGCTCAATCCGGAGAACACCAGGTCGGCGATATCGAGGGCATCGCCGGAACCGATCTGCCGGAGCAGCGCGCGATAGGCTTCCGCCAGCGTTTCAATGGTGTTCGCCGCGAACAGACGGTCGGCATATTTCCAGCTCAGTGTCAGCCCGTCCGTTCCCTGCAGCGCGACGACCTCCAGGTCGTACTTGATCAACGGCGCCTGCGGCAGCGGCGCCAGTTCGATGTCGCCCAGGGCGAGACTTTCCGCCGCAACGGTCTGCAGGTTGAACACGGCCTGGAACAACGGCGTATGGCTCAAGGCCTGTTCGACACCGAGCGCTTCCATGGCAATGCCCAGGGGAAGCGACTGCATCGCGAAGGCTTCGAGCAGGCGGGACTTGCTGTCGCGCAGATACTGCTCCAGCGGACCCTGCACAGGGCACCGCGTCCGCAACGGCAGCACGTTGACGAACAATCCGACGAGACCGTGCGTGGCCTCCAGGTCACGGCCGGCGATGGGCGAGCCGATGACCACGTCTTCCCTGCCGGTCCAGCGCCCGAGGAGCAGCGCCAGCGCCGATTCCAGGAGCATGAACAAGGTCATGTTGTGGCGCTTGGCCAGCGCACCGAGGCGACCGCTCTCCTCCGCATCCAGCCGGCATTCGACGGAGGCGCCGGACGACACAAACACCTTCGGGCGCGCGAAATCGGTCGGCAGCACGGGATCGGTCGCAGCGCCTGCCAGCTCGCGCAACCAATAGGCTTTCTCCCGTTCGAATCGTCCCTCCGACAGCGCCTTCTGCTGGCTGTAGGCGTAGTCGCCATACTGGAATGCAAGAGGTGCCAGCGCCGGCGCGCGGCCTTCGCTGAGGGCCCGGTACACCGCGGCGATCTCGCCCACCAGCAGTTCCTGCGACCAGCCGTCGGAGGCGATGTGGTGGATCGTGATCGACAGGACGCTACGCGATGGGGAGCAGCTGTAACACACCGCCCGAATCGGGAAATCCCTGCTCAGGTCAAAGGGTCTGGCCTGCTCGGCCGCGACCAGCGCGGCGACTTCGTTGCGCTGCTGCGCCTCGTCGATGGCAGACAGGTCGGTGAAGGTCACCGCGAACGCGGCGCTGCCCAACACACGCTGCCTCACCTCGCCGGCCGCGTCCGCCACGTAGACTGTACGCAGGATTTCATGGCGCTCCAGCACGTGCTGCAGCGTGCTGCTCAGCCGGGCCGGGTCCAGGTGCGCGCGAAACTCGAATGCATTGGCGATGTTGTACTGGCCCTGCTCGTTGATCTTCTGCGCCAGCCAGACCTGGTGCTGTTGCGACGACAACGGACGGTCGACCCCATCGGGGGCACGTTCGAGTCGAAAACCGCCGGTGTCGTCGGCGTCGCCGGACAACGCCTGCAGGTACGCAATGATTTCCGTCTTGTGCGCGGCGATCTCCGCGCGCAGTTCGTCTGACAAGCCACCGCCGGCAGCCGTGTAGGCCAGCTTTCCGTCCTTGAGGTACAGCGCGACCTGTGACTGCAGCGCGCGCTCGATGATGCGTTCCACCACTTTCATGCTTGCCCCCGCGATATGACGCGAAAAGAAAACCCAATAGCCCTATGTGCCGCACGGCCGCGCCACGTCGGCGCCGACCACGTCGGACGGTCTTACGTCACCGGTTTTCCGGTCTAGAACTCCCCTTCCTCGACAATCGCCTCGGCACTCAGCTCCTGGCGCTTCGACGCCAGTTTCTCGACCACGGAGTGGCCGTCCAGCCGCGCGGCGATATGCGAGATGGTCGGATTGGCGAAGAAGTCCGAGAGCGAAAACACCCGCTCCGCGACGTTGAAATGCGTACGCACCTTGGCGACCAGGCGCGTGGCGATCAGCGAATCGCCACCCAGCTCGAAGAAGCTGTCATTGACGCCAATCCGTTCGATACCCAGCACGTCTTGCCACATCCGTGCGACGACCTCTTCGGTCTTCGTGCCCGGCGCTGCGTACGGCTGGGCGATATCCGGCCGTTCGTGGACCTGTATCGCGCCCTCCCCGCTCTCGGCCAGACCGCCGACCCAGCGGGCGTAACGCGCATCCATGTCCGTCGTCGAATTGATCAGGCAAGGCTGGTCGCAGTGCTGCATGGCAACGGCGAAAGCGCGCATGCCGTCCGCCGGGCGCATGGCGTGCTCCATGCCGTGCGCGACCGCGCCATCGCCGGAAAAATTCCAGCCGTCCCAGTCGATGGCGCACCAGTGATGATGTCCTTCGTTGCGAAGGTGCTGGACGAAGGCGTCGGCATAGGCACTGGCGGCCGCATAGGCGGTGAATCCCAGCCCCCCCAGCTCGGCTGCCAGCGAAGACATCACCAGGCAGAAATCCACACGCCGGCCACGCAGCACGCGCTCGAGGTGGATCAGGCCTGCCACCTTGGGCGCGAACTGCCGTTCGCAGGCAGCTTCGTCGGTGGATGACAACGGCAGTACCGAATCCTCGACGTTGCCCGCCGCATGGAACACGCCGGCGATCGCGCCGCAGGCCCGTTCGGCGTCGGTCACGGCAACCTCCAGCGCAGCGTAGTCGGCCACGTCGGCGCGCAGCACGTGGACATCCGCGCCTGCTTCGCACAAAGCATTCAACCACCGCACTTGCTCGGCGACGGCTGCGGTGAAGAGGCCTTCGTCAACGCGTGCCCAATCCTGTCTTGCCGGGAATTCACGGCGGCTCACCAGGGTGATCCGGGCGTGGTAATCCTCCGCCAGCCACTTCGCCAACTGCAGGCCGATGCGGCCGAGCCCACCGGTGATCAGGTAGTGGCCGCGGTGGCGCAGAACCGGGCGTGGCGTAGCGAGGCGGCTGTCGGCCAGGGGCAGGAAGTGCTTCAGCCAGCGCCCGTTGCCGCGCAGCGCGACCTCGGGAGCGTCCTGCGCCGCGTTGAATTCGCGCCACAACTGCTCGGCAATCCGCCCGCGCTGAACGACGTTGCCGGCCTGCGTGGCATCGATGTCGATCAGGCGGCAGACGACCTGTGGATTCTCCTGCGCCGCTACCTTGCACAGACCTCGCAGCGTCGCCAGCCCCGCCTGGATCGTCTCGGTGCCGGTCACACGCAGCGCCCGGTCGGTAACAACATGCAGCCGCACTTCCAGACGGGGGCATTGCGCAAAAATGGCCTTCAGCAGCGCAAGCAACGGATAGAAACTGCGTCGCTGGAGACGTTCGAACTCCGCGTAGTCCGGCGACTCCACCGTCGTCGCCACCAGGGGCCACAGGCAGGCGATGGAAACCGACGTGCTGTCGGCAAGGCCCGCTACCAGTCGCTCAAGCTGTGCCGCATCATCCATCAGCGACGGCGCCAAAGCGCTGGGCGGAATGACCCGTGGTTCACCATGCGGACGAATACGCTCGGCCAGGGCCTCGGCAATGCCCAGCTCATCGGAAAGCACCAGCCAGGTTGAGGCAACGACGCTTTCACCGGTCGCGTCGACCGGCTGTGTGATCGCCGGCGCGAGCTGCCAGTTCGGGAGGTAGAACCACGCTTCCGGGTTTGTCGACGGGGCCGCATGTACCGGGGGAAGCGGCCGTTCTCCGGCTTTGGGCCGGTCGATCCAGAACCGCTTGCGATCGAAGGCATAGGTCGGCAACGCGACGCGACGGCGCGCGCCAACCCCATGGAGTTGGCGCCAGTCAAGCCCGACGCCCAGCGTCCAGAGCTTGCCGAGCGCATTGAGCCAGTAGACGACGTCGTCGCCTGACTCCTGCGGATGACGCAACGTCGGAGTCGCCAGCGACGGGGCGGCGCAGGGGTTGCGGCGGACCAGGTTCGAAAGCCCCTGCCCCGGCCCCACCTCGACGAACGCCAGATCCGCGCCGGTTGCGCCCAACACACGGCACAGCGTTTCCAGGCCCTGGGCGAATTGCACCGGGGCCAACAGGTGGCTCGCCCAGTAGTCCGGATCGCAGGCCTGCTCCGGCGTCATGAACGCGCCGGTGACGTTGGACAGCAGGCGCATCGTCGGTGGGTTCAGCGCGACACCCGCCAGGACTGTGCGCAACCCGTCCGCGGCCGCCGTCATCATCGGTGAATGGAAAGCGTGCGAGGTCTGCAAGGTGCGGCACTGGATACCCGCCTGGTTGAGCTGTGCCTCGACCTGGGCGATCACGGCCGTCGCGCCGGAAACCACGTAGTTCTCCGGACCGTTTATCGCCGCGAGTGCCACGCTACTCACGTCGTAGCAGGGTTCGGCTGCGCTGCGCGCTGCGCTGATGGCCAGCATCGCGCCCGGCTCGCCCGCCTGCATCAACCGGGCTCGCGCGCACACCACCCTGATGGCGTCCTCCAGCGTGAACACGCCCGCCAGGCAGGCAGCAACGAACTCGCCAAGACTATGTCCGATCATCGCGGCAGGTTCGACGCCCAGCCCCGTCAGCTCGGTGGCAAGGCTGTATTCCAGGGCGAACAGCGCCGGCTGGGCGACATCCGTCGGCAACAGCGCCGCATTGCCTTCGGCGAGTTTGTCGCGCAGATCAAAACCGCCGTGGCGGGCGATCAGCGCCCGGCACTGCTCAAACGCTTCCGTGTAGCGCAGCGCCACGCCGAGCAGCCCCTGTCCCATGGTGGCGTACTGCGCCCCTTGCCCCGGGAACAGGAACACCGTTGCCAGGCGTTTGCGGCCATCGTCGTGGTGCCGGGCCTTGCGTGAGCCCGCTTCCGCCAGCGCGGCAACCAGGGAATCGCGATCCCTGGCGACAACATGACGACGCCAGGGATGAGCCTCACGTCCCACCTGCAGCGTGTAGGCGATGTCCGACAGCCGCTGGCCGGGCGTGCTGGCCAGGTGTTCGCGCAGCGCGTCTGCCGCAGCCACCAGCGACGCTTCGGACCGGGCAGACAGTGGAAACAGCTGGTAGCCGTCATCTTCACTGTTGCTCTCTCCGCCGGCCACAGCCGGTGCCTGCTCGATGATTACATGGACATTGGTTCCGCCGATTCCGAACGCACTGACGCCGGCGCGGCGAGGTTCGCCTTCGGCGCAGGTCCAGGGCAGGGCCTGGCGTGGGAAATAGAACGGGCTGCCCGCCGTATCGATCAGCTCGTTCGGGCGATCCAGGTGCAGACACGATGGTATGACGCCGTGCCGAACAGCCTGCACGGCCTTGATCAGTCCGGCGACGCCCGCAGCCGCATCCAGGTGACCAATGTTGGGCTTGAGCGTGCCCAGCGCGCAGCGGGCTTCGCCGGCCGCGTGGAACACCTTGCGCAAGGCGCGGTACTCGATCGGATCGCCCAGCGGCGTGCCCGTGCCGTGCGTCTCGACGTACTGGATCTGCTGAGCGTCGAGCTGCGCGTCACGCAGCGCCTCCTCGATCACGCTGGTCTGTCCTACCACACTGGGCGCGGTATACCCGGCCTTTTGTGACCCATCGTTATTGAGCGCCGTGCCCCGGATCACGGCCAGCACGTTGTCACCGTCGCGCAGCGCATCGTCCAGGCGCTTGAGCACCACGATGCCGGCGCCGTTGCCACCGCGGGTACCGCGCGCATCCGCGTCGAAGGCGCGGCACCGCCCGTCCGGCGACTCGATGCCGCCTTCCCGGTACAGGTAGCCGCTCGGGCCGAATTCCGACACGCCCGCACCACCGGCCAGTGCCATGTCACATTCACCGTGCCGCAGGCTGTTGACCGCCTGGTGCACCGCGACGAGCGAGGTCGAGCAGGCCGTTGCGATGGTGATCGCAGGGCCAGTGAGATCCAGCTTGTAGGCGATGCGGGTAGCGAGGTAATGATTGCTGTTGGCGTGCAGGACGTTGAGCCCGAGGTCGCGCATCAGCGTCATCTGCGGCAGCAGGTGATGGGCCAGATAGGTGCTTTCGCCACACCCTAGGAACACCCCGCAGTGCCGCGGCTGCGCGCCATCGCCGTAGCCGGCGCTTTCCAGCGCGTGCACCGAGCATTCCAGCAGGAGTCGTTGCTGCGGGTCGAGGATCTCCGCTTCGCGCGGCGTCATGCGGAAATAGTCCGCGTCAAAGGACGCCACGTCCCGCAGCAAGGCGGCCGAACGCACGAACGCCGGATCAGCGACTACGGCAGGGCTGAATCCCCCGGCAATGAGTTCGGCGTCGGAGAATGTCTGCAGCGATTCCCGGCCTTCACGCAGGTTCTCCCACAGCGCATCCGGGCTATCCGCATCGGGGAAACGACCGGCCATCGCGATAATGGCGATCGGTGCCTGCGCCTGTGCGGCAGTCCGCGGCGCCAGGTCGCGGCCATCAACGATCGCCTCGGCAATCGACTGCCCCGTGTCGCGGATCGACTGCAGATGCCGGGCCAGCTCCGCGATCGTCGGAAATTCGAAAAATGCGGTGATGTCGAGCTTGCAGCCGAACTGGTTCTCGATGTCGGCCCTCAGCCGCACAAACATGAGCGAGTTGCCGCCGATATCGAGGAAATTGTCGTGGATGCCGACGCGGTCCAGGCCAATGGCTTCCTGCCAGAGCGTGCACAAGGCCCCTTCCAGGTCTGACTGGGGAGCGACATAGTTCAGGCCCAGTGAGGCGGCGACGTCGATGCGGGGCAACGCGCTCTTGTCGACCTTGCCGTTGACCGTCAACGGCAAGGCGGCGATCAACTCGAACGCAGCCGGTACCATGTACTCGGGCAGGGACCGCGCCAGCTCCTGGCGGACCCGTTGCTGGAACACTTTTGCGTCGGCAACGTCATCCGCCGGTTGCAGGAACGCCACCAGCAGGCGTTGCGACGGCTCGTCCTGGACCAGCACCGCCGCTTCCCGAACCCCGGTTACACCGCGCAATGCCGACTCGATTTCGCCGGTCTCGATGCGGTAGCCGCGGATCTTGACCTGGTCGTCGCAGCGCTTGATGAACTCGAAGTGCCCGTCGCTGCGCAAACGCACCAGGTCGCCGGTGCGGTAAAAGCGTTGCTGCGGGTCGACGTTCGGCAGCGTCACGAAACGCTGCGCGCTCACTTCGGGGAGATTCAGGTAACCCTCCGCCAATCCCGCGCCGGCGATATGCAGTTCGCCAACCGCGCCCAACGGCACGAGCTGACCGCCATTCACCGCGTACAGTCCAGTGTTGGCGATCGGTTTTCCGATCGGCACAGCACCGCTTACCGGAACGTTGACGGACTGCCCGTCGATGACGTAAACGGAACAGCCGACCACCGTTTCAGTGGGGCCGTATTCATTCACATACGTCGCCTCGGGCAGCCAGTGCGAACGCCACTGGTCAACGACGGCATGATCCAGCTGCTCGCCACCGATGATCAGCACGTGACGCGCCGGGGACCGGCCAAGACGGCCGCAGGCATGCCCCAACGCCGACAGATGCGCGGGCGTGATCTTGAACAGCCAGGTGTGCGGGTCTTCCAGCAGGTAGTGCTTCAGTCCGCCGAAAACAGCGTCCAGCGCGCTTCCGAGCAGAACAACCCGCTTTCCGATGAGTAGCGGCGTCAGCAGAGAGGTGATCGTCGCGTCGAAGCCGATCGAGGAGCTGACAATGGCGCCACGCAGGTCGTCGCGGAAATACGTCGCCGCGAAGTCGAGGTAGTTGCCCAGCGCGCTGTGAGGGATGATTGCACCCTTGGGCTTGCCGGTGGAACCGGAGGTGTACAGCACATAGGCGATCTGTGGTTCCTCACCCGACGGCCAGACGGGGGCTTCGTCGGGCTGGCTGGCAAACAGGGCGTCCTGGATCTCCAGGTCAACCGGAACTACTTTCTGGTCGCCGGGCAATCCCTCGTTCATGGCCTCGCGGCTGCACAGCACGATGCTGATTTGAGCATCGTCGAGGATGTATTCCACGCGATCTTCCGGATAGGCCGGGTCGATCGGCACATAGGCGCCACCGGCCTTGAGGACTGCCAGGATGGCAATCACCAGCTCCGGGCCGGGCTCAAGATACACAGCGGCACGCAGGCCGGCGCGCAGTCCCAGCTTGCGCAGGAAATGGGCGAGCTTGTTCGCGCGCGAATCGATCTCGGCGTAGCTGTAGGTTTGTCCGTCGAACTCCACCGCCACGGAGTCTGGCAACTCGCGTGCCACCGCAGCGACGCGTTCGGGAAATGTCAACGACGAAACCGGCACGCGGGGACCGAGTCCGGCCTGCGCGATGAATGCCGCTTCTTCTGCGGGCAGGAACGGCAAGGCCGCAATGCGCTCGTCGGGCGAGGCAACAAAGGCCGCCAGCAGGGCTTCGAAGGACTGCTGCAGGCGCCGGACCGTGGCCTCCCCGAACAGCTTCGCCGCATACACCCAGCGCAGGTGCGTGCGCGACGACAGTTCCGTGGCGGTGATCTCGATGTCGTACTTCGCGCCGGTGCTGCCGATCGGCAGCAGTTGGCAATCCAGGCCGTTCAGCGCCACCTGCCCGGTGCCATTGCTGGCACCCTGGTAGTCGAACATGAACTGGAAGAGCGGCGCATGGCTGGCCGAGCGCGTCGGCAATACCTCGTCAACGACGCGCTCAAACGCAACTTGCTGGTGCTCGAAGGCCTCCACCAGCAGACGACGCGCACTCGCCAGATACTCGGTCACCGTCGCCGTATCGGAAATCCGGTTGCGCAGAATCAGCGGATTGACGAAGAAGCCCACCAGGTTCTCAAGCTCGGGATAATTTCGGCCAGCCGTGGAAGTGCCGATCAGGATGTCCTTCTCGTTGCTCCAGCGCCCAAGCACCAGCGCGAGCACCGCCTGCAGCAGGCAGTACACTGTCACCCCCTGCCTGGCAGCGAAGGCGCGAACTGAAGCCGTCAGTTGCTCGGACAGCAGGTGCTCGCGTTCCGCGCCTTCATAGGACTGCACACGTGGACGTGGATGATCCAGCGCCAGGGCATGTACCGCCGGCACGTCGCGCAATTGTTCACGCCAGTAAGCCAGGTGGGCCTCTTCGGCGCGCTGCTGTTCCGGCGCCGCCAGCCACTGCGCATAGTCGGCGAACTGCACGGTCAGCGCGGGAAGTGACGCATCGCTGCCACCGGCGTTGTAGAGCGCTTCCAGTTCCTTGACCAGGACGGCGCACGACCACCCGTCAGCGACGATGTGGTGCATGCACAGGACCAGGATGTGTTCCTCCGGGCCTGCGCTGATCAGGTCAGCGCGAAACAGCAGGTCTTCCGAGAGGTCGAACGGCCGCGCGACGAGCTCCGCAACCAGGCGACGTGCCGGCGCAGGATCGCCGGCCTGCGCATCCACGCGATGCCGGCCTACCACCAGATCCGCGCCGCGGACACGCGCGACGACGTCGCCGCCCTGCTCCACGAATTGCGTCCGTAGGGCCTGATGGCGTTCCACCACCTTGTGCAGGGCCAGGTCGAGCGAGGCTTCGTCGAGCACGCCGGTCAGCTTGACCGCCAGCGGCACGTTGTAGATGGCCTTGGCATCGGACAGCTTCTGGCTCAGCCATAACCGGCGCTGGCTCGACGTGACGGCCGAGCCGGCATCGGCGTTGCCTTTGGGAATACCGGAAATGGCCACATTACCCGCTGCGAGCAGGGCGATGAGATCATCGCGACCAGCCTTGATCAGCGCGGCGACCTCGTCAGTGATGGCGCCCGGCGCCGCCCTGGTCTTGAGCTTGCCGCCGTCGAGGTAGACCTCGATGTGCCTGGAGCCCAGTAATGCCAGCAGTTTCTTCGCGGTTTCCATGACTACCACTCCAATTCTTCGTAAACGGCATTGCCGTTGGTGCCGTCAGATGCCGTTGCGGAGGTCGACATGCGCTTGACGTCGATATGCAGGGCCAGCTCGGCCAGGGTCTGAAGCTCGAAGATGTCCTTGAGCTGCACCGCGCCCGCGCAGCGTTGGTTGATCGCAAGAACCATGCGCGTAGCCAGCAGCGAGTGCCCGCCGAGCCGGAAGAAGTTGTCTTCCGCGCCGACCGGTTCGGAGCGTTCCAGCAGCTCCTGCCACAGCACCGCCAGCGTGCGTTCGGTTTCGGTCTCCGGCGCGCGGTACTGCGCGGCCGTCGCCGCCGACAGGTGCGGCAGCGCTGAGCGGTCGACCTTTCCGTTGGCCGTCAGCGGCAGGCTCGCCAGCACCTCGATCACCGTCGGGCGCATGTACTCGGCCAGGGTCTGGCGCAGCGCCTGTTGCAGCGACTCCACCAGGGCACCGCGCTCGGCGTCGGACACATTGCTCGCCACGAACGCCACGAGACGGCGATCACTGCCCACGCCCTGCACCACCGCCGCCGCATCGCTCACGCGTGCATCGTGCTTGAGCTGCGCCTCGATCTCGCCCAGCTCGATCCGGTAGCCGCGCAGCTTGACCTGCTCGTCGCGCCGGCCCAGGTATTCCAGTTCACCGTCCTGCGCCCAGCGCACGATGTCGCCGCTGTGATACAGCCGCGTCACCGTGCCATCGGCAAGACGGTGTTCGCGGAACCGGCTCGCCGTCAGCGAGTCGCGATTCTGGTAGCCCCGCGTCACGCCGTCGCCACCGATGCACAGCTCGCCCACCGCACCCGGCGGTACCCCTTCGTCCAGTTCGTTGAGCACGTACAACTGCGTGTTCTGGATCGGCCGGCCGATCGCCACGGCGTGACCGCAGCGCTGCAGATCTTCCGGACGACGCACCGTGTACACCGAACACCCCACCACCGTTTCGGTCGGGCCGTATTCGTTGACGTATTCCGCCTGCGGCAGACGATCGCGCTGCCACTTCACCACCGTCGCCGTCGACAGCTGCTCACCGCCGATCACCAGGCAATGTCGCAGAGCGATTGGTCCGGCCTGCGCCGCATCACTGGCATACAGGCCGTCCAGGTGCGCCGGCGTCAGCTTGAACAGCCATTCCTGCCCGTCCTCGAACAGGTAGCGGCCCAGGCCCGCAAACAGCGCGCCCGTCTCCGACGGCAGCACCACCAGGCACTTGCCCATCAGGAGCGGCGTGAACAGCGTCGTCACCGTCGCATCGAAGCTCAGCGGCGTGCCCATCACCGCGCCGCGGTGATACGGCTGCAGGTAACCCTGCGCGTGATCCAGGTAGTTCACCACGCCCTGGTGCGGTACCAGCACGCCCTTGGGCTGGCCGGTCGATCCCGAGGTGTAGATCACATACGCCAGTTGCTGCGGATCCAGCCCGTCCACCACCGGCGCCTGCACCGGGTATGCCGCCAGGGCCGCGGCATCGTCCAGGCACAGCGTCGACTCGCTCCAGCTCGCGCAGCGGCTGGCCAGTGCATGCACGCTCACGATGCAGCGCACGCGGCTGTCTTGGCACATGTACGACAGGCGCGCGTCCGGGTGTTCCGGTTCCAGCGGCAGGTAGGCACCACCGGCCTTCAGGATCGCCAGCACGCCGACCACCTGCTCCAGCGAGCGGCCCACGTGCAGGCCGACCACACTGCCCGGGCCCACGCCCTGGGCGCGCAGTGCCTGTGCCGCCCGGCTCGCCCAGGCGTCCAGGTCCGCGTAGCAGAGATTCCGCTCGCCGTCGGTCACCGCCAATGCCTGCGGCGTGCGCTGCACCTGCGCGTCGAACAGCTCGTGCACGCAGCGATCGCGCGGGTAATCCTTGGACGTCTGGTTCCAGGCCTGCCAGCGCGACTGGTCCTGCGCTGTCTGCATCGGCAGCTGGTAGACCGGCGATGCCGGCGCCGACAGCGCCGCACTCAGCAACGTCGCGTAGTGGGCCGACAGCTGCTCGATCGTCGCCGCATCGAACAGCGCCGTCGCGTACTGCCAGCTCAGCCGCAGCGCGCCCTCGTGTTCCCACGCCGTCAGCTCCAGGTCGTACTTGGTCGTCTGCGCCGCGTACGGCAGCGCGGTCACCGTCAGTTCCGGCAGCGCCAGGCGGCGCTGCGCCGTGTTCTGCAGGGTGAACAGAATCTGGAACAGCGGGCTGTGGCTCAGGCTGCGTTCCACCTGCAACCGTTCCACCACCTTGTCGAACGGTACGCCCTGATGACCGTAGGCATCCACCACGGTCGAACGCGTCGTCGCCAGCAGTTCGTCAAACCGCATCGACGGTGTCAGTTGCGTGCGCAGCGCCAGGTTGTTCACAAAGCAACCCACCAGCGGTTCCACCTCGCGCTGCAACCGTCCCGCCACCGGCGTGCCGATCACCACGTCGCGCTGGTCGCTGTAGCGGCTCACCAGCAAGGCCAGCACCGCCTCGAGCAGCATGAACGGCGTCACGTCGCGGGCCTGGCAGAACACACGGATGCGCTCCACCAGCGCGGCCGGCAACTCGCTGCGGTAATTGGCACCCGCTGGCACCATCTGCGCCGGACGCGGCCGGTCGCCCGGCAGCGTCGTCAGCTCCGGCGCTGCCGCCAGTTGCTGCGACCAGTAATCCAGCCCTTCGGCCAGCGTCTGCACCTGGGCCTGCTGCCACAGCGCGTAATCCGCATACTGCACCGGCAAGGCCGGCAGCGACGCCGGCTGGCCCTGGCTGTACGCCGCATACAATGCACCGAACTCCTCCACCAGCACGTCCATCGACCAGCCGTCCGAGGCGATGTGGTGCATCACCAGTATCAGCGCGTGCTCCTCGTCCGATAGCGCGACCAGCGTCGCACGCAGCATGCGGTCAAGACTCAGGTCAAAACCGGTATCGGCTGCCGCACGCACTTGCTCGGCGAGCAGAACCTGTCGCCCGGCGGGATCGTGTTCGCGCAAGTCCAGGTAGCCGCTCAGTGCCAGCTCATCCAGTGCCTGCACATGCTGCTGGACTGATCCGGTTTCGTCCTCGCGATACACCGTGCGAAGCACCTCATGGCGTTCCACGATGGTTTTCAGCGCCTCGGTGAGGGCATGCACATCCAGGCGGCCATGGATCGCGATCGGCAGTGCGATGTTGTACTGGCGACTGCCACCCGACAGCCGATCGATGAACCACAGCCGTTGCTGGGCAAAGGACAAGGGCGCCGGCGTCAGGCCGGCGCGCGCGCGAATGGCGCTGATCGACGGCGGCGCGCTGGCGCGCCGGATATCGACCAGTTCTGCCAATGCGGCGAGATCCTGCCGTTCGAACGCGTCCTTGACGCTCAGGTCGACGGCGAACCGGCTGTTGATCTGCACCACCATGCGCGTAGCCAGCAGCGAGTGCCCGCCGAGCCGGAAGAAGTTGTCTTCCGCGCCGACCGGTTCGGAGCGTTCCAGCAGCTCCTGCCACAGCACCGCCAGCGTGCGTTCGGTTTCGGTCTCCGGCGCGCGGTACTGCGCGGCCGTCGCCGCCGACAGGTGCGGCAGCGCTGAGCGGTCGACCTTTCCGTTGGCCGTCAGCGGCAGGCTCGCCAGCACCTCGATCACCGTCGGGCGCATGTACTCGGCCAGGGTCTGGCGCAGCGCCTGTTGCAGCGACTCCACCAGGGCACCGCGCTCGGCGTCGGACACATTGCTCGCCACGAACGCCACGAGACGGCGATCACTGCCCACGCCCTGCACCACCGCCGCCGCATCGCTCACGCGTGCATCGTGCTTGAGCTGCGCCTCGATCTCGCCCAGCTCGATCCGGTAGCCGCGCAGCTTGACCTGCTCGTCGCGCCGGCCCAGGTATTCCAGTTCACCGTCCTGCGCCCAGCGCACGATGTCGCCGCTGTGATACAGCCGCGTCACCGTGCCATCGGCAAGACGGTGTTCGCGGAACCGGCTCGCCGTCAGCGAGTCGCGATTCTGGTAGCCCCGCGTCACGCCGTCGCCACCGATGCACAGCTCGCCCACCGCACCCGGCGGTACCCCTTCGTCCAGTTCGTTGAGCACGTACAACTGCGTGTTCTGGATCGGCCGGCCGATCGCCACGGCGTGACCGCAGCGCTGCAGATCTTCCGGACGACGCACCGTGTACACCGAACACCCCACCACCGTTTCGGTCGGGCCGTATTCGTTGACGTATTCCGCCTGCGGCAGACGATCGCGCTGCCACTTCACCACCGTCGCCGTCGACAGCTGCTCACCGCCGATCACCAGGCAATGTCGCAGAGCGATTGGTCCGGCCTGCGCCGCATCACTGGCATACAGGCCGTCCAGGTGCGCCGGCGTCAGCTTGAACAGCCATTCCTGCCCGTCCTCGAACAGGTAGCGGCCCAGGCCCGCAAACAGCGCGCCCGTCTCCGACGGCAGCACCACCAGGCACTTGCCCATCAGGAGCGGCGTGAACAGCGTCGTCACCGTCGCATCGAAGCTCAGCGGCGTGCCCATCACCGCGCCGCGGTGATACGGCTGCAGGTAACCCTGCGCGTGATCCAGGTAGTTCACCACGCCCTGGTGCGGTACCAGCACGCCCTTGGGCTGGCCGGTCGATCCCGAGGTGTAGATCACATACGCCAGTTGCTGCGGATCCAGCCCGTCCACCACCGGCGCCTGCACCGGGTATGCCGCCAGGGCCGCGGCATCGTCCAGGCACAGCGTCGACTCGCTCCAGCTCGCGCAGCGGCTGGCCAGTGCATGCACGCTCACGATGCAGCGCACGCGGCTGTCTTGGCACATGTACGACAGGCGCGCGTCCGGGTGTTCCGGTTCCAGCGGCAGGTAGGCACCACCGGCCTTCAGGATCGCCAGCACGCCGACCACCTGCTCCAGCGAGCGGCCCACGTGCAGGCCGACCACACTGCCCGGGCCCACGCCCTGGGCGCGCAGTGCCTGTGCCGCCCGGCTCGCCCAGGCGTCCAGGTCCGCGTAGCAGAGATTCCGCTCGCCGTCGGTCACCGCCAATGCCTGCGGCGTGCGCTGCACCTGCGCGTCGAACAGCTCGTGCACGCAGCGATCGCGCGGGTAATCCTTGGACGTCTGGTTCCAGGCCTGCCAGCGCGACTGGTCCTGCGCTGTCTGCATCGGCAGCTGGTAGACCGGCGATGCCGGCGCCGACAGCGCCGCACTCAGCAACGTCGCGTAGTGGGCCGACAGCTGCTCGATCGTCGCCGCATCGAACAGCGCCGTCGCGTACTGCCAGCTCAGCCGCAGCGCGCCCTCGTGTTCCCACGCCGTCAGCTCCAGGTCGTACTTGGTCGTCTGCGCCGCGTACGGCAGCGCGGTCACCGTCAGTTCCGGCAGCGCCAGGCGGCGCTGCGCCGTGTTCTGCAGGGTGAACAGAATCTGGAACAGCGGGCTGTGGCTCAGGCTGCGTTCCACCTGCAACCGCTCCACCACCTTGTCGAACGGTACGCCCTGATGACCGTAGGCATCCACCACGGTCGAACGCGTCGTCGCCAGCAGTTCGTCAAACCGCATCGACGGTGTCAGTTGCGTGCGCAGCGCCAGGTTGTTCACAAAGCAACCCACCAGCGGTTCCACCTCGCGCTGCAACCGTCCCGCCACCGGCGTGCCGATCACCACGTCGCGCTGGTCGCTGTAGCGGCTCACCAGCAAGGCCAGCACCGCCTCGAGCAGCATGAACGGCGTCACGTCGCGGGCCTGGCAGAACACACGGATGCGCTCCACCAGCGCGGCCGGCAACTCGCTGCGGTAATTGGCACCCGCTGGCACCATCTGCGCCGGACGCGGCCGGTCGCCCGGCAGCGTCGTCAGCTCCGGCGCTGCCGCCAGTTGCTGCGACCAGTAATCCAGCCCTTCGGCCAGCGTCTGCACCTGGGCCTGCTGCCACAGCGCGTAATCCGCATACTGCACCGGCAAGGCCGGCAGCGACGCCGGCTGGCCCTGGCTGTACGCCGCATACAATGCACCGAACTCCTCCACCAGCACGTCCATCGACCAGCCGTCCGAGGCGATGTGGTGCATCACCAGTATCAGCGCGTGCTCCTCGTCCGATAGCGCGACCAGCGTCGCACGCAGCATGCGGTCAAGGCTCAGGTCAAACGCCCTGGCGCCTTCACTCGCCATCAGGCGTTCAAGGGCTGCACGTTGCTGCGCTACATCCTGTGACGACCAGTCCATTTCCGGAAGCGCGACGGCAGCGTCGGGATGGATCCGTTGCCACAGGCCATCCGCGTCCGCGTGATAGGTGGTGCGGAGTACCTCGTGACGCGCGAAAAGATCACGGACCGCGTGAAGCAGTGCCGCACGGTCCAGCCGGCCCGCCAGCGAAAGGCCAGTCACGATGTTGTAGCCCGCGTCGGACCGGCCATCGCCCGTCACGAACCAGATGCGCTGTTGCGCAAACGACAACGGCAGCTTTTCCGGGCGCCCGGTCGCACGAATACGCGGCGCGGCCGACATCGGCTTCGCCCCGATCAGCGCAGCCTGTTCCCGGATGGTGCGATGTTCAAAGATCTCGCGCAGCGACAGTTCGACCTCGAATTCGGCGCGAATACCCGAGACCAGGCGCGTGGCGAGGAGCGAATGCCCGCCCGCCTCGAAGAAGCCAACGGTCGCGCTGACCTGTTCGCGCCCGAGCAGGGAACGCCACAGCGCTTCCAGGCGGACTTCCAGCGGGGTTTCCGGCGCAACATGGGTCTGCCGGTAGAAATGCTGCGATTCGGGCGCCGGCAAGGCATTGCGATCGATCTTGCCATTGGGCGTCATCGGCAGGCGGTCGAGCACCAGGAACGCCGACGGCATCATGAAGCCGGTCAGCTCGCGTGCCAGCTGGCGCTT